>NZ_JAFBEH010000009.1 GCF_016908645.1 Streptococcus loxodontisalivarius
ACTCAAAAACCACACAGTGATTCTTTCGTCTTGATTGTTTTCGAGACGGAAATCATTGTGTGGTTTTATGTTGAAGCTCGTTTTTGCCCAGCCTCTTTCTTTTTGCTTAAATTATCCCATATACAAGAAAAGAAGTGTTGATATAACGAAAGTAACGTGAAAATATAGCAGAAAAAATGATTTAATTTTTCACTCATCCAATTAAAATATACTCTTATCTAAATCGTCAAAAATATCTTTCAAGTTCAAAAAATAAAAAATAATCGTCATCAAAATGTCAGAAAAGACTTAAAAATGTTATAAAGATATGATAAAATCATTGTTAAGTAAAGAAAACTTTACTCGATTAAATGATTTGACGCTACAAATATTTATGTTAAAATAAAAGGTATTAGTGTTTTTAGAAAAGGAGAGAAAATAAAGTAGCGTCGTTTATAGAAAAAATAATAAAAATATCAATTGATAAAACTTTTTAATAATGCATAAGAGAGAGAGAGCGTATATGCAAAGAAAAGAACAGTTACATCAAGATTTTGGAAAAATTTTTAAAGAGATTCGTTTATCCCGAAATATGTCCTTGCAAGAGGTTTCAGAAGGGATTGTCTCTGTGTCACAGTTGTCTCGATTCGAGAGAGGGATCAGCAACATCACTATTAACATCTTTTACGAATGCCTAAATCGAATGAATACCAGTGTTAATGAGTTTCTACTTATTAGCCAAAATTATAACCTTTCAGATGATTTACAATTTTTTGATAATTTATCCAAAGCAGTTGATGCACATAATATTGTAAAATTAGAATCTATTGTCCAACAGTGCCAAAACCTTCAGAAAGATAATCCAAAGGTTAAAAAATATCAGTTGAATCTAATCGCAGCCAAGGCCCACTATTTGGATCTTCATGATCACAAGCTTTTGAAGCCTACTGAACTGCAATTTTTAACAGATTACCTTTTTTCTGTTGATGAGTGGGGAAGTTATGAGTTAAATCTCTTCACAAGTTGTGTTGATTTCTTCCCAGCTGATATGTTGGATGTGTTTGCTAGCGAGATGTTGGCACGTACACAGTTTTATTCAAACGTTCCTGAAAACAGGACGATTGTTCAGCGTATGCTGTTAAAAGTAGTCCGAGTATGTATCTTGGACGATAATCTTCAATTAGCACGTCGATTTATCACTTATTTGGAGCATCTGGATATTCCAGATACTTATGTTTATGAGAAGCTCTTGATTAAGTTTAATCGTGCCTTCTATTCTTACCGCCTGGGCTATTCAAATGCTATGTCTGATATCCAGGAATGCCTAACAGTTCTCAAGAGTTTGGAGTGTTATTCCGTTGTTGAGACATTAGAAAAAGATTTGCAGAAGCTTTGATTTGTTTCATATAGGCAAGAAAAAGTCAAAGCTGGAAGTTATCTTATATAATTTAAGAGTAAAATAATAATGGGTTAATCTAATTAATCCATTATTTGCTTGCATATCTTTATTGTCCATAGGAGGATAAAAAATGGAGAAGAAAGTTCGTTTTAAGTTACACAAAGTTAAAAAACATTGGGTAACTCTTAGCGTTGCTGCTGTAGCGTTGGCAGGGATTGTTGGTGGTGCACCAGCATCTGTTTCTGCTGAATCGGTTACTACTGATAACGATACAACAACGACACTAGTATCAGATGAATCGACTACTGTTGAATCAGTTACGGAAGAGACTGTTTCAACAACTGAAGCTGCAACAACAGATGAAGCCGCTGCAGAAGCAAGCGTAGTATCAGAAACTACGACGACTTCTGAAGCAAGTACAGAAACTACTGTCTCAGAAACTGCTGAAACAACATCAGAAGAAACAACCACTGCTGCAACAACAGCAACTGAAGCGACTACTACAGCATCAGAAGCTGCTAGTGCAACTGTTTCAGAACAAGAAAAAGAAGCTGCTTTGTCATTGAGCAACATCAAACTTGTTGATGGTAAGTACTACTATGTACAAGAAGATGGTTCTTACAAAACTAACTTCGCTATCACTGTTGATGGTCAACTCTTGTACTTTGATGAAACTGGTGCCCTTACAAGTGCATCAACTTACTCATTTACTCAAGGTTTGACAAATCTTACTGACGCTTTCACAAGCAACAACCGTGCTTATGATTCAACAGAAGCAAGCTTTGAATTGATTGACGGCTACTTGACAGCTGATAGCTGGTACCGTCCTACTGAAATCCTTGAAAACGGGACAACATGGGTTGCCTCAACTGAAAGTGATTTCCGTCCACTTCTTATGGCATGGTGGCCAGATGTTGATACACAAGTATCATATTTGAACTACATGTCAGATTACTTCGGTTTGGATACAACTTATACAGCTGATCAAGAACAAGTCGTTCTTAACACAGCCGTAAAAGCTATCCAAGTTAAAATCGAACAAAAAATCACTGCACAAGCAACTACTGACTGGTTGCGTGAAGTGATCAGTTCATTTGTTACTACTCAAGACAAATGGAACATGACATCAGAAACACCTAACTCAGACCACTTGCAAAAAGGTGCCCTCCTTTATGTTAACAGTGATTTGACTGAGTGGGCTAACTCTGACTATCGTTTGCTTAACCGCACGCCTACTAACCAAACAGGCGATATCAAGTACACAGTTGGTAATGACAATGGTGGACTTGGTGGTTATGAGTTCTTGCTTTCAAACGATATCGATAACTCAAACCCTGTTGTTCAAGCTGAAATGCTTAACCAACTTTACTACCTCATGAACTGGGGTACAATCGTCTTTGGTGATGATACTGCCAACTTTGACGGTGTTCGTGTCGATGCGGTAGATAACGTTGATGCCGATATGCTTCAACTTTATACTAACCTCTTCAAAGCTGCTTACGGTATTGATGAGACAGAAGCAAATGCACTTGCTCACATCTCAATCCTTGAAGCATGGTCACACAACGACCCATACTACAACTACGACACAAATGGTGGTGCACTTGCCATGGATAACGGACTTCGTCTGTCACTCCTTTACGCATTGACTCGCCCAATTACATCAGAAACTGGTGGGGAAACTCGTACTGCAAAACTTGATGACATTATCAATGGTGGTTACTATGGTCTTGTTGACCGTTCTAACGTGACATCTTATGATGATACTGGTAAAGCATCTTACATCTTCGTTCGTGCCCACGACTCAGAAGTTCAAACAGTTATTGCTAACATCATCAGCAAGTACATCGATCCAACTACAGATGGCTTCACATTCACGCTTGATCAATTGAAACAAGCCTTCGCTATCTATAATGAAGACATGAACAGTGTTGATAAGAAATTCACTCACTACAACATTCCTGCAGCTTATGCAATCATGCTTCAAAATATGGGTCAAGCAACTCGTGTTTACTATGGTGACCTTTACACAGATAACGGTCAATACATGGAAACTGAGTCTCCATACCATGAACAAATCACAACACTTCTTGAAGCACGTTCTAAATATGTAGCAGGTGGTCAAACATCATACGTTGACTATCTTGATGCAACTGCAACAGTTGCTGACGGTTCAACAGCTGCAACTAACAACGGTGTTTATGTTTCTGTACGTTACGGTCAAGATTTGATGAGCGCAACTGATACTGAAGGTGGTCAATATGGTCGTAACTCAGGTATGTTGACTATCGTATCAAACAACCCTGACTTGGAACTTAAAGAAGATGCTGTCTTGAAAGTTAACATGGGTGCAGCCCACACTAACCAAGCCTACCGTCCATTGATCATCGGTACAGAAAACGGAATCGTATCATCACTTAATGATTCAGATACAACTCTTGTTAAAACAACTGATGCTGATGGCTACCTCTACTTCACAGCAGATGAAATCAAAGGTTTCTCTACTGTTGATATGAGTGGTTTCGTTGCAGTTTGGGTACCAGTAGGAGCAGCAGAAGATCAATACGTTCTTGCGTCAGCATCTACTGAACAAAAAGCTGAAGGCGAACAAATCTATCAAGCTTCAGCAGCTCTTGAAGCACAAGTTATCTACGAAGGCTTCTCAAACTTCCAAGATTTCGTTGAAAACGATTCACAATACACTAACAAGAAAATTGCTGAAAATGCAGAACTCTTTGCTAAGTGGGGAATCACATCATTTGAAATCGCACCACAATACGTTTCAACAACTGACGGTTCATTCCTTGACTCAATCATCCAAAATGGTTATGCCTTTGATGACCGTTACGACTTGGCTATGAGTGAAAACAACAAATACGGTTCATCAGAAGATCTCCGTAATGCCTTGTCATCACTTCACGCAGCAGGTATTCAAGTAATCCTTGACTGGGTTCCAGACCAAATCTACGCATTGACAGATAAAGAAGTTGTAACAGCTACACGTGTTAATAACTACGGTGTAACAACTCCTGATACTGAGCTTGTCAACAAATTGTACGTTGCAAACTCTAAATCATCTGGTGAAGACCTTCAAGCTAAATACGGTGGTGAGTTCCTTGAAAAACTTCAAGAACTTTACCCAAGTCTCTTTACAGATGTTATGATTTCAACTGGTCAAACTATTGACGCTTCAGTTAAGATCAAACAATGGAAAGCAGAATACCTCAACGGTACAAACATCCTTGGTCGTGGTGCTGAATATGTTCTTAGCGATTCAGGTAAATACTTCACAGTTACAGCTGATGGTTCATTCCTTCCAGCACAATTGACTGGTGATACAAGTGCTCAAACTGGATTCTACTACGATGGAACTGGTATGAGCTACTACTCAACATCAGGTAACCGTGTAACTTCAGGATTTGTAACTTACAACGGAAACAAATACTACTTCAACGAAGATGGCTATCTTGTTGTTGGTGCTCAAGAAATTGATGGTTACAACTATTACTTCTTGCCAAACGGTATCCTTCTTACAGATGCTATCGTAACTGACGAAACTGGTACATCATACTACTATGGTACAAGCGGTAAACGTAGCACAACTGTTGGTTGGAACGAAGTTAAAGAAACTGCTGTTGATGAACTTGGTCAATCAGTGACAACTTCAAACTGGCGTTACTACTATGAAGACTCAGCCTTGGCTACTGGTTTCTCTGAAATCGATGGTACAACTAAGTACTTCATGGCAAATGGTTACCAAGTTAAAGGTAAATTTATTACTGCAGCTAACGGTAAATTGTATTACTTCGATGCTGATTCAGGTAACATGGCAACTAACAAGTTTGCTAACGACGGCGACAAGTGGTATTACTTCGATGAAACTGGTGCAGCTGTTACTGGTGAAGTGACTGTTGACGGAACTGTTCTTTACTTCGACGAAAACGGAGTTCAAGTTAAAGGTCAATTCGTAACTGATGAAAATGGAAATGTAAACTACTTTGATGCAAATTCAGGTGCTAAAGCATACTCTAAATTCATCACAACAGGCGATAACAACTGGTATTACTTCAACTCACGTGGTAACCGTGTCACTGGTCAATACACAATCAGTGGTAAAGTTTACCTCTTCGGTGCTGATGGTAAACAAGTTAAAGGATTTACAACAGACGCTAACGGTAACACACTTTACTTCGATGTGAACTCAGGTGTTAAAGTAGTTGGTAAATTCTTCTCAGTTGGAGATAACTGGTACTATGCTGATGCAAACGGTTATGTTGTAACTGGTGCGCAAACAGTTAAAGGTCAAAACCTCTACTTCGACGAAAACGGAGTTCAAGTTAAAGGTCAAACTGTTACAGATGCTAGTGGAAATCTTACTTACTACGATGCAAACTCAGGTGTTCAAGTAAGAAATAAATTTGTCCTTATTGGCGAAAACGACTGGTATTACTTCGGTGAAAACGGTGTTGCTGTAACTGGTTTCCAAACAATCAACGGTCAATACCTCTACTTCGAAGCCAACGGAGTTCAAGTTAAAGGTCGCTTCTTCTCAGTAGGAGATGATTGGTACTACGCTGACAACGACGGTAATGTTGTTCGTGGCGCACAAACAATCAATGGTCAAAGCCTTTACTTTGATGAAAATGGTAAACAAGTCAAAGGTAGCATCGTTACTGACTCAGAAGGTAAAGTACGTTACTACGACGCAAACTCAGGTGAATTGGTTACAAACAAATTCGTCCGTGTTGGTGACAACGACTGGTATTACTTCGGTGCAGACGGCGTTGCTTTGACTGGTGCACAAACTGTCTACGGTCAACAATTGTACTTTGCAGCTGATGGTAAACAAGTTAAAGGTGATTATGTATCACTTGGTAACGGTATGTATGCCTTCTACGATGCAGATTCAGGTCGCCGTGTTTACAATGCATGGGTAACACTTGCTGATGGAACACGTATCTACGTTAACCGTTACGGTATTACTTATAAATAATTTAAGTCAATCTCGACTTAGTTGAAAAAACGAAAGATATCCTAGATTCTAGGGTATCTTTCGTGCGTTTTTAAGGGAAATTAGAAAAACGATAAAGAAAAAGGAGAAAATGTATGAAAAGTTTTAAAGACTTTAAAAATTCAAAAGAAGTTTTTTCAATTCGTAAGAAAACTGTTGGTGTTGTGTCGCTTGCAATTGCAGCAAGTTTGACCTTGATTGGTGCTGGAGTATCTGCTGATGAAGTAGCAACAACAGCTCCTATAACAAGTGAATGGGTTTCTCAGGTTGATGAGGATACCACTTCTCAAGAAGAAGTCCTTACAAGCCAAGAGCAAGTTAGCCAAACAAGTCAGGCTCCTGTTCAAGCAGAACAAAGTCTTGAAGTAAGCCAAGAATCGCAAGAGCAAGCTCAAGTGACTTCAACAGAAGAAACAGTATCTACTGAGTCTTCATCAAGCGCTGCTTCAACAATCACAGAAACTTCTCGTCAAACAAGCGGTAATACAAGTACTATAACTTATTCTGTTGAAACACCTGCCTTGACTGAAGCAGTAGCTGCTGCTAAAGAAGCAGGGCTAACTGTAACACAGACTGCTACTGAGACTCAAGCAAGTACCGCAGTGGCTATTGAGGATAATGAAGCTCAAGCACAAGCTATTGCTGAAACAGTCGCTCAATACCAAGCTGCCCTTGCTCAATATCAAGCAGAGCAGGCTCAATATGAGCAAGAATTAGCACAATACCAAGCTAAAAAAGATGCTTATGACCAATACCAAGAAGAAGTTTCAACAGGTACTGGTGCAGGTATCCTAGCAACTGCACAAGATTTGATTTTGACTAAGGAACCAAATGCTGTCGTGGCAGTTGATGGCTTGAATGTTTACATCACTAAAGAAGGTGTGAAAAACCATGCTAGTGATGATACATTGACATCTTACAATCTTGAAGGATTTGCTTGGTCTGAACTTACTTCTGATAACCAATACGCTGCAAATGAAGATGTTTGGGGTGTAATGTACACAGGTGATACGGTAACAGCAACCTATACAAATCTTGAAAATGCTAAAGTTGGTTCTGAAACGATTGCTAAGATTGTCTACTCATATACTTTGGTAAGCTCAACAAGTGACCGTCAGGGCGTTGTTGTTCGTCTTCACCACGACCCAACTCAAACAATCACTATTGGTTCAAATACTGATAACCAGGAAGCTGAGTTGTCTGTTGATATGTCAATCAAATTCTACAATGAAGCAGGTCAGGAGATTGATTTGTCAGCTTCATCTGTTATCATGAGTTTGTCATCATTGAACCACTGGAATGGTATGGCTTATGTTACTGAAGAACTTCCACAGGCAGTTCAGGTGCAAGCTAAGGATATCGAAGGTAATTTGGTAACTGTAACAGTTGATGTTTATGCTGATGGAAGCAAACCAAGTCTTAAAGATGGTCTTGCTCAAAGTAAATCACTTGCAGCTGCTTTTGGAGATACAGTTGTCCTTTCAAAA
This sequence comes from Streptococcus loxodontisalivarius, assembly GCF_016908645.1. Lineage (GTDB taxonomy): Bacteria > Bacillota > Bacilli > Lactobacillales > Streptococcaceae > Streptococcus > Streptococcus loxodontisalivarius. The sequence continues at coordinate 7,877 of NZ_JAFBEH010000009.1, forward strand.
GACAATCCAGCAAAATTTGTCGTCAATGGACAAGTCCTTGATGCAAGTTCAATTGCTGCTTTGGATCAAAACGGTAATACAGTAGACGCTGATCAAAATAGTTTTGGAACTTACACACTTGATCCTTTGACTGGTCTTGTAACATACACACCAACAGTTAAATATGACAAGTCAAACCACATTGAAAAAGTGACAATCGGAAATAACACTTATATCCAAATTCCAGGTTCATCAGTAACAAATCAGGATGGTGTGGTTTATGCGGTTAATGACAATGAGTACATGGCACACGGTTCAACCTTCAATGCTGAAAATGGTTGGGATGATCCAGCATCTGCAACTTACTACTATGGATCTGCAGCTATCGTCTTGAAAGATGGTAACTTGAACTTTGCTGTTTCAGGAAATGAAGCAGGGACAAATACTGTTTACTGGTTTGCTGTGAATTCAACAGTAGCGGTGCCAGAAGAACCAGGTCAGGCACCAGTTGCTCCAGAAGCACCTGAAACACCAAGTGTTTCTTATCATGAAAACCAAGTTGTTGAAACAGTAGTAGACGACACTAAGACACCTGACAAAGATGATACTAAGAAAGACCGTCCACGTCCAGGTTGTGACTTCCCAAGCTATGATTTCTATTGCTATCCTCGTTTACCACGTTACTACGGTTGTGATTATCCAAGCTATTCATTCCGTTCAAATCCTTGCCTGCCAAGCTACTATGGTTACGGTTGTGCCTACCCAACAAGAAGTTTCGTAAGCAATCCATGTCTTCCTGGTTATGGTAAATCTTACTCATACTCAGCTGTTCGTTATAGCTCATTTAGCAACTATAGCAGAAGCTTCAGTTCATACGGCTACAATTTTTCAAGCTTTGGCGGTGGACACTTTTCATATTGCTAAGCTAATCTAGAATGAGAAGAGGTTAGGACAAAAGTCCTAGCCTTCTTCTTTTTTATAATCTAGTTTGCAAGGCGCAGGGGTTGAGTGGTCTCTAATTCGTTGATAAATCAACTCTTACAGCCCTACTCAACTGTGCGGAGGTGGGACGACAAAATCGAATTCCTTTGGAATTACCGATTTTTGTCCCACTCTCTTCTTTTTACTTTTAAGGCGACAAGCGTCAGTATTTCTGTTAAAATGGAGCATATTAAGCAAGGAGGTTCTGTTATGGAGAGAGCAATATTTGCTGGTGGCTGTTTTTGGTGTATGGTTCAGCCTTTTGAAGAGCGAGACGGTGTTTTATCTGTTCTGTCAGGTTACACTGCAGGGCATGTGCCTAATCCGACCTATGAAGAGGTTTGTTCTAAAACTACTGGGCATACAGAAGCAGTAGAGATTATCTTTGACTCTGAGAAAATATCCTACCAAGACCTGCTCCAGATTTATTGGGCGCAGACAGACCCAACAGATGCATTTGGGCAGTTTGAAGATCGTGGCGATAACTACCGTCCAGTCATCTTTTACAGTGATGACCGTCAAAGAAAAATGGCAGAGCAGTCTAAGGCAGACCTACAAGCATCAGGTCGTTTTGATCAGCCAATCGTGACTCAGATTGAAGCAGCACAGCCTTTTTATCCTGCCGAGGACTACCATCAAGCTTTCTACAGAACAAATCCAGAACGCTATGCTTTAAGTAGCGCCAGAAGACATGCCTTCCTAGAGGAAAATTGGCAGTGAGTATAAGAAACATGGAGGAAGAGAAATGAGAAAATCCTTTTATATGTGGCTAATGGCCCAGCGTAATCCTAAATCAGATGAACCAGTAGCGATTTTGGCAGATCTTGCCTTTGATGATACGACCTTTCCTAAACACACTGATGATTTTGAAGAAGTCAGTCGTTATCTGGAGGACCAGGCAAGCTTTTCCTTTAATCTGGGTCAATTTGATCAAATCTGGGAAGATTATCTAGCGCATTGATGATTTGACTTGCTAGTAACGGGATGATTTATCTAACTGGCTCTAAAGATGGACTGTCTTTATTTTCTGACAATAATTCCTTTTATGACAAAATATGACAAAATATTAGGGGCTTGTAACAAAAGTTGTAAAACTGTCTACAAAGATAGCAATTCTTTTAAATAGGCTAAAATGCCTTCCTTTAAGGAAATTTTATGATATGATAGTAGATCAGTAAAGTTAAGAAAAAGGAAAATAATAAATATATGATTTCTAAAAAATTAAGTAAAAAGTCACTTTTATATTCAACCGTAGCTCTTTCAATGTTTGCAGCTGGTCAAGCACAAGCAGATGAAACAACATGGACACCACGTTCAGTTGAAGAAATTCAAGCTGGTCTTGTAACTGATGGCAACACTGTTACCTACACTGTTCAATACGGTGATACGCTTAGCACAATTGCACAAGCTATGAATATCGACGTTAATGTTCTTGGAAATATCAATAAAATTGCTGATTTGGATTTGATTTTCCCAGAGACAGTTTTGACAGCGACTTACAATGATCAAAATCAAGTTGCGGCAGTCGAAGTTGAAACGCCTGTTTCACCTGGTTCAGATGAAACGATTAAAGCGACAGCTGACTTGGAAAACAATCAAGTAGTTGTTGAAGATCAAACGGTTAGCGTAGCTGATTTAACTCAGGCGATCGTTGATACAACAACTGAACAAGCATATGCTGAAACAACAACACCAGTAGCGGATGCTATTGCCCAAGTGACAGAAAGTCAAGCAAGCTCTGAAACAAGTGCTGCCAGCGAGACTGAAGTAACTAGCCAAGCACCAGTAGCAGAGACTACACTTGCTGAAACAACAGAAGTTAGCCCAGTTGAAACATCAGAAACAACTGTTGAAGAAACAAGTGCTAGCCAAGTAAGTTCAGAGACAACTGAAACAGCAGTTGAGACAAGTTCTGAAACTTCAGTAGCAGAGACAACAGAAGCAACAACTGAGGAAACGACAGTAGCAGAGACTACTGAGACACCTGTAGAAGAAACTTCTGCTGAAACAACTGTAGCTGAATTGACTCAAGCTATCGTGAGTGAAACAACTGCTGCACAGACTTATGCAGAGACTACTGAGCCAGTTACAGAAGCTATCAATCAAGTGATTGAAGCAAGTGAGACAACAGAAGCAACTACTGAAGAAACAACAGTAGCAGAGGCTACTCAAGCTACAACAGCTGCAAGCGCAACTAACAATGTTACTATCAATACTGAAAATATGCAGGCACCAGCTGCAGCCTTTGCACAAACAGTAGCTAATGTCTTTGGTATTTCAAATATTGGTGGTTACCGTGCAGGTGATCCACAAGACCACGGAAAAGGTTTGGCGGTTGACGTTATGGTTCCTGAAAGCTCAGCACTTGGTGACCAAGTTGCTCAGTATGCAATCGACCACATGGCTGAAAATGGTATCTCATATATCATCTGGAAACAACGTTTCTACTCACCATATAATAGCATTTACGGACCAGCTAACACTTGGAATCCAATGCCTGACCGTGGAAGTGTTACAGAAAACCACTACGACCACGTTCACGTATCATTTAACGGCTAAGCTTTAAGTTTAGAAAATGTAAAAAATCACGTAAGTGCGTGGTTTTTTGTTATAATAAGGCTATATTTGACGAAAGAAAGAGGAACTCTATTTGCAAGAGTATTCGGTTGAGATTGGACTAAATCATCCTGATGATGTTTTTGCTCTTTTTGGGAGCAATGAGCGTCATCTCAAACTTATTGAAGATAATCTAGGTGTCATTATTCATGCTAGGACAGAGCGTGTGCAGATTTTAGGTGATGATGAGGCAGCTGTTGAGACTGCTCGTCTTACGATAGAAGCTTTGCTTGTCTTGGTGGGGCGTGGTATGGTAGCCAATACCTCTGATGTGGTAACGGCGCTTTCTATGGCTGAGTCTGGTAATATTGATAAGTTTATTGCTCTTTACGAAGAGGAGATTATCAAGGATAATTCTGGCAAGCCTATTCGTGTCAAGACTTTGGGGCAAAAGGTCTATGTTGACTCTGTTAAAAATCACGATGTGGTCTTCGGTGTCGGTCCTGCAGGTACTGGTAAAACCTTCCTAGCAGTGACTTTGGCAGTGACAGCACTTAAGCGTGGTCAGGTTAAACGTATCATTTTGACCCGTCCTGCGGTTGAAGCTGGTGAGAGTCTAGGTTTCCTGCCTGGTGATCTCAAGGAAAAGGTTGATCCTTACCTTCGTCCTGTCTATGACGCACTCTATCAGATTCTAGGTAAGGAGCAGACGACTCGTCTCATGGAACGTGAGATTATTGAAATTGCTCCGCTTGCCTACATGCGTGGGCGTACTCTAGATGATGCCTTTGTCATCTTGGATGAGGCTCAGAATACGACCATCATGCAGATGAAGATGTTTTTAACCCGTCTTGGTTTTAACTCTAAGATGATTGTCAATGGGGATACCAGTCAGATTGACCTGCCTCGTAAGGTCAAGTCTGGTTTGATTGATGCGGCTGAAAAATTGCAGGGCATTAAGCAGATTGACTTCGTTCATTTTTCTGCCAAGGATGTGGTTCGTCATCCTGTTGTTGCTGAAATTATCAAGGCTTACGAAGATGACCGCGCAGCTATTTTCCAAAAAGAACTAGAAGAGGTCACACCACAAAAGTCAGGTTTGACTAGCTATGAGGTTATTGGAGAGTTGCCAGAGGAAAATCAGTGAAGCTGAGAGTAGAAACATTAGATTTAAGTTTTAAATCATTATGAAAATATACAAAGAAAATATTAAACGATTCAATGATTTTTTTGGTAGTGACTATTATCATTTATTACAAGATACGGATTCCACTTATATTGAAAAATTTTTTGAATGCTTAAATATTGATCCAGATAGTTGTGACGATGAATTATATAGACAACTAGGGGAAAAGTTGAACTTAGATTATCGTAGAAATTATCTTGTAGATAAGGTTGGAGATGAGACGGTAAAACTTTCCGCTGATATTATTTGTGGACGAAAACAATTATCAACCCATTATAAAAATGACTATGAAAAATGGATTTTGGATTACGAGTTAATTCGTTCGAATATAGACTTGCATTTTGTATGGCCAAAACATAAGTCACCAACTATTAATACTTATCGTTATACTAAATATTTAGATCGAATTGATTGTTTGTTATTTGATTTAAAACTCTTTTTTGAAGGAGATAACAATACTCCAATGAGTTCTGTTTACTTGAACACTAGTGATAATCGAACAACTTATGCTTGGTTAAAGCAATTTAATGATTTTCCACAATTTATTGAGAAGTTGCAGTTAAGAGCTTGGGTAGATGATAACTATAACGTATTAGATATTAGTAGTAATCAGAAAAAAACACTAACAACAGTGCTTTCTCGAGATATTATTGAAACTACAATTTCGGATTATATGAAGTATTTAATAGAATTAACTCGAAAGGGAAGTTTCAATCTTTCCTATATAGACCAAGAGTAATGGAAGTAGAAATGAAAGGGATTACTTGTTTCTTCAAGCTAATTCCTTTTCTTTATGCTATAATAAAGTGATTAGAACTACTTAGAGTAAGAAAGGAAAGGGGACGGACTGTTCCCTTCATTAAGAATATGTACGTTGAAATGATTGATGAGACTGGTCAGGTCTCTGATGAAATGAAAAAGCAGACGCTAGACTTGTTGGAGTTTGCGGCTGAGAAGACTGGTAAGTCTGACAAGGAGATGGCAGTGACTTTCGTGACCAATGAGCGCAGCCATGAACTTAATCTGGAATACCGTGATACAGACCGTCCGACGGATGTTATCAGTCTCGAGTACAAGCCTGAGACACCTATTGTCTTTGATGATGAGGATTTGGCTGAAAATCCTGAACTTGCTGAGATGCTGGATGAGTTTGATAGCTATATTGGTGAGCTCTTTATTTCTATTGATAAGGCGCGTGAGCAGGCTGAGGATTACGGTCACTCATTTGAACGAGAGATGGGCTTTTTAGCTGTTCATGGTTTCCTCCACATCAACGGCTACGATCACTATACCCCTGAAGAAGAAAAGGAAATGTTTACTTTACAGGAAGAGATTTTAAGTGCCTATGGACTCACAAGAGAATAAAGTCAAAATTTACGAAAAATCAGGAAAAATTGAGCCAAAAGATGCCAAGAAAAAGTGGAAGAATGCCAACTTCCTAAACAGCTTTGAATTTGCATGGACAGGAATCAAGACTGCCTTTATCGAGGAGAGAAATATGCGTAAACACGCCGTTTCTGCTCTCTTGGTTATTCTAGCTGGTCTTGTTTTCGGCGTGTCAGCTATGGAGTGGATGCTGCTTTTGATGTGCGCTTTCTTGGTTATCACTTTTGAGATTGTTAATTCAGCCATTGAAAATGTGGTTGATTTGGCCAGTGATTATCATTTTTCCATGCGTGCTAAGAAGGCTAAGGATATGGCGGCAGGAGCTGTGCTTATGGTCTCTTTTCTTGCTATTATCATTGGTCTCATTATCTTCGTGCCTAAGTTATGGGCGCTGCTATTTTAAAAAACTCAGGATAGCTTTGTAGAATGCTACCCGTCTTTGAGAAGAACACTTTATCTAAATGTTTTTTACCATGAAGATGGTAAATGGAATGATAGACATTTATAGGAATTAGAAATTGGAAGGAGTGGACAAGTTTGTGTTCATAACTGAACACGGACTAAAAGCTGTGTAAAAAAGAGAAACTGTCAAAAATCAGGATTTTTAGTCAGTTTCCTATTTTTACTTGGCTTTTAACGTCCTTTATATCTTATGTTTAAATCAGGATTTGTTGCCATTCTTGGCCGTCCAAATGTTGGGAAATCAACCTTTTTGAACCATGTTATGGGTCAGAAAATCGCTATCATGTCTGACAAGGCTCAGACTACTCGTAATAAGATTATGGGGATTTACACGACTGAAAATGAACAGATCGTTTTCATCGATACCCCAGGAATTCACAAACCTAAGACTGCCTTGGGTGATTTCATGGTTGAATCTGCTTATTCAACGCTTCGTGAAGTTGAAACAGTCCTTTTCATGGTGCCAGCAGATGAGAAACGTGGTAAGGGTGATGACATGATTATAGAACGTCTCAAATCAGCTAAAATCCCTGTAATCTTGGTTATCAATAAAATTGATAAGGTTCATCCTGACCAGCTTTTGGAACAAATTGATGATTTCCGTAGTCAGATGGATTTCAAGGAAATTATTCCAATTTCTGCCCTTCAAGGTAACAATGTAGACACGCTTATCAAGGTCTTGACAGATAATTTGGAAGAAGGTTTCCAATATTTCTCAGAAGATCAAATCACTGACCACCCAGAGCGTTTCTTGGTATCTGAGATGATTCGTGAGAAAGTGCTACACTTGACACAACAGGAAGTACCACACTCAGTTGCAGTCGTTATCGAATCTATGAAGCGTGACCCTGAGACAGATAAGGTTCATATTCGCGCCACAATCATGGTTGAACGTGATAGCCAAAAAGGGATTATCATCGGAAAACAAGGTGCCATGCTTAAGAAAATCGGGAAAATGGCCCGCCGTGATATCGAAATCATGCTTGGTGACAAAGTCTACCTAGAAACATGGGTCAAAGTCAAGAAAAACTGGCGTGACAAAAAACTTGACCTAGCCGACTTTGGATATAATGAGAAGGAGTACTGATGTCCAGTGGACATCAGTAGCCTGAGCCTAGAAATTGAAAAGCGAAGGAGCCTGGGGATAGGCTCTAATATCCCGAGTACGCAGATTCGAAATTGAGGCTGTTTAGTGGACAGCTTTAAGTCTGAGACTTGTTCACATGTTTAGAAAGAAGATAAAGATGACCTATTTAGAGATGTTGATTGATAGTTTAAATCGTTCACGTGAGCGTTTCTTAAGAATGTTAGACGGTGTAACGGTTGAGCAGGCCAATGCTTTTCCAGTTGCAGAATCTAGCCCTCAGGTGAAATCTTTGACTTGGTTAACTTGGCATACTGCCAGAGAATTGGATCTTCAAACAGCTGATTTAGCAGGTCTTGACTCCGTTTGGAAGCAGCAGAATTTTGCGAGTCGATTTGACTTCCAACTTGAAGAAAATGAAGATGGTTGGAATCATAGCCTAGAACAGGCAGAGAAGATTACTGCTAATGACTTGGATAGCCTAATTGCTTATCTCAATGCTGCAACTGATTTTGCGGTTTCTTACTTGGAAAGTTTGGATGAGAAGAGTCTAGATGATATTATCGATGATTCTTGGACTCCAGCTGTTACACGTGGGGTACGTATGGTATCAATTATTGATGATGCTATTATGCATTCAGGTCAGGCAATTTATGCAAGACGTCTACTTGGACTGAAAGATTGAGATTTTGGGAAGTTTCCCAGAATCTTTTTTGATAAAAACGATAAAGGAGGATCTTATGTCACGAAGTCAGGAAGTGATTTTAACCAATATGTGTTTGATTGAAGACGGAGCAGGTCGTTTTGTCATGCAGATTCGTGATCCTGAGCGTTATGATTGGGCTGGTGCTGTTTTTCCTGGAGGTCATATTGAAGAAGGGGAGAGTCTTCATGCAGCAGTTATCAGAGAGGTCTTTGAAGAGACTGGACTTACTATTTCAAATCCTCAACTTGTTGGGATCAAGCATTTTTACACGAGGGATAAGGTTCGTTATCTGGTCTTTTTGTATCGTAGTAATCAGTTTACTGGTGAGCTGACCTCATCTGATGAAGGTGAGGTGCGTTGGGTGACAAAGGCAGAGCTGGAGTCTGGTCAGCTGAACTTGGCAGATTCGATGGAAGATATGATACCTGTCTTTTTTGATCAGTCTTTGTCTGAGCTTTACTATGAGCGTGATAGCGAAGATATTCTTCAACGGATTTTCTTTTAAGGAGAAAAGATGGACTATATTTCATACATTCGCTCAAAAGTTGGGCATGACAAGGTCATTTTGACTTTTGCTGGTGGTATTTTGTCAGATAGTCAAGGGCGTGTCTTAATGCAGTTGCGAGGAGACAAGAAAACCTGGGCTATTCCAGGTGGAGCTATGGAACTTGGTGAGTCAAGTCAAGAAACGGCTGAGAGAGAATTTTTTGAGGAGACTGGGATTAGGGTAGAAGCGGTGCGTTTTCTCAATCTTTACAGTAATTTTGAAGAGATCTATCCTAATGGTGACAAGGTACAGACTGTGGTTGCTCTCTATGAATTTAAGGCACTTGAAGAGCCTGCGATAGCTGATTTTAGGAATGAAGAGACGCTTAAGCTCCGCTATTTTTCAAAAGAAGAGATTGCTAGTGAAGTTAGTATTAGTGACAAGCATCGTCTCATGCTGACGGAGTATTTTGATAATAGCTTCGCTATGGGCCGTTGAGGGAGGTAGTCATGGTAACGACCTGTTATTTTGTTAGACATGCAGAACCTAATTACGACAATCATAATGATTATGAGCGTGAATTATCTGAGAAAGGTGAGCGTGATAGGCATTTAGTGACGGCATTTTTGGAGGATAAGGGTATCACTGCTATTTACTCTAGTCCCTATGTGAGGGCAAAAGAGACGGTTCGTCCCTTGGCTGATAAGTTGGGCTTGGCTGTCATAGAACGTGATGACTTTAGGGAGCGAAAAATCACCACTGATTGGATTGAGGATTTTCAGGCTTTTTCTCAGCAGCAGTGGGCAGATTTTTCCTATAAGCTAGCAGATGGAGAGAGCCTTTCTGAAGTTGCTACTCGCAATATTGCTGCTTTGGAGCAACTTTTGGAAGAGCATGAGGGTCAAAATCTTGTCGTAGGGAGTCATGGGACAGCCCTTAGCACCATTATTAACCACTATGATAAGACTTTTGCCTATGCTGATTTTGAGAGAGTTAAAGGGCTTATGCCTTGGATTGTCGTCTTCAGATTTGAGGGGAAAACCTGTTTGTCTATTGAAGAGGTCAATCTGTTTGAATTGTAGAAAAGGAACCAAGTCATATTTGAATTAGCTGAAATTGAGACGGTTTTGAGAGAGAAAAAGATGGTGCCTACTTTAGGATTTGTAATTGGATAGTGAGGGAGATTAAATGAATTTTACTGATCAACAATTAAGAAGGTTAAGGATGATTTTGTTGTCACTATATGGTCTGAGTTATAGTCTAGTTTTTTATATGATTTGGCAGTGGAATTGGGGAACTATTCTTTTCCTCAGTATCTTTTTATTTGGTTTGCCTTACTTTCTTTTGCTACTTCCATATTTTGGATTACTTATGTTTACAACCAAGCGTCTGTTTTCTATAATTTTGGCTTTTTTAACGACACTAGTACCAGCTTTTATTTTGCTGCTAATGCTAGATAATTTCCCACTACAGAGAATGGTGGATGAACGTCCCTCCTATGAAACCTTATCGCCAATTTTTTCAATTTTAGCCATAGCAAGTGTCGTTTTATTTCTGTTGATTTCGGTATTGTCTCTCATAGCAGCAATTTGCTATCGTCGTAGATGGTTACCGGTAGAGAAGGAGGAAAATCATGCCTGAATTACCTGAGGTTGAAACAGTTAGGCGTGGTTTGGAGCGTCTGATAGTTGGTAAGAAAATCCAGTCGGTTAAGGTATCTTATCCTAAGTTGGTTTTGACTGGGCTGGACAGTTTTGAGGTCAATCTGATTGGTCAGACAATCCAAGCTATGCGTCGTCGTGGTAAGTATTTGATTTTTGATTTGGGGAGTCAGGTCATCATTTCTCATTTGAGAATGGAGGGTAAGTATCTAGTTTTTCCTGACCAAGTTCCTGATAATAAGCACTTTCATGCTTTTTTCAAGCTTTCTGACGGCTCAACCTTGATTTATCAAGATGTGAGGAAGTTCGGTACTATGGAGCTCTTGTCAAAAGACGATGAGGAGGCTTACTTCGCTAAGAAAAAGCTAGGTCCAGAGCCGACTAAAGAGTCTTTCAAGCTCAAACCATTTGAAGAAGCTCTGTTATCTTCCCAAAAACTCATCAAACCCTACCTTCTGGAGCAGCGTCTGGTTGTGGGGCTTGGAAATATCTATGTGGATGAGGTGCTGTGGGCGGCGCGTGTGCATCCTGGGCGAGTGAGCTCTAGTCTTAAGAAGGCGGAAATTAAGAGTCTTCACGATGAGACTATCCGAATCCTTGGCTTGGCTGTGGAGAAGGGTGGATCGACCATTCGTAGCTATAAAAATGCTCTAGGTGAGGACGGCACCATGCAGGACTATCATCAGGTCTATGGCAAGACTGGGCAGCCTTGTCCACGTTGTGGGCGTGAGATTGTGAAAATTCAGTTGAAAGGGCGAGGCAGTCATTTCTGTCCGCGGTGTCAAAAAGAATGACGAAGATTATTGGATTAACTGGAGGAATTGCTTCTGGCAAATCGACCGTTACCAACTACCTTAGAAAAAAGGGATTTAAGGTTATCGATGCGGATCAGGTGGTCCATGATTTGCAGGAAAAAGGCGGAGCTCTTTATCAAGCCTTGTTAGACTGGTTGGGACCAGATATTTTAGGTCAGGATGGTCAGTTGAACCGTCCCAAACTAGCAGAGCTTATCTTTTCCAGTCAGGACAATTTAGACAAATCAGCTCGTCTGCAAGGAGCTATCATTCATCAAAAACTAGCTGAGAAGAGAGATGAACTGGCTGAGCAGGAAGAGGTCTTTTTTATGGACATTCCTCTCTTGATTGAACAGGATTACATAGATTGGTTTGATCAGATTTGGTTGGTTGCCCTTGATAAGGAAACTCAGCTTCAACGTCTTATGGATAGAAATACTTATTCAAAAGATGAAGCAGCAGCTCGCATAGCCAGTCAGATGTCAACTGATGCCAAGAAGAAAGTAGCTAGTCATATCATCGACAATAGTGGTAGTCTGGAGGAAACCTATCAACAATTAGATGATTTACTAGATGATTTACTTGCTGGCTTGAAAGGAGCTCAAAGTGGCAGCTAGAGTTATTCCCCAGACGCCTTGGTCTGGAGATAGATATTAAGCTTAGAAAAAATATACACTTAGCTAACTTAGCAGCATTCTCTGGGGATGCTGTTTTTTTGCGCTTTGTAAACGAATACATTTTAAGGTATAATAAATGTAAAAACTAAAAGGAGATGATAATATGGAGTTAATTGTTAGAAATCTTCACAAAAATTTTCAAAATAAGTCCGTTCTTAAAGGAGCAGATTATACTTTTAAATCGGGTGAAATTACTGGTCTGTTAGGTCGAAATGGTGCTGGAAAGACTACCCTATTTAACATCCTTTATGGTGAATTTCCTGCGGATAAAGGTGAGATATGTTTACGTGAGGCAGGTATTGAAAGGAAGATAAGTAGTGATGATATCGGGATGGTCTTTTCGGAAAATTACTTACCCGATTTTTTGACAGCCTATGAATTTATTAAATTCTATATGGATTTACATGCACCAAACTCTGATAAATCTGTTGATGATTATTTGGATTTTATGGAGATTAGCCAAGAAGACCGTCACCATTTGATTAAGGGCTATTCAGATGGTATGAAAAGCAAACTCTCTCTACTGTGTATTTTGATTTCTAAACCCAAGATAATTCTTTTAGATGAACCGTTAACGGCTGTAGATGTCGTATCTAGTATAGCTATTAAGCGCTTATTACTTGAATTTAGAGAGAATCATATTATCATTTTATCAACTCATATTATGGCTTTAGCTGAGGATTTATGCGATAGTATAGCGATTTTAGATAAGGGAGTTTTAACAAGTTTGGATATGGACCGTAAACATGAACAATTTGAGGAGCGTTTGTTAGAGGTCTTGAAAGGAGAGGATTATGACTTATAAATCTCTGATTAAATATCAACTTGTTATGAAGTCGGTTGAAACCTATAATATTTTTCTATATCAATTACAAAAAATCCCATTTTTAGGAAAATTGCTCCCAAATCGTATTTATGCTATTAATGAATTCAAAGGGCTTGCCTTTATTATTCAACTTTTAATTACGATTATCATTTCTTTGATAAGGAGTATTGCTTATGTAATATTTGCATACTTAACATCCAGTTTTTTGCTCTCTCGTTTGTATGAAACGATTTCCATAAATAATAAGGAGTCATCGCACTTTATTGGAAGTCTAACCATTATGGTAATCTTATCTATATTTCTTTATCTTCCTTTAAATTTAAAATTGATTAATCGTCTAGATATGTCACTAGCAATGGCTATTAGAGTATTTAGGATAAGGCCAAAGGACTATTTTAAATCGTTTGAATTATTGGATGATGTTAAGGGATTAATTTTTAGAATAGTTGTTTTTGGTGTTTTTATGATTTTTAATGGTTATTCTATATTCAATGCTCTAGCCTTCATTCTCTTGCTAGCCGGTAGTCGTCTATTTGTTAAAGTAGCTACTTTGCCGCTATATCATACCTCACACCAGATTAAAGAAAGTCGATTGAACTATTTGTCAGGCATTTCCTTTTTTATTGGTTTTGTCTTATCTGTTTGTTTAATCATTGCACCATCATCTTGGACTCTTACTTTTTATTCATGGCAAGCAGGTTTATTGGGAATAATTCTTTGGTTAGTATCTTTTTATTTATTGTCACAAAATAAAGAATTAGATCAGTTAACTAGGGCACTGGTAACTCACGAGAGTATGAGGGAACATGAAAATTTACTTGAAAATGCGACTCTTAAGGCTGTTGAAGTCAAAGAAGAGGAAATAGATTTTTCTACCAAATCATCTCAACAAGAGCTACGTGGAATTCCCTATCTTAATAATCTATTCATGCAGAGAATGGGTAAGCGTTTAAGGAAGGGAATTGCTATTCGATTTATCATTTTCTTATTAGTTTGGATATTATTGATTATAAGCACATATCTTATAAATATGGGTTTTCTCAATAATCTAAATTGGAAATCTGTGGTGGATTTCAACGGTTTCTTTTTTATCTCTGTTATTCTAGGTTATTTCTTTTATTTAGGTGAAACCTATATGAAATTTTGTTTCTATCATTTAGATAGACCTCTATTGAAATTCTCTTATTATCGAAAATCAGAGGTGGTCAAAGAGAGTTTGAAAACACGTTTTAGGACAAGTTTAATTTTAAATACTCCCTTATTTTTGATGTCGAATCTACTTTATTTGACTGCTTACCTTGTATTTTTTAATTGGAAGATAGAACAAGTATTACTCCTCATTTTAGGTCAACTGATTTCAATGATTTTCTTTAGTCTTTACTTTCTCTACCTTTATTTTCTTCTCCAACCATTTACAGATGGAATGTCCTCTAAAAGTTTTGTTTATAATACCTTAACTGGAGTTTTCTACTTAACAGCATCCTGGATATTTAACTTAGCTCCACATATAACAAAATTTTGGATGTTAACGATTTTACTTATAATGATTGTATTTTTAGTAAGTGGATATCTTGCTGTTCTAAAACTAGCACCAAAAACTTTTAAACTCAAGTAGTAGAGTAGCAGCCCTGCAATTTCCAAAAAGAAATCAGTCAAAATATGTTGGATTTATGCTATAATATAAGAATATTGTATGGGAAAGAAGATGACTCGTTATCACTAGTATTAACTGGAAACAGAATTTACGTGTAGCTTGGCTTGGTAATTTTTTGACCGGGGCAAGCTTTTCACTTGTTATGCCATTTATGGCTCTCTATGTCGAGGAGCTGGGGGCGCCAAAGGGGCAGATTGAGTTTTTAGCGGGACTGGCTGTAGCTATTTCCGCTTTAGCATCGGCCCTCGTTTCTCCTCTTTGGGGAAAATTAGCCGACCGTTACGGACGTAAACCCATGATGGTTAGGGCAAGCTTCGCAATGACTTTTACTATGGGAGGCCTAGCCTTTATACCGAATGTCTACTGGCTTTTGTTTCTCAGGCTGATGAATGGTCTCTTTGCTGGCTATGTGCCAAATGCGACCGCCTTGATTGCTAGCCAAGCTCCCAAGGATAAATCGGGATACGCACTTGGAACTCTGGCGACGGGATTGACTGCTGGAAATCTGATTGGACCGCTCTTGGGCGGTAGTCTGGCTGAATGGCTGGGCATGCGAAATGTCTTTCTTTTTGTAGGATTTCTCCTTTTGATCTGTAATATCATGACTGTTTTTATGGTTAAAGAGGACTTTGAACCTGTAGAGAGAAAAGATGTCATGCCAACGCGTGAAGTTTTTGCGCGTGTTAAAGATAGACAAATCTTGCTTGGTCTCTTTGTGACGAGTATGATTATCTATATTTCCGCTCAGTCAGTGTCACCCATTTTAGCGCTTTATATTAGACACCTAGGTGAAACAGAGAATCTTATGTTTATTTCAGGTTTGATTGTTTCCTCAATGGGATTTTCTAGTATGCTATCGAGTTCACGACTTGGAAAAATCGGAGACCGTATCGGTAATCACAGACTCTTGCTATTAGCTCTATTTTACAGCTTTAGCATGTATTTCCTATGTGGTTTAGCACAGACACCTTTGCAGTTGGGAGTACTTCGTTTTCTCTATGGCTTTGGAACTGGTGCCTTGATGCCTAGTGTTAATTCACTATTGACTAAAATCAGCCCCAAAGAAGGTCTGTCTCGAATCTTTTCCTACAATCAAATGTTTAGCTATCTCGGACAGGTTGTAGGTCCCTTTGTCGGATCAGCCGTGGCGACAGGACTGGGTTACCGTTGGGTCTTCTTTGTGACCAGCGCCATCGTTTTTAGTAATTTTGTCTGGAGCTTCTTGAATTTTAGACGTTTTATAAAGGTTAGGGATATCGTGTGAGAGTAAAAATCAATTTAAAATGCAGTAGCTGTGGCAGTAAAAACTATCTGACCAGCAAGAATAAGGCCAGTCATCCAGATAAGATTGAAGTGCCTAAATATTGCCCTAAAGAGAGAAAAGTAACCTTACATGTTGAATCTTAAGGGATTTTATGATAGAATTTTAGTGACTTATGTGGAGGAAAAATCATGTATAACTTACTACTAACAATTCTTCTTGTGATTTCAGTCTTGTTGGTGATTGCGATTTTCATGCAACCTCAAAAAAATCCAAGTAGTAATGTTTTTGATAGCAGTGGTTCAGAAGCACTTTTTGAACGTACAAAAGCTCGTGGTTTCGAGGCTTTTATGCAACGTTTTACAGCAATTCTAGTTTTCTTTTGGTTAGCGATTGCCCTAGTGCTTGCAATTTTATCAAGTAACTAAAGTAGCTTTGACCCATAGTGTCAGGCTTCTTTTTTTATGATGAACAAAAGAAGAGTGAAATGTCTTAGTGCCTAGTCAGTCAGACCATGCCAGACTCGGAGCACCGATTCTATTTAATATTTATAACTATTAATGCTGCCTATGAGCAGTAGAAAAAAGATAGAAACTTTCTATCTGAGAAAGGATTATAATAGGGGCTAAAGGCTGTGTGAAACAGATAGCTTGTCTCAAGTTATTGGCGACTTATCGTTGCCAGCAGTGTCGTAGGCGTTTGATGAGTTTACGACATCAGAGATTTGAGACTTATGATGAAAGCTAAAGCTTTGCTTTCTCTATTTCCCAGCTCCAACTCTTCCTTAGACAGTTGGAGCACATTTTCACTATCCGCTTAACGCCCTTTGTATCATAGAGAGGATTAGAACACGGGCTGCCCCCTGTGTCAAAAAGATAAAACTCCTAGTATGCAAGCATACAGCGTCGTTTTCCTATTTTGACTTTGAGGTCTTCGCCCTTTGTATCATATTATGAAAAACCAAATTATTACTTATTTAAAGGAAAATGGTAAATCAAATGTCAATGACTTGGCTGCTAGTCTCAATATGACTGGGAGTGAACATTTTCCAAAATTGATTAAAACAATCTCTCAAATGGAGAGTAAGAAGGAGCTGCGCTTCTCAGATGATGGAACAATTTCATTGAGACCAGCTCGAGAGAAGAAGGAACAGATCACCGTTCAAGGTGTCTTCCGTGCTAATAAGGCCGGTTTTGGTTTCCTTTTCGTGGATGACAATGAAGATGACATGTTTATCGGTCGTACGGATGTTGGTCACGCAATTGATGGAGACACGGTTGAAGTTGTTATCAAAAAACCAGCAGACCGTCTTAAGGGAACTGCAGCCGAAGCGCGTGTGGTTGACATTGTTGACCATGCCTTAAAAACAGTTGTCGGCAAATTTATCCTAGATGATGAAAAACCAAAATACGCTGGTTACATCAAATCTAAAAATCAAAAGATTCAACAAAAAATCTACATCAAGAAAGAGCCTGTTCTTCTTGATGGTACTGAGATTATCAAGGTTGATATCGAAAAATATCCAAACCGTCACCACGATTACTTTGTCGGAAATGTTCGTGATATTATCGGTCACCAAGGCGATGTCGGGATTGATGTTCTCGAAGTGCTTGAGTCAATGGATATCGTCTCAGAATTCCCTGAAGATGTTATGGCAGAGGCAAATGCTGTGCCAGATGCTCCATTAGCAGAGGATTTGATTGGGCGTGTTGACCTTCGTCAGGAAGTGACTTTCACGATTGACGGTGCGGACGCTAAGGACTTGGACGATGCTGTGCATATCAAACGTCTAGACAATGGTAACTTTGAACTAGGTGTCCACATTGCGGATGTTTCTTACTACGTAACAGAAGGCTCTGCTCTTAACCGTGAGGCCGTTGCCCGTGGGACATCTGTCTATGTGACTGACCGTGTGGTACCAATGTTGCCAGAACGTCTGTCAAATGGTATCTGTTCACTGAATCCAAATGTTGATCGCTTGACGCAATCAGCAATTATGGAAATTGACGACAAGGGGCGTTTGGTTGACTATCAAATCTGCCAGTCTGTTATCAATACAACCTTCCGTATGACTTACTCACGTGTCAATGACATGTTGGCTGGCGATGAAGAGGCTCTTAAAGAGTTTGCTCCTATCGTTGATGCTGTTGGAAATATGGCAGAGCTGCACTCGATTTTAGAGAGCATGCGTACACGCCGTGGGGCTCTTAACTTTGATACTGCGGAAGCTAAAATCATTGTTAATGACAAGGGGATGCCGGTTGATATCGTTCTACGTGAGCGTGGAACAGCTGAGCGTATGATTGAGTCCTTCATGCTTGCAGCCAATGAATGCGTTGCTCAGCATTTTGCCAAAAATAAAATGCCTTTCATCTACCGTATCCACGAGGAGCCAAAGGCTGAAAAATTGCAGAAGTTCATCGATTATGCGTCATTGTTTGGTGTGCAGGTTCACGGAACTGCCAACAAGCTCAGTCAGTCTGCTCTTCAAGATTTCATGGCAACGATCGAGGGTCAACCAGGCAGCGAAGTGCTTAACATGATGTTGCTTCGTTCAATGCAACAGGCTCGCTATTCTGAGCATAATCATGGTCACTATGGTTTGGCAGCAGAGTATTATACACACTTTACGAGCCCAATCCGTCGTTATCCTGACCTCTTGGTGCATCGCATGATTCGTGAGTATACTAAGAATAATTCTCAAGAGACTCAGGACCACTTTGCACAAGTAATTCCAGAATTGGCAACCTCATCATCAACACTCGAGCGTCGTGCTATCGATGCTGAACGTGTGGTTGAGGCTATGAAGAAGGCTGAGTATATGGAAGAATACGTTGGTGAGGAGTTCGATGGAGTTGTTGCCAGTGTTGTCAAATTCGGTATGTTTATCGAGTTGCCAAATACCATCGAAGGTCTGATTCACATCACAACCTTGCCAGAATTCTACAACTATAACGAACGCACCATGAGTCTTCAAGGTGAAAAATCAGGCAAGGTCTTCAAGGTCGGTCAGCCAATCCGAATCAAGCTTGTTCGTGCTGACAAGGAAACAGGTGATATTGACTTTGAATACTTACCAAGTGACTTTGATATCATTGAAAAAATCGATAAATCCTTAGTTCGTAAGCCTCGTGGCAATGGCAGAGCTCGCCGAGATGACAAGGATAAAAAAGAGCGTCGTGGTGGTCGAGGAAACCGTGGTGATAACAATCGCCGTAAGGACAGAAATGACCGTGGTGGACAAGATCGTAGAAATGATAAGAATTCTTCTAACCGTCGCCAAAATGATCGTAGACAATCATCAGGTGACAGACAGTCAAATGACTCTAGAAAGAAAGGGAAGAAACCTTTCTACAAAGATGCCGCAAAACGTTCACAAAAGAAAAACTCAAGATAGGATTGGAGGATTTCCATGCCTAAACATGATGAAAATCTTCTGGCGCAGAATAAGAAGGCCAGACATGATTACAGTATCGTCGATACCGTCGAAGCTGGTATCGTGCTGACAGGAACGGAGATTAAGTCTGTCCGTGCAGCCCGTATTCAGCTCAAGGATGGCTATGCCCAAATCAAAAACGGTGAAGCTTGGTTGGTCAATGTCCACATTGCACCATTCGAACAGGGTAATATCTGGAATCAAGAACCAGAGCGCACCCGCAAACTTCTCCTCAA
The DNA here is from genome assembly GCF_016908645.1 of Streptococcus loxodontisalivarius. Classification (GTDB taxonomy): domain Bacteria; phylum Bacillota; class Bacilli; order Lactobacillales; family Streptococcaceae; genus Streptococcus; species Streptococcus loxodontisalivarius. The sequence continues at coordinate 27,249 of NZ_JAFBEH010000009.1, forward strand.
AAAACGTGAAATTGCCAAACTGGAAAATGAACTCAAAGGAACAGGGATGACTCTGATTCCTCTCAAGGTTTATTTGAAAAATGGCTTCGCTAAGGTCTTGATTGGTCTGGCAAAAGGAAAACATGACTATGACAAACGTGAATCCATCAAACGCCGTGACCAAGACCGTGACATCAAACGTGTCATGAAAAGCATGAATCAACGATAAAAAGAGCCGCCTAGGCTCTTTTTATCGTTGAAGACAAAGTCTTTTTTTCGATACTTTCCTTAAGTGATGTCGGACGTCAGCGACTTCCTACGGAATTCCATGACTAATATTTGAGCCAAGTGTCTCAAATATTCCGAGTGTAAGAAATGCCTATATAAAAGCATTTCTTACACTTTCATCACGGCGGAAGTATCTTTTGGGTGCTCGCTAACGCTCGCATGAAATTGAAAAATTTATTTTAAACAAGCAGAGCTTTTGCATCCAATTCCGTTGAAAGTTAGATTTGTCTACATCCTGAAAAAGAGCCGATTGGGCTCTTTTTTTTTCTTATAGTTGTGAATGGAGGATGTTGAGGAGAATTTCGACAAACATCATAGGAATTGATTGAAGGTCAACGATTGATTGGTTATCTTCCAAGGCACCAGGTAATAGAATAGTATTTGAGAAGAATTTTCCTGATTTAGCTGTCGGACTTAGGGTAACTAAATAGGACTCGTTGGGCATATTATTTTCAATTTCGCTAAGGCTACTTCTAAAATTCTCGAGATTACCTGAGATTGAAAACATAATTAGTAAATCATCCTCATTAATAATATTTGTCAGATGAGCTCCACTGTTAAGATCGCAAGCCAAATGACTAGGAATTCCTAAATTTTGCAATCCAAAATACAATTGTCTAGCAGGCAAAGACGAGGCGTGAATACCAAAGAGATGGATTCTACTTGATTCTTTGAGTGATAAAATGAGTTTTTGAATCTTATCACGTTCTAAGGTATTGAGACGATTGACAATTGTTGAGAAATTACTCGTCATTTTACTTACAATATCCTGATTATCAAGAACTGGAGAATTATGCAGATGTGAGATGACATCAAACCGAAAGTCCTTGTAACCTTTATAACCAAGAGTTTGACAAAATCTTAGGACAGCAGAAGTAGAAGTGTGACTTTCATTAGCAACCTTAGTGATGGTATAGGTTTCCACTTTGCTGAGGTTCTCCGTTAAAAAATGATAGACTTTTTTCTCTGAATTTGAGAATTGTTTTTCACTGTGCATCATTCGTTCTAGAATATTCATATTGATCTCCTAATACTATGATTTATACAGTTATTTTATAAAGAATTGATAATTTTGTCAAAAGTTAATAAAAATATTGACAACGTTTTCAAAAAGGACTAAAATAGCACTGTAAAAACTTACAAAATGTGTTGGTAAAATTATCAAAAGGAGAAAGTCTATGGATTATAAAAAACTATCAAATGATATTATTTCCAATATCGGTGGTGTAGAAAACGTAAATATATTATCTCACTGTATGACTAGATTACGTTTTAATTTGAAAGATGTCTCTAAAGCTAATAAAGAAGCACTTGAAAATTTGGAAGGAGTAATAGGAGTTGTCTATGCTGGTGGACAATATATGGTTATTTTGGGACCGCATCTTGTCCAAACTTATGATCAAATTCTTAAAGATTTTCCAATTGAAGATGGAGGATCTATTGATGAGAATCTTGATGGTGATGTGGGATCTAAAGAAAAGCTAACATGGAAGAATGCTTTTGCCAAGCTAATTGGATTTGTATCAGCTTCTGTAACGCCGATGGTTCCAGGCTTGATTGCTGGGGGTATGCTGAAAGTTGCTCTTATTTTGATTACGACCTTCATCTCAAAAGACTGGGCGACATCATCATCTTATCTATTACTTTCTTCAATCGGAGATGCACCATTCTATTTTATGCCGATTTGGGTGGCCTATGGCGCTTCAAGAAAGCTTGGAGGAACACCAATTTATTCAATGGCAGCAGCCGCAGCTCTTTTGCATGCAAACTATACAACACTTGTTGCATCCGGTAATCCTTTTGATTTGTTCAATATTACTGTCAATCCGATTTCATATGGAACCTCATTGTTACCAGCCCTTTTGATTTCAGTTGTAGCTTATTATAGCGAGAAATATCTCAATAGGATAATTCCTAATATTTTCAAAGCTATCTTTGTAGGTATGGGAACAATTTTCATTGCTGGTAGTTTAGGTTATCTCATTCTTGGTCCTCTAGGTAATTATATTGGACAAGTTGTAGCTTCAATCTTTATGTTCCTAGATAGTACCGTAGGTCCATTAGCTGTTGGTTTACTTGCTGCAGCCCTTCCTTGGATGGTAATGACAGGTATGCACCAAGCTATTACACCATTTATGCCTCAACTCCTTGTTGATCCTGGTTATGACTCATTACTTCGCCCAGCCTTTTTAATGCACAATATGGCAGAAGGCGGTGCAGTTCTAGGTGTTAGTGCCCGTACCAAAGACAAATTAAAACGTAGCGAATACCTTTCTATTGCTGTAGGTGCCCTAGTAGCAGGGGTTTCTGAACCAGCTATTTATGGTGTCAACCTTAAATAAAAACGTCCAATGTGGGCTGTTATGGCAGGTGGTTTTGCAGGTGGTGTTGTAGCAGGACTTTTGGGGGCGAGAGCTTTTGTAATGGGGTATTCAAATCCACTTGCACTTCCAATCTTTGGAAAAACAGCTATGGCGGCAGCAGTTGGTATTCTTGTTACGATTGTCGTTTCCGCAATTGTTGCCTATGTTTTGGGAATTGAAGAAAGCAATCAAGAAGTAACTGAGCCTGTTCAAATAACTGTCGCTGATGATGTGATTGTTGCTGTTGCGGATGCTAATCTTGTTCCATTGGAGAAGGTAGATGATCCTGTCTTCTCTCAAAAACTAATGGGTGACGGTGTTGCCTTTGACTTGGAAAGCGACTTTATTACAGCACCATCAAACGGTGAATTGACAACTGTCTTTCCAACTGGACATGCTTTTGGCATTACTCGAAAAGATGGTGTGGAAATGTTGGTACATATCGGTATCAATACCGTAGAACTTAATGGTCAGGGATTTGATGTGCTCTGCAAGTCAGGAGAAACTGTACGTGCAGGACAACCAATTATCAGAATCAATCGTGAAGAGATTCATCAAAAAGGTTATGACACAACCACAATGCTTATCATCACAAATCCAAATGATAAAACAATTGAACTTAAGACAAGTGGTAGCGTTAAACAAGGACAAGAATTGAATTAGGAGACTATTATGACTTATCAATTACCAGAAGGCTTCTTGTGGGGAGGAGCAACAGCAGATTTCCAATTTGAAGGTGGATTTGGAGAAGGTGGTCGTGGTATTTTGTCACATGACTATGAAACAGATGGTTCGCAAGAAAATCCAAGACATCACACTATGAAACGTTCTGACGGAAGTATTATCAATCCCAGAAGTTCATTCTTTTATGCAGACCCTGTTCCTGGTGATGCCACACCTATTTTTTTAGAGAATGAATACTATCCAAGTCACAAAGCTGTCGATTTTTACCATCATTATAAGGAAGATATCAAATTGATGGCAGGTATGGGTTTCAATGTTTTTCGTTTCTCAATCTGTTGGTCACGTATTTTTCCAACAGGAGAAGAACTTGAACCTAATGAAGCAGGGCTTCAATTCTATGATGATGTCATCAACGAGATGGCTAAGTATGGTATGGAGCCATTGATTACCATTTGTCACGATGAAATGCCAATGCAACTTGCTCTCAAGTATGATGGTTGGTCATCACGAAAAGTCATTGATGCCTATGTTAAATATTGTAAAGTTCTTTTTGAACGATATGGAGACCGTTGTCGCTACTGGTTGACCTTTAATGAAATTAACGCAGTACGAGGTTTTGGTCCAATGGGAACAAGACAATCAGGTGGTCAAGAGCGTTATCAGGCAGATCATCATATGTTTGTAGCTAGTGCTATGGCAGTCAAATTGGGACACGAATTGATGCCTAATAGTCAGTTTGGTGCTATGTATGCCATGAGCGAACTTTATGCTAGAACATGTAAGCCAGAGGATGTTTTTCATCGTATGCAAGAACGTCGTGAAAACTGGTATTTTATTGATATTATGGGACGCGGTTACTATCCAAGTTATTCAAAATCAGTTTGGAGAAATAGAGGGGTTAGTGGAATTGCTTTCGAACCTGGTGACGAGGAAATTCTCCGAGAAGGACAACTTGATTTTATTTCATTTTCTTACTATCGCTCAAATACAACACAGGCAGGCGATGACTGGTTTAATGTTGGTGGCTCTCCAAACCCATATTTGGAAGAAACACCTTGGGGTTGGGCAGTCGATCCACTAGGTCTACGTCATGTGATGAACGACATCTTTGATCGTATTCAGAAACCAATTTTTATTGTTGAAAATGGTATGGGTGCCGTTGATGTAGCTGATGAAAATGATTATGTTGAGGATGACTACCGTATCGACTATTTGAAGAAACATCTTCAAGCAATGGCTGACGCTATCAATCTCGATGGGGTAGAGTGTCTAGGTTATACCATGTGGGCACCTATTGATTTAGTATCGCTATCAACTGGTGAAATGAAGAAAAGATATGGATTTATCTACGTGGATATGGATGATAAAGGTAATGGTAGTCTCAAACGAACACCTAAGAAATCGTACGAATGGATGAAAGAGATTATTTCATCAAATGGTGCTAAATTAGCAGAATAGAAAAAAGAGCTTTGAAAAAAGCTCTTTTGATTTTTATTCCTCACCCAAAAATTGTTTCAAGCGAATAACTTCGATTTTATAGCCATCTGGGTCAGTAATGAAGTAGTACATTGGTGCACGACCTGGTAGTCCCATTAGTTTGGTAACAGTGTAACCAGCTTCCTCGTGTGCTTGGTGGCTAGCTTCAAGGTCTTCAACGCCAACTGCAATGTGAGCGTAGCCATTTCCCAAATCATAGGCTTCGTGATCGTAGTTATAGGTCAGCTCAAGCTCGTAGCTAGGGTCTTCCTCAAAGGCGAGGTAGACCAAAGTGAACTTGGCTTCTGGAAAATCGCTGCGGCGAACTTCCTTAAAGCCTAGGGCTTCTTGATAGAACTGAATTGATTTTTCAAGATTTTGAACGCGAACGCATGTGTGTAAAAATTTCATGATAACTCCTTAATCTAGCCAAGTAATCACTTCTTGGCGTGGTTTACGACTACGTGGGTGTTTAGGATCTTTGAGACGATAGCCAAAGGAAATCATGCTGGCGATTCCTTCTTTGTCACTATCGATAATACCAGCGTCAGCTAGAATGTCATTAACAGCATCGTAGGTGAATCCTTCAATAGGACAGCTGTCAATCCCAATCATAGCAGCAGTGGTCATCATATTCCCCATAGCGATGTAGGTTTGTTTGGCAGTCCAATCAAAGAGTGCGCGTGGGTCGTCAGCGACCTTCTGATCTCTTTCTTGGAAGTCCTTATAAAGACCCAAACGGGCAGGAACATCTTCGTCAGTAATGCCACGACGAAGCAGACTATCCTTGATAATTTGACTATCATAGCGAGCATTTTTAGCAGCAAGCAGAAGGACAAAGTGACTAGCAGTGTCGAGCTGTGGACCTGCACCCCATGCGACTGGTTTTAGAGAATCGCGGAGCTCCTCAATATGCTTACGGTCAAGAACGACAAAGCGCCAGCCTTCTAGACCAACAGAAGAAGGGCTGAGCCAAGCAGTATCAAGGATAAATTCCATATCCTCTTTGGAAATCGTCTCCTCATTGTAGACTCGAACAGCCACACGACGGTCGTAAGCTGTACGAATCGCTTCTTTTGAAATTGATTGTGTCATGAAAACCTCCTTAGAAGTTATTCTATCATTTTCCGGCATGAAAAGTCTATTTATAAAATAAGTTTAATTTGTTAAAATAAGTACGGAGGAGCATTTAATGAAAATGAAAAAGAAGTTGATAAGAAAGAAGAAATCGGATAGTTTTGATTCCATTTCACAGGATATGGAAGAAAGTTTTATCAATCAAGAAGTTGAAGCTAGAACAAATTCTTTGCGATTGAGAATGAAGGGAGTGATTTTTCTAGTAGTGTTGACTCTTTTAGGTACTTTTTATTACATGAGTAGTAATTCGAAGTCATCACAGTCGCAAACAACACAATCTCAGCAGCCATCACAATCACAGACAACACAGTCACATTACTCGCAGGAAGAATTAACTGCTTATATTGAAGAGCTTACCAAGGAACATACTTATACAAATCATCATTGGACACTTGATGAATACGCTAGTTTAACGATAGATGAATCTGGAGAAGATGGTATTAGTTTGGAAAACTTTATTAAAAAATATGGTTCACCATATGGAGGTCAACCGTTGGAAGATTTTGCTAATACGAATAGAATTGTTCTAGATTATGTAACTGATAATATTTATGATTATGGAAGTTTTTCTTTTAAATATGTTAACGGAAAATTTCGTTTATACGATAAAATGCTCACAGTTAAAAATTATAGTAGTGAGCTTGTTACGGTAGCGAGTCGTGAAAATTATAAAAATCAGTGGACGAAGGAAAAGTATGACACGTTGGAGGATGGGACATCACTTTCTGAGATCTATCAATTATTTGGAAAACCTTCAAATGTGCAACTATTAGCTACGGGGGACTATATTTATATTATATTGACTTATGGAAAAACTTTTGATGATGAGGAAAATAAAGTAGAGTTACAGATGACCTATTCTGAAAAGGAGACAAGTCTAATGCGCAAGCAAGAAACAGGTGCAATGTGGTAATTTCATTAAATCTTAAGGTAACTGCAAACCTCAGTTTCTTTTTTGAATGTGGAGATTATATTTTCCATAGTAAGGAGTAGAATGGATGAAAAGGAGACAAGAAATGATTTTAGCGCTCGATTTTGGTGGTACACAGGTGAAGTCTGCATTGGTTTCAGAAGAGTTTGATTTGGTGCAAGTTTTTGAAGCTCTGCCTTCTCCCAAGAACATGGAAAGCTGTCTAAGTTTGATTGACCAGATTGTGACACCTCATCTAGGAAAGATTTCAGGTCTCGCTTTCTCATTTCCAGGGACAGTAGATGATGAAAATGGCATTCTCTACAAGGGAGGTCTCCTGAATTTCTTAGATGGCTTTGCCTATCGTGCTTTTGTGACTGAGCAGTATGGGCTTCCAGCTTCTGCCATTAACGATGGCAAGGCGGCGGCGCTTGCCGAGTATGCGACTGGACAGCTAAAAGGCTGTCAAAACGGCCTTGCCATGGTCCTGGGATCAGGTCTTGGCGGTGGCATTATTCTGAATGGTCAGATTTATCAAGGATCTAACTTTCAAGCGGGCGAGCTGACTTTTATGGTTCCTCCCAAAAATGCTGAGCTGGAGGAGTTTGAGTTTGCAGGTAACCATGTCTCAGCTGTCAGTATGATCCGACGTTGTTCAGCAGTGCTGGAACTTGAAGATGAAACGGACGGCAGACAAGTCTTTGACTATATCAATAAAAGAGACTCTCGCGTCTATCCAATTTTTGAACAATACTGTCGCTATTTAGCAATCTATATCAATAACGTTCAGGCGATTTTAGACCTAGGTAAGGTAGTTCTTGGTGGAGGAATTTCTAGTCAACCAATCCTACTTGAAGAACTAGAAAGACAAATTACCAAACTGGAAGCAGAGCAGCCACTCTTTTTCAAAGTTGTCAACCGACCAGCAATCGCCATCTGCCAACACAAAAATGGCGCCAATCTTATCGGTGCAGCCTATCAATTGAAGAATGGTAAATAGATTACGAGGACTAGTATGAAAAAGCTATTTCAAGCAAGCTTTGAAGAGAGTTTAAATTTAAGAGATGATACCGTATCAAATGGTTTTATCGAAAGAAATTTAGCAGAGACAGAGGAAAAAGAAAAATATAGAGGTACTTTAAAGTCATATATCTGGCTTACTCTACTGACAATCTTTTTTACATTCGGACCTAATTGGATTTTTTACAAGGCTAGTTATTATATCTATAGTCATTTCGATAGTTCATTTTTAAAGCAAAGTACATATAACTTTCTACCCTATTGGATATTTTTGCTTTTGGGGTGTACTTGGTTATTTCTAATCATCATGGGAAAAAGATTTAGTCAAAAATTTATTTTGATCTATAGAGGTCAATTTCATTTATTTGTGACATATTTTTTATGGTTATTAATAGAATGGAACTTATTTTGTTTAACAGGTTTTTCAGCAAGCTTAGGACTATTTGGAACTCTTTCTTTTTTAGCGATAAATTTTTATTTTATCTATATTATTTTTAGAAATAGAATTCGAAATCTTTTGAATTTAATGTTTATAAAAGATGAAAGGTATAAGTCAGACTCATCTGATAAAGGACAAAGAGTGATGCTAATTATAGGAATAATTTTTATTTTGTGGTTAGTCGGTAAATGTAAAGAAGCATTTATATCATTCGAATGTCACTACATCTTTATTTGATTATGTCATTAAATTATTATTGAAATACGGAACACCTATCCTAGGGATTGTAGTCCATTTTAAGTTTTTTAGAGGAGGATATTTATCAGATGTATCCACATCAATAAACGGAATTGGTATTACGTTAATGTGGGCGTTATTAAATATTTTAGTAGCAGCATTTATTATCTTTATGGAATTTCCTAGTTACTTAAACGCCTACTATAAGTGGAAATACTCTGAAGAGTACCGAGAGTGGGAAGGAAAATCACTTGAAGAATGGTATGGTAAGCAGTATCTTAAGAAACACCAAGAATTATTGAAAAGAGAAGGATAGTAATCAATCTGACGAAAAGCCAGTAAAAAAGTTTGGAAAAGAGTTTTCCAAACTTTTTTACTTATTTAGGTAGTCTAAGAGGGCAGAGCTAAACATTGGAAAGCGGAAGCTCTGACAGTTTGGACAGAAAGGGACAAGACCTTCGCCTTCTAGTTCCTTTTCTACCAGTTCCTGCCCACAGTCGCCACAGAATCGATCTCTTTTTAATGATGTCATCAGCTCAGCCCATTAATCCAATGAGAAATATTGAAGTTCTTTTGGAGTTTGGGTAAAGACTTCAAAGCCAGACTTAGTCACATAACCGCAGTCTTCGATACGGACACCGACCTTGCCGGGAATATAAATACCAGGCTCGACTGAGAAGCACATGCCTTCTTGGATGACAAGGTCATTGCCCTCCATGATAGAAGGAAATTCGTGAACATCCATACCAAGACCGTGTCCCAGACGGTGGTTGAAATACTCACCGTAGCCAGCTTTTTCGATAACTTGACGAGCAGCTGCATCGACTTGGCTGGCAGTGACTCCAGGTTTGATAAAGTCTTGAGCAGTTAATTGTGCTTCAAGGCAGAGCTGGTAAATGTCTTTTTGGAATTGTGTCGGTTGACCGACAGCAACCGTACGAGTCATGTCGCTGGTGTAGCCGTCGTAGACAACACCGAGGTCAAAAAGTAGCAGAGCATTGTCCTCAATAGGATTTGTTCCGGGAATACCGTGCGGATTGGCAGCGTTATTCCCAGTTAGGACCATGGTGTCAAAGGACATCTGATTAATTCCCTGTTTTTTGAGTTCAAACTCAATCTGAGCAATAATGTCAGTCTCGGTATTGCCTTTTTTGATATTGTCAAAGCCGATTTGAACAGCGACATCAGCCCATTTTCCAGCAATTAGCATCTTCTCGATTTCGTCTTGAGACTTGATAACACGCATGGTTTCGATAAGAGGTGTTAGATTGTCAAAGCGACCTGAAAAAACAGTTTGTAGTCCTTGGAATTTTGTAACATTGAGGTTGTTAAATTCAGCAAAAACGACTGGACTATCGAGTGAAGGTAGGACACTAGTGATTTTTTGCCAAGGATTTTCAGAATCCACGTAGCCAAAGACAGGGAAATCAAGCTGTGCTTGGGCGCGTGCGACCTCCAAGGCAGGAACAAAGAGAATGGGTTCAGCATCCTGATAGACGAAGAGAAACATCTGACGTTCATGTGGATCACAGTAGAAACCTGTCAGGTAGTTGACGGTTACGGGATCAGATAGGATAGCGATGTTTGAGCCTTTTTCAGATAAAAAGTGACGAATATGGGCGAGTTTAGTCATGAAGTAATTCCTTTCCTACATCTATTACCTCTATTTTTTCAAAAAATAATCTAAATTGCAAGAAGAAATAGATTGGATAGGAAGTGATTTATTGTTTTCTTTCGTTTTTCTGAAAAAATGTAAGCATTTTGAAAATCCGACTGTTGCTAAAATACTTATCGGTCTTGTAAGAGATTTTTTTATCAGATAGGAATATTCATAGAAGGTCCTTGAGATTTTGGTCGGAAATTCTGTAAAAACTACTTTAAAATAGCAGATTATTATCAGAAATCCCTTTCATTTTTTCCTTTAAGCACAGCTATTTACTTGAAAGTGTTTTCACTTAATGGTAAAATATATTTGAAAGCGTAATTTACAAAAGAAAGGATGATAATAAGAATGAATACCGATGATACGATTACTATTTATGACGTTGCCCGTGAGGCTGGTGTGTCAATGGCTACCGTTAGCCGTGTCGTAAATGGCAATAAAAACGTCAAGGAAAATACTCGTAAAAAGGTTCTTGAAGTGATTGATCGACTTGACTATCGACCAAATGCCGTAGCTCGTGGTTTGGCAAGTAAGAAAACAACTACCGTCGGAGTGGTCATCCCAAATATTGCTAACAGCTATTTTTCAATTTTAGCTAAGGGTATCGATGATATCGCTGCTATGTACAAGTACAATATTGTTTTAGCTTCAAGTGATGAGGATGACGATAAGGAAGTGGGAGTGGTTAACACCCTATTTGCTAAGCAGGTTGATGGTATTATCTTCATGGGTCACCACTTGACTGAAAAGATTCGTGCTGAGTTTTCGCGTTCACGCACACCAGTTGTTCTTGCAGGTACAGTTGACCTTGAGCACCAACTTCCAAGTGTCAATATTGACTATGCACAGGCTGTTTCTGATGTTATTGGCGAGCTGTCTCAAAGACATGAAAAAATCGCCTTTGTATCAGGTCCGCTAATCGATGATATCAATGGTAAGCTTCGCCTAAACGGCTTTAAGGATGGTCTAACAGCAAGTGGTTTGCCATTCAACGAAGGTTTGGTTTTTGAAGCTAATTACCGTTATCAAGACGGTTTTGACTTGGCAGAGCGTGTCCTTAATTCAGGAGCGACAGCAGCTTATGTAGCTGAGGATGAATTGGCAGCAGGTCTCTTGAATGGTCTCTTTGCAGCTGGTAAATCAGTACCAGAAGACTTTGAAATCATTACAAGTAACGATTCACCAATCACCAAGTACACACGTCCAAACCTCAGCTCAATTAGTCAACCAATCTATGACTTAGGAGCTGTCAGCATGCGTATGTTGACAAAAATCATGAACAAAGAAGAACTAGAAGATAAGGAAATCATCCTTAATCACGGCATTACTAAACGTGATTCTAGTCGCTAGGGACAGGTTTAACCTTGTCCTAATTAAGAGTGGAAGTGCTGAGTCAGTCTTCCACTTTTTTATTTGAAATAGAAAAAAAGGGTTATGACAAACTCCAAGAAGAATGCTTCTCATAAGATTTTAAGTGAAAAAATGGAGCAAATGAGCTATAATAATGGTATGAAAGTTTTACTGTACTTAGAAGGTGAAAAGGCTATCAGTAAGTCAGGAATCGGTCGAGCAATCAAGCACCAGCAAAGGGCGCTTGAGTCTCAAGGAATTCCTTATACGACTGATGAACATGATGATTATGACCTTGTCCATATCAATACTTACGGTCTGATGAGTTGGCATCTTTTGAAAACTGCCAAGCGTTCAGGTAAAAAGGTTATCATGCACGGCCATTCAACCAAAGAAGATTTTAGAAATTCTTTTATTTTATCAAATCAGATTGCGCCACTATTTAAGTGGTATCTGATGCATTTTTATCGTGCAGCGGATGCGATTATCACACCGACAGAATATTCAAAATCGTTGATCCAATCTTATGGGATTACCTGTCCTATCTACCCTGTGTCAAATGGGATTGATTTGGCTAAGTATGTGCCTGATAAGACTAAGGAAGAGGCTTTTAGAGAATATTTTCAGCTAAAAGAAGGTCAGAAAGTGGTTATTTCAGCTGGTCTTTATTTTAAGCGTAAGGGAATTGAGGATTTTGTTAAGGTAGCAGAAAGCATGCCCGATGTGACCTTTATCTGGTTTGGGCAAATCAACAAGATGCTTATCCCAGCTAAGATTCGCCGTTTGGTTGAGAAAAATCACCCTTCAAATGTAATTTTCCCAGGTTATATTAAGGGAGATATCTACGAGGGAGCAATGAGCGGAGCGGACGCCTTTTTCTTCCCAAGTTTGGAAGAAACGGAAGGGATTGTTGTCCTTGAAGCGCTTGCCAGTCATCAACACCTGGTTCTTCGTGATATTCCTGTTTATGAGGGATGGATCGGTCAGGATGCGGTCGAGTTTGCTTCTGATGTTCCAGGTTTTGTCTCTGCTCTTCGTAAGGTTCTGTCTGGTCAGAGTCAAAAAGAAGATGCTGGCTATGCAGTTGCTCAGAGCCGCCGAATTGAATTAGTTGCTCAGCAATTGGCTGATGTCTATCAGAAAGTGATGGAGGATTAGGATGAAAATCGGCTTTTTTACAGACACATATTTTCCACAAGTTTCTGGGGTTGCGACTAGTATTCGTACCTTGAAGGAGGAACTCGAAAAAGCTGGGCATGATGTCTATATTTTTACGGCTACTGAAAAGAATATCAAGGTAGATGATGATCCAACCATTGTTCGTCTGCCTAGTGTTCCATTTATCGCTTTTACCGATCGTCGTATGGTCTACTCTGGGCTTAATACAGCTTATCAGATTGCTAAGGAACACGATTTGGATATTATCCATACCCATACAGAGTTTGTTATGGGGAGTTTCGGCTATATGATTGCGCGTGAGTTGGGGATTCCTATCGTTCATACCTACCACACTCATTATGAAGACTATGTGCATTATATCGCCAAGGGGCGTTTGATTAAACCTAGCATGGTCAAGTATTTCGTTAAGGATTACTTGCGCAATTATGATGCGGTTATCTGTCCGAGTCGAATCGTTCAAAACATTCTGGATGGCTATGATGTAGCTATTCAAAAGCGTATCATTCCGACAGGGATTGAGCTTGACCAGTACTTACGACCTGATTTGACCGATGAGGATGTCAAAGAGCTGCGCTCTCAACTGGGAATTGCTGATGCGGATACTATGCTCTTGAGTCTATCTCGCATTTCTTATGAGAAAAATATTCAGGCGGTGTTGAAGTCTCTGCCAGCAGTTTTAGAAAACCAACCTCAGCTCAAATTAGTTGTGGTAGGTGATGGTCCTTATCGCCCTGATTTGGAAGAACTGACTAAGGAGCTTGGGATTCAAGATGCAGTTATCTTTACAGGAATGGTTGCTCAGACTGAGACGGCACTTTATTACAAGGCGGCTGATTTCTTCATCTCTGCTTCAACTAGCGAGACCCAGGGGCTGACTTATACAGAGAGTTTGGCAAGTGGGACTCCAGTGATTGCACATGGAAATCCTTATTTGGATGACTTGATTGATGATGTTATGTTTGGGACTCTTTACTATGATGAGAACAATCTGTCTCAGGCTATCATTGAGGCTATCCAATCAACGCCTCAAATGGATCAGGCTAAGTTGGACGAAAAGCTTTATAGCATTTCAGCTGATCATTTTGGAAAATCAGTCTATGAGCTCTATCTGGATTTGATTATCTCTAAAGAATATAAGGTTGAGCGCAGCCCATTTTCAAGAGATGGTAAGCGAAAATATACTCATATCAAGGTTGTAAGACGTACCATGAGTGCCCCGTCTCGTGTGGTCAGAGGCACAGCTAAGACGACGGCTCGTATGGTCAAGACACCTAAGAGCTTGATTGACAGCCTGAGAGATTTCTTCGATTAAAAAGCGATTGACTGCTTGAAAATTTAAGAAATCGTGTTATAATACTTAACGAAGACATGTTTGAGGTGTCAGGTTTTTCAGAGAGCGTCTGGTTGCTGCAAAGACGTAAACCTATCCGAAAATACTCCTTCCTTGTTTTTATGAAAACATAAAACGGTGGCCACGATATAGCCAGTAGAGGTCTGCAACTTTTTTTGTTGTGGATAAATAAAGGTGGAACCACGTTGCGACGTCCTTGAGGACAGTCGCAATTTTTTTATGACTAAAAGTTAGGATAAACAAGATGGCAAATAATAAAAAATCTCGCGAAACATTTTTACTTGAAGGTTTGATGATTGGTCTGGTCGCAGGCATTCTTTTATCTCTGTGGGGTGTCTGGTTTGGTTATTCTTGGCTCGGCATCGGTATTGTTGCTGGTAGTCTGCTTGGTTCTGCTATTAAAAAAGAAAAATAATATAGAAAGGAACTAATCTGTCTTGAAAACTCAGAAAAAAGATGAATCTATTTTATCGATTTTCCAGTAGTTTTCCAGTAGGACTTGGTATCTTAATATGATTAACATTACTTTCCCAGATGGCGCTGTTCGTGAATTTGAGAATGGCGTAACAACTTTTGAAGTTGCTGAATCTATCAGCAAATCGCTTGCTAAGAAAGCTTTGGCAGGTAAATTCAATGGTAAATTGGTTGACACAACTCGTGCTTTGACTGAAGATGGTAGCATCGAAATCGTGACACCTGACCATGAGGATGCTCTTCCTGTGCTTCGTCACTCAGCTGCTCACCTTTTTGCACAAGCTGCGCGCCGCCTTTTCCCAGACATCCACTTGGGAGTTGGTCCAGCGATCGAAGATGGTTTCTACTATGATACTGACAATGAAGCAGGGCAAATTTCTAACGAAGATCTGCCACGTATCGAAGAAGAAATGAAGAAAATCGTTAAAGAAAACTTCCCTTCAATTCGTGAGGAAGTATCTAAAGATGAAGCACGTGAGATTTTCAAAAACGATCCTTACAAACTTGAATTGATCGAAGAGCACTCAGAAGATGAAGGTGGACTTACTATCTACCGTCAGGGTGAATACGTTGACCTTTGCCGTGGCCCACACGTGCCATCAACTGGTCGTATCCAAGTCTTCCAATTGCTCAATGTGGCTGGTGCTTACTGGCGTGGAAATAGCGATAACGCTATGATGCAACGTGTCTATGGTACAGCTTGGTTTGACAAAAAAGACCTTAAAGCTTACATCCAACGTCGTGAGGAAGCTAAAGAACGTGACCACCGTAAACTTGGTAAAGAGCTTGACCTCTTTATGATTTCACAAGAAGTTGGTCAAGGTTTGCCATTCTGGTTGCCAAATGGTGCGACAATTCGTCGTGAATTGGAACGCTACATTGTTGATAAAGAGTTGGCATCAGGTTACCAACACGTTTATACACCACCAGTAGCCTCTGTTGAACTTTACAAGACATCAGGTCACTGGGAGCACTATTCTGAAGACATGTTCCCAACTATGGATATGGGTGATGGTGAAGAGTTCGTTCTTCGTCCAATGAACTGTCCACACCACATCCAAGTTTTCAAACACCATGTTCACTCATACCGTGAATTGCCAATCCGTATCGCTGAAATCGGTATGATGCACCGTTATGAAAAATCAGGTGCCCTTACAGGTCTTCAACGTGTACGTGAAATGTCACTCAATGATGGTCACATCTTTGTCACACCAGAGCAAATTCAAGAAGAATTCCAACGTGCGCTTCAATTGATTATCGATGTTTACGGTGACTTCAATCTTAATGACTACCGTTTCCGTTTGTCATACCGTGATCCTGAAGACAAGGAAAAATACTATGACAACGATGAAATGTGGGAAAACGCTCAAAGCATGCTTAAAGCTGCCCTTGATGAAATGGGTGTAGATTACTTTGAAGCTGAAGGCGAAGCAGCCTTCTACGGTCCAAAACTTGACATCCAAGTGAAAACTGCCCTTGGGAATGAAGAAACCTTATCAACAATTCAGCTTGACTTCCTTCTTCCAGAGCGTTTTGATCTCAAATACATCGGTGCTGATGGTGAAGAACACCGTCCTGTTATGATTCACCGTGGTGTTATCTCAACAATGGAACGCTTCACAGCTATCTTGATTGAAAACTACAAGGGAGCATTCCCAACATGGTTGGCACCACAACAAGTGTCTGTTATCCCAATCTCAAACGAAGCTCACATCGACTACGCTTGGGAAGTGGCTAAAGCCCTTAAAGATCGTGGTATCCGTGCCGAAGTTGATGACCGTAACGAAAAAATGCAGTACAAGATTCGTGCGGCTCAAACACAAAAAATTCCATATCAATTGATCGTTGGTGATAAAGAGATGGAAGAAAAAGCAGTTAACATCCGTCGCTACGGAAGCAAGGCTACTGAGACAAAAGCCCTCAACGACTTCATCTCAGATATCCAAGCTGACATCGCACGCAAATCACGTGTAGAAGATTAAGAAGTTTTATAATTATTTTTAAGACAAAGTCTTTTTCCGATACTTTCCTTAAGTGATGTCGGACGGTAGGTGAAATTATCCAGTGGATGATTTCAGGAATCAGTGGAATTCCATTTGAGCCTCTTCGCCTTCCAGTTTCAAAGCTCAGACCTGAGACAGTCCACTGGACTGTCTCACTCTCAAACATTCCGAGTATAAGAAATATTTTTATATAGGCATTTCTTATACTTTCATCACGGCGGAAGTATCAGGTAAATGCCTAAGACAGTCTCCCAGACTGTCTTGATGAAAGCTTCGCTTTCTCTATTTCCAACCTCAAACAGTCTATCCCCAGACTGTCTTAGCACTCCCGCTCGCATGAAATCGGTCATTTATTTTAAACAAGCAGAGCTTTTGTGTCCAATTCCGTTGAAAAGTTAGGTTTATCTACAGTCTGAGACAACTAGCTAATCTAAGCTGGTTGTCTTTTTGTTTATCATAAAATAGTCATCAAAAAGAGATTTTAGATAGGCTATGCTATAATAGGGGCATGTTAATAGGTGATAAAGAATTTAGTCAATTTTGGTTGAGGAGAAAGTCAGTCAAGTCTAGTCAGTCTGCTAGAATTCTCTTGAAAGATTTTCTTGATCTGATTGGAATGCCCAAGGATTTATCGGGTGACTTGGCTGAGAATAAGAAGCTGGTTGCTAGGTTTTCAAGTGACCTGGCACCTCATAATCCCTTTTTTAGACAGTTGGCGGATCTGGTCAATCTTGCTTTTCCTGGTCTAACTTTGGCTCAGCCAGGCTCCTTAGAGCGTAAGATTCATCAGCTACGCTATGTAATTTCGAGTCAGCAGGCGGACTATGTTCGTCGTCATTATAGAAAAGATGACATGAACGACTGGCAGGCTTTGGCTCTTTATCTGAAAGGTAAGCGATTCTGGACTTGGGATTTGGGTCGTTTGCACAATAAACGTCATAAGAAGGATACCTCTTTTCCTGATGGAATTGCCATGCTTAATAGCAAGATTATTCTGGGATATCACACGGAGTTTATCCTATCTAGTCAGGGCTATTTTCTCAATGAAGTAGATACAGAGACTTTTCGCTTGGCTGGAATTGTTAATGGCGCCAGCTTTAACTATGGTCGTTGGTGGAGACATGCACAGCTAGATGTTGCTCCCATTAGCCAGCATGATCCGCAGTTTAGGAAAAAACTGGCTAGGTCCTATAAATCTCCGAGTGGTCAACGTCCCTTGTTTAGACCACAACCGCATGACGGTCTCTATGCCAAGACTGGCAGTTTTAGTCAAAATCAGCAGTCTCTGGCTAAGCAACTCAAACGTCAGCGCCAGCAATTTTGCAGGGCGGTTAAAAAGTCCTAAATTTGCCACAAAAATGATCGGATACTTGCCACAGCTTTACCCTTGAATGACCGAGCTTTTGAAAAATGGCTGCGCTATACTAGTAGCATAAAGAGAAAGGGCATCGCAAGGTCGATGCAAGAGGTTACTCACATGAAAACAAAAGCAATTTCGCTGAAATCAGCCCTAGTACTCGGAGCACTTGGTTTATCCATGGCAGTTGGTGTCAGCCACTTTGTCTCAGCAGAACAGACCACAGCTACCAGTCAAAGCAGTCAAGTTAGCCAGACAAGTCAGTCAAGCCAAGACAGCACAAGCACAGAATCTGAATGGACTCACGCTCAAGAGTGTCAAGAACTTCTGAGCTTGATTCCTAAGAGCTCATTGACAGATGACCAAAAGACAGCCTTTACCAATGCTGTCAATGAAGCTGCGCAGTACGATAGTCAACTAGACGATCTGGATAAACAGATTCAGAACCTAGAAGACAGCCAGCTGGGCGATTACTATAAAGCTGAAGAAGCGGTCTATGCGGACAATGAAAGCACTTGGGAAAAATTCTACAATGCAGAAGATGAGTCTGACGCCAATGAAAATGTCTCAGAGGACCAAGAGGACACTGATACATCAAGCGAGACCGCCAATCAAAAGCTTATAGCAGAAATCAATGCTTCAACAGTTTTGACTGATACTGAAAAAGCAGCGCTGGTTGCAGATGTCAATGAAGCTGCTGCCTTGGACCAGCAGTATGCTAGCCAATTATCAGCTTTTGACACAGCGGTGACTGACCTTCAAAACCAGTATGACGCAGCTCAAAAATCTGTTGATGCCATCTATGATAAGTACCAAATCACAAGCGACATGTGGGAGGCAGTCTATGCAAATGCTGGCGGCAGTCAAGAATAGGATTGATAAATAAGATGTGAGGCTAAAAGGTAAGTTTTTAGCCTCTTTTTAGTCTGATTTTTGTGAGACAAAAAACTGAGGCTTGAATTGTTCTCTATATCGTTTGAGCTTGACTGTTTTCAGAGCTTTGCGCTTATGTTAAAATATTTTTATGAAGAAAAAAGTGATTTTTGGAGCGATGACAAGTCTTGCTTTGGGGCTAGCCCTGCCCTTGACAGTCAGTCTTGCCGAAGATAGCAGCAGCTCAACGGATGCAACAAGTTCATCAAGTTCGCTCGCTCTAGAAGGGGCGGACACAATTAATGCGGATCAATCTGTGACATTGAAAGTAACAGATAATCAAGAATTGGTTATTAAGGCAATCGCCAGTCATCTCAAGCTCTTGCCAAAGGCTCT
Organism: Streptococcus loxodontisalivarius; assembly: GCF_016908645.1. Lineage (GTDB taxonomy): Bacteria > Bacillota > Bacilli > Lactobacillales > Streptococcaceae > Streptococcus > Streptococcus loxodontisalivarius. Next base: position 46,428 of record NZ_JAFBEH010000009.1, read on the forward strand.
ATCAGACAGCGATAAGGATAGTCTCAAGAGTCAACTTGAAGCGGCTAGTCAATCTCTTTCTCAAGATGGTTGGTCTTATATTTCTATCGCAGATGGTTTTATCGATGGGCTTTCAAAAAAAGGTGACCTGGCAAGCCTGCAAAAGGATTTATCAGATCAGCTCAGTCAGACCAAGCGTTTCGGTAGTAGTAGCTTTCAAAATATGTGGTATGCCCAAGTCTATCAGGTACTTGGTGAGAAAGAAGCTCAGCAATTGCTGACAGTCTCCTATCAAAATATGGCTTTGCCTAATAATCTTTCAGGTGATAATCAAGAGACGGCACGTTTGGTTGCAAGTTTTTCAGATGATTTGGAGCCAGCTAGCGATTTTTGGGATAGTTTCTCAGAGGTAGTCAAAAAGGCCTTTCCCAAGCGTAGTCTTTCTAAAAAGACTAGTCTGGCTCGTATGACTCATCAATTTCGTTATGTCATCTCTGCCCAGCAGGCTCAGTGGGTCAGGACAAACTATGGTAAGGATGGAGAGACAGACAAGCAGGCTTTGGCACGCTATTTGGCAACCAAGGATGAGAAAAATAGTGTCAGCGAGGCACTTGGTATCGATGGTTACGACTATGATGTCACCTATGATTTGGGTGAATCCTCTCGTCTGCACAATAAGGTTTCCGTTCAACTTGGTCAGTTTGGAGATGGAGTTGTCGTCTATCCCAACTATACCATGTCTACCAATATCAAGATTGTGATGGATTTTCACACTGAGTTTATCCTCAACAGTCAAGGTGAGTTTTTGAATGAGGTTGATCCTGAGGGTGCTTCAGAGACGGGAATTATCAATGGTGCAAGCTTTAACTATGCTTCTGCCAATGATGCCGCTCATATTAGACTAGATGTGAAACCAGTTGGACCTAATGATCCGACCTTCCGTATCGAAGCAAATCGTCAGACCTATACCTACAAGTCTCCTAATAAATTGAAGTATTCTTGGCAAGAATCGGATAAGTTGCAGTGGGCAAATTCCTACTATAACAAAGAAGGTTACTATTCTCAAAAAGGTAAGAGTGCAGCAAGTCTAGTCAAATCTAGTGCCAATTCCTTTAAGAAGATGATTGAGGGGTATCGTAAATGAAAAAATTAAAAAGAAAAAAGGGCTTGATTGCCTTGGCTACGGTTTTCCTGCTTGTAGCAGCAGGTGCCGGTTATTTCTTTTATGATGCTTACTTTGTCGAAGATGATTGGGGCTTGGTTGAAACGGCCCAGGATTTTGATGATTTCAGTTTTGAATCGGTTTCAAAGATTGAGATTGGCAAGGTTTACGATATTGATCAGGACTTTAAGCTGGTTGACGAGAGCCACTTTGTTTATTATTATGCTGAGAATTACGACCAAGATTATCTGGATGAGGCGCGTGAAGAAGCAGAGACAGATGACATCTACCCAACAATCTGGATGGGCGAAGGTACCTATAAGAAATCTGGAGATGATTACTATCTTCTGACCACTCGTGAGGTCAAGCTAGAATTTTTAACAGTTGCTGCCTATAAGAAGAAGACCTACTCAAGTCTGACAGAATCTGCTATTACCATTCAGCAATACCCAGCTAAGCCTCAATTGCAGAAGAAAGATGGAGCCTATATCTACCGTACCGCTCAACAGAGTTTACAGGCAGATGGTAGTCTCGCTGAGACAGGAACCGTCTCAACTACTGATGTGACAACTTCGGATGAGAAATTAGCTGACAGTGTTGAATCCTTTTTGGCTGATTACAAGAAAGCAGACAGTCAAGCAAGCAGTAGCCAAGCTCAGTAAATTTAGGCAATAGTGTGGCAGTCTGTGACGGACTGCCATTTTTTGACCTAATTATGATAAGATAGGACTAAAGAAAACAAAATGAATTTCTGAGTCTTTAGAGCAGGTTGAGAAAGTCTAACTGAAATGGTATTTTGTTTTGAACTAAGTGAAAAAGGTGACTAAAATGGCAAAAGTATATGTTGCTGATGATGAAAAAAATATCCGTGAACTGATTGCCTCTTTTTTGAGAGAAGAGGGCATGGAGGTCGAGATTTTTGAGACAGGAGATCAATTGCTCCTGCGTTTTATGGAAGAAGAGGCAGATGTGGTGATTTTGGATGTCATGATGCCTGGGACAGATGGTTTTGGTACAGCCCAGGCTATTCGTAAGCGTTCAGATGTGCCGATCATTCTTTTGACCGCGCGTGATAGCGATAAGGATTTTGTGGAGGGTTTTTCAGCTGGGGCTGATGACTACTTTACCAAACCCTTTTCTCCTATCAAATTAACTCTACGTGTCAAGGCGATTTTGACGCGTCAGCCCAGAGCGCAAGCAGCTGATAATACGGCTAAGATGGACTACCATGGTCTAAGTCTGTCTGAGAAGGACCGCTCTGCTATGTTCCAAGATAAGCCAATCAAGCTGACCAATACGGAGTTTGAGCTTTTGCGTGTCTTGATGCTGCAAAAGGATGAGGCGGTGTCTCGTGACGAGCTTTTGGAGAAGGTCTGGGGTTATGAAAGTGATGTGGAGACGCGCGTGACGGATGATACCATCAAGCGTCTGCGTAAGAAATTAAGAGAGGTGGAGAGTGATGTCCTTATTGAAACGGTTTGGGGCTATGGTTTCAAATTGGCTAAAAAAGATTAAGGAAGTCCTGCTTCATCCGAGACGTTGGTGGCAAAATCGCAGTCGCTCTAGTCTGAGAAAGACACTCTTTTTGCAACCTCTGTCCATCATCTTCTTCTCATTTGGAACTATCTGGTTGGTCTTCAATTTGACGCTCAGCTATTTTATCGATGAGCAGACCAGTACAGCCATTCAAAATCAGTTTACCATTCTCAATTCGCTCTACTCAGGTGTGTCGGCAAATGGTGATAGCACACAGGCAAATATCTTTGAAACGACCTATGTGATTGTGGATGAGGATTTTGAAACACAGTACCTGTCGACTAGCCTAGATGATTTTTCAGACAAGACCATCTCTAAAACCATCACCAATTATTTCTATAAGAATGCTGATTCTTGGGGATTTTTTGATGATGAAGATGACTCAGATGATTGGGATGATGATGACAAGGATGACGATAGCGATGATGACGACGATGAGTCAGAGGAAAGCACGACTTCAACTAGTCAATCCAGCGACCAATCAAGTAGTCAGGCGAGTTCAACTGCCTCTGATCAGGAAGAACCTGTTGAAGATACGGTGACCCTGCTTGACAATGCTCAGATGGCCAAGGTTAAAATTCACGGTTACACCTATGTCGTTGATATGGGAACCTATAAGGGTGTCCTTAATGACTACTATATTCGTGAGGCTTCAAGTGGTGAAACAGCTAAGAATTACTATGTTTTTGTCTTTGCCAATGTAACACCAGTTGAGAGCATGGACACTTGGATCAACATTGCTCTCTTGATTATCTTCCTGGTTATCGGTCTCGTTGCCACAGTCTTTATCTACCTGACTTCTCGCAAGACTGACAAGGCCTTTCTTAGCTTGAAGGACTATATTACACGCCTTGGAAATCGTGAGGAGGATTTGGTTGCACCTGTTCTTCCTTACAAGGAGTTCAATGAGGTGTCGTCAACAGTTCAGCACATGAGTGATATGATTGATGCCAATCAGCGCAGTCAGCAAGTCTTCTTCCAGAATTCGAGTCATGAATTGCGTACGCCACTCATGTCCATCCAAGGTTATGCGGAAGGCATTAAAGAAGGTGTTATCAAGGATGAGAAGGCGGCTGCCTCAGTTATCTTTGACGAAAGTCAGAAAATGGCAGAGCTGGTTGATGATATTCTGACCATTTCTAAGATGGAATCGACCCAGTCTCAGCTTGATTTGGAAACTATCAGTATTCCAGAGATTCTCTATGATCTGACTTGGCGTCTTAAGAATAAGGCTGATGATAAGGGAATTATCTTCCAACACCAGTTTGAAGATGAATTTGTCGAAATTCAAGCTGACGAACGCTTGATTGAAAGAGCCTTGATGAATATCCTGTCAAATGCTGTCCGCTATGCCAAGGACAAGATTTCTATCGAGACTAAGCAGACAGGAAATCTTCTTAAAATTTCGATTTGCAATAATGGCCCTGCTATTTCAGCAGAAGACCGTAAGCACCTCTTTGAACGTTTCTATAAGGGAAGCGGAGGCAATTTCGGTATCGGCTTGGCCATGACTAAAGACATCGTGGAAAGACACGGTGGACAGATTTGGGTGGAGTCGGATGCAGAAAGCACCTGCTTTAGTCTGACACTTCCAATCAATTCAGGAAAGGAGTAGCAGAGCTTAGGGTTATAAGCTCTGGAAAATGATGAAAAACCGACTTTATCGTATGGGATTGGGCTTATCCAAAGCCTTGCAGTGGCTGGTCAGGTGGGGCGGTATTCCCCTCATGGGCTTGCTGTTCTTGTCCTCCTTATTGGTTCAGACCATTGTTTATCTGGACGGTGGGGAATGGGCAGAGCTGCTGCCAGTTAAGATTTGGGTCTTTTTGACCTTGATTTTCTTTGTCTTTATCCTTTATATCAGTAGAAAATGGTTTGCTAAGCAGTCGCATAAGAAGGTCTTCTGGTCGCTTGCTCTGACTTACTTGCTTATCGGGATTGTCTTGATTGCTATAACGACTGATAAGACCAGAGATGATGCAGCGACTGTCTTTCGCTCGGCAGTTGAAATTAATAGTGGTAATTTGAGATTTCTCCAAACGGGAGAGTATCTCTATCGCTATCCTCACCAGTTGGGACTTGTGACCTTTGAACGTCTGGTCATGAAGATTATTCCTATTCCAAGTATGGTTATCTTCTTTGTTCTCAATCTCTTTGCGGTCATTGGGATCAATTTTTCCACTTGGAAGACGACAGACCTGCTCTTTAAGGATGAACAGATTACCCGATATAGTATTTTATTGAGTTTTGCCTTTCTGCCGCAATTTTTCAATATTCTCTTTGTATATGGCATAATCTTTGGGCTCTTCTTTGCCAGCTTCGGTATCTATTTCCTGCTCCGCTATTTGAAGACTAAAAATTGGAAATGGGCAGCAGGAGCAATTGTCTTCTTAGCCCTATCCTATTGGATTAGGAATAACTATATTCTCCTATTGGTGGCTTTGAGCTTGGTCCTCTTTTTTGAAACCATGAGCAAAAAATCTTTCAAGCCTATTCTGATTGCTTTAGCCATGATTGGTCTAGGCTGGGGGATGAACAAGGCAACGGTGGCTTATTATGAACACTTGTCTGGTCAGGACCTGAGTGGGACTCCTAAGGTGACCTGGTTGGCTATGGGCTTGCAAGATGATGGTAATAGTCGTCGTCAACCAGGCTGGTATAACCATTATGTGCGCCGCATTTATTTTGAAAAAAACGGTGATTACAAGGCAATCGAAGCGGATGCAAAAGCGAGTGTACAGGAGAGTGTCTCCTATTTCATTCAACATCCAGCTTATACCTGGACCTTCTTTAAGGACAAGTTCTTATCGACCTGGATGGATTCGACCTTTGAGTCAATCTGGTCTGGTCCCAGTCGTTTCAAGAAGCAGCCTCTGATTAATGCCTTTGCTGCCAGCCTTTATCACGGACGTTGGCTCTATCGTATTCTCTATCAGATTACGCATGCTATTCTTATCATGATTTATGCGGGTGCCTTCCTCTTCATTGCCTTCTTCAAGAAGACGGACAAGGATGCCCACCTCAAGCTCTATCCCTTTATCTACCTAGCAGGTGGCCTTGTCTTCCACCTGCTTTGGGAGACTAAGAGTCAGTACACTTCACCTTATGTCTACCTACTTTTACCATTTGTGGTTGCAGGCTACGCCTATACTTTTGAAAAATGGCAGAGCGGAGACTTTAAAAAGTACAGCTGGCGCAAAAAATAACAAACAAAACCTCGATTCTAGATCTTACTAGGACCGAGGTTTTCTTGTTTCTAAGATTCAAGTTGAGGTCTTTGGTGACTTCTTTAGTTGATACTAGAGATATTTTTTAAGTCCTAGAATTTAGGAAAAAAGACCGAAAACTTTGCCACATTCTTGCCACAGCTTTACCCTGAAATGACCGAGCATTCTATTTTTTTAAGAGCTATACTAGTATCATCAAAAAGATAATAAAAGAGGTAACAAACATGTCTAAAAAAGATCAAATCAAATCACAACTTCAAAAAGCTAAAACTGGCTTGACTAAGAACTGGAAGAAAACCCTCCTCATCAGCGCAGGTGTTCTTCTAGTAGCAGGTGCAGGTGTAGCTGTCGGAACTAAGATCGGTGATCACGGTGATTTTGAAGATCGTATGGAAACTCGCTTTGATTCAGATTTCAGTCAATTAGCTGACGGCTCTGATAATTGGGGAGACCGTGAAGATAGCGAATCATTTAACGCAGCAACAGCAAGCATGACCTATGACGAATGGAAAACGGCTATCAATGATTCTGGTTTGTCATCAGACGATAAGAAGACCTTCCTTGCAGCTATTGAAAAAGCTAAAGATAATATCACGAAGGCAAGCGACCTTCAAAGTCAGCTGGAAAAACTCTATACAGACAATATCGAACCACTCAATACTGAGTTCACAAACTTGATGAAGACTAATGCAAGTATCTGGTCTAAGCTCAATGCAGATACACCAGACAGTATCGAAGACCTTGATACAGATGATCTGACTGACCTTAAACAAGCTGTCGATGACTCAAGCCTATCATCAGATGATAAGTCTAAACTCTTGAAAGATATCGAATCCCTCAAGACCTTGAAAGAGAAATATTCAACAACTTATGCAAGCTATGTTGAAAAACAATCAGACCTTGAAAAACAATTGGAAACAGCTCAAAATGCAGTCTCAACAAGCCTCAAAGACAACAAGGTGACAGATGAAATGATTGCCCAAATTTTTGGTGGTGCAGCAAAAGGTAACTGGTCTGACGATGATTCAGACGATTCTTGGAGCTAAGCCAGATCACATTTGCGTTTTTAGATAGACTAGAGAAGAAGTTGGTTTAAAATCTGATTTCTTTTCTGCCACACTTTTGCCACAATTTTTTGACGGTTTAGCCGAGCTTTTTACTTAAATTTCCTTTATACTGGAACTATCTTAATAAGTAAAAAGAGGATTTTATGAAAAAATTAGGTATTGGTTTCTTGTCACTTTTCGGAATTTTTGCGCTCTTGGTTAGTTTATTGACCTTTAAAACGGGTTCAGTTATGAAAAAAGGAAAAGTGAAGAAGTAGTAAATAGTATTGTAACAGGAAGAAGGAGGAAGCTATGAAAGTAAAAACTATTGATCAGAAACTGATTATCAGAAGCTTGACCATCCTTGGTTTGTTTGCGTCAGCTTTTCTCCTTTACTACTTCAAGACTCATCCTAATATGATGGCTGTTGGAGGCAGTTTTCAGAAGACCTTGGTTAGTTTAGGGGCTTTTGGACCTCTGCTCTTTATCCTTTTACAGATGGTGCAGGTCATTTACCCGATCATTCCTGGTGGTATGACAGCCATTATCGGACATATCATCTTTGGTCCTCTTTACGGCTTTATCTATAATTTTGTGGGGATTTTCATCGGTTCACTCTTAGCCTTTGGTTTGGCTCGTCGTTATGGAAATGGCTTCGCGAAAGCCTTTGTCTCAGAAGAGACCTATGATAAGTATGTTTCCTATCTAGACCGCAATGATGGTAAATTCTTTGAAAAATTCCTAGCCGCAGCCTTCATTTTACCAGGCTTTCCAGACGATTTTCTCTGTGTGGTAGCAGGGCTCTCCAAAATGACCTGGAAAAAATTTATAGTCATTTTCCTCATTTCAAAACCAGCGACACTTTATCTCTACACCATAATTGGTTATCAAGGACTAAATGCAGTTCTTCAGATATTCCAATAAGAAAAAGAGAGTGGGACAAAAATCGGTAATTCCGAAGGAATTCGATTTTGTCGTCCCACCTCCGCACAGTTGAGTAGGGCTGTAAGAGTTGATTTATCAACGAATTAGAGCCCACTCAACCACTGCGTCTTGCAAATCAGACTAGAAAAAAATAAAGGGGCTTAGGAGTTTTTTCCCAGGCTCTTTTGGTTCGTCTTGATGTCTTCTAAAATAGAGATGAGATTCTCCAAATCTGGAGATAGCACTGCGTTTTTGGGATAGGCATAGCTGACGTGGAAGTATTGCTTTTCAGATTCGACCAGAGGGATTTTTACCAGCCCTTCAGTGTCGGTAAAGAGGACAAAGTCAGTCAAGAGGGTAATGCCAATATTTTCCTTAACTAGCTGTCCAACCAGTGACACTTCATTGAGCTCAAAAATAACCTTTGCTTGATTATGATACTGTTGATTGAGTTGATTAAAGACATCGTAATGGGTATGCCCTGAGTCGAGCATGATAAAATTTTGATCCAGTAATTCCTTGAAGGAAATTTCTTTTCTATCAGCTAGAGGGTGCTTTTCGGAAACAAAGATATAAAATTCACGCTTGTAGAGGGGGAAGATTTCCAGATTGGGATGTTCTAGCGGTAGATGACTTCCGATAAAGGAAAAATCAAGCTCCCCATTCAAAAGCTCCTGCAGGAGAAACTTAGATCCTTCAGTATGCAGGTCAAAATTACTGAGGAAGGAAAGATCCTTCTTGTGATTCAATAATTTTGAAATGATACGGGCTCTGATAATGGGTGGAAAACCGATAGTCAATTTTTTTTGAGAATAGCGTTTAATTTCTTTATGAGCAACGGAAACTTCAATTAAAATCTGCTCTATATGACGAGCTAGAATCAAGCCCTCCTGAGTTAATTCAACCGTTCGATGGGCAGGGTCTTTGATGATGAGATGGCAATTGAATTGCTCTTCTAGACGCTTGATGGCATAGGTGATTGTGGGCTGACTGACCCCAAAATGCTTGGCGACAGCAGTGTAAGAATTGAGCTGGGATAGCTGGAAAAAATAGTCAAAATCTCTGAGGTTCATAAGGACTCCTTTGCTAATATTTTATCATATTAGCTCTTTTATTATAAATATTATTTATCAAACCTTGGCAAGTTGACTATAAGAAGATGAGAGGTTTATAATGCCTCCATAAGAAAAAATCTTATCATATTTTACTTTATGGAGGTCACGATCATGCGTGCACATGACATTTTAAACAACCCATTCCTTAACAAAGGTACTGCCTTTACAATGGAAGAACGTAAAGAACTTGGTCTTATCGGACTTTTGCCTCCTTACGTTCAAACAATTGAAGAACAAGCTGAGCAAACTTACCAACATTTCTCACAAAAATCAAGTGACTTGGAAAAACGTTTGTTCTTGATGGAAATCTTCAACACAAACCGTACTCTTTTCTACTACCTTTTCAACCAACACATTGTTGAATTCAACCCAATCGTTTATGATCCAGTTATCGCTGACACAATCGAAAACTACAGCCACCTTTTTGTAGACCCACAATATGCAGCTTACCTTGATATTAACCACCCAGAAAATATCGAAGAAACATTGAAAAACGCTGCTGGTGACCGTGATATCCGTTTGATCGTTGTTACTGACGCAGAAGGTATCCTTGGTATCGGTGACTGGGGAACTCAAGGTGTTGATATCTCAGTTGGTAAATTGATGGTCTACACTGCAGCAGCAGGTATCGATCCTTCATCAGTATTGCCACTTGTTATCGATGCTGGTACTAACCGTAAAGAACTTTTGGAAGACCCAATGTATCTTGGTAACCGTCATGAACGTGTTCGCGGTGAACAATACGATAACTTCATCGACCAATTTGTTCAAATCGCTGAAAACACATTCCCTAAACTTTACCTTCACTGGGAAGATTTCGGTCGTTCAACAGCGGCTGATATCCTTAACCGTTACAAAAAAGAAATCCCAACTTTCAACGATGATATCCAAGGTACTGGTATCGTAGTTCTTGGTGGTATCTTCGGTGCCCTTGACATCACTGGTGAAAAATTGACTGACCAAGTTTACCTTTGCTACGGTGGTGGTTCAGCTGGTGCTGGTATTGCTGATCGTGTTCACGCTGAAATGGTTTCAGAAGGACTTTCAGAAGAAGAAGCTTACAAACGTTTCTTCATGATCGACAAACAAGGTCTCTTGTTCGACGATATGGAAGACCTTACTCCAGCTCAAAAACCATTCGCTAAAAAACGTGAAGACTTTGCTAACGCTGGCGACATGACTGATCTTCTTAACGTTGTTAAGACAGTTAAACCAACAATCTTGGTTGGTACATCAACTAACCCAGGTGCCTTCACTAAAGAAGTTGTTGAAGCAATGTGTGAAAACACTGAACGCCCAGTTATCTTCCCAATCTCAAACCCAACTAAAAAATTGGAAGCAACTGCACAACAAGTTATCGAATGGTCAGACGGTAAAGCCTTCGTTGCTACTGGTGTTCCTTCAGGAACAATCAGCTACAAAGGTGTTGACTATGAAATCGGTCAAGCTAACAACGCTTTGATCTACCCAGGTCTTGGTCTTGGTATGCTTGCTTCAGAAGCATCACTTCTTACAGACGAAATGATCGGTGCAGCCGCTCACTCATTGTCAGGTATCGTTAACCCAGGACAACCAGGTGCACCAGTTCTTCCTCCATTCAAATATGTTGCTGACGTTTCTATCAAAGTAGCGGAAGCAGTTGCTAAAAAAGCTCAAGAACAAGGATTGGCTCAAGCTAAAGAAACTGACATGGCTAAAGCAGTTCGTGACCTTAAATGGTATCCAGAATACTAAGAAAGGTCGGAGATTAAGTGAAAAAACTAAATGATATCAAAATCTCAGGTGTGTCTTTACCTCTCTACCTAGGTTTTGTTCTGACACTTATCGTTGTTATCGCAATGGGCAAATTGCCACTTAACATGGTTGGTATCACCTTCATGTTGGTGGTTCTTGGACACTTGTTCTACTATATTGGAGAAAAACTTCCATTTTGGAATACTTACCTGGGTGGTGGTTCAGTCTTCACCTTGATTGCAGCTGCAGTGCTTGCTGCGACTGGTCTTGTTCCAAAAGACGTTGTTTCAGCAACTTCTAGCTTTATGAGCGATTGGGGCTTCCTCGATTTCTATATCGCAGCCCTCATCTGTGGTTCTATCCTTGGTATGAACCGTAACCTCTTGGTTAAAGCCTCTACAAAATTCATTCCAGTTGCCTTGATTTCAATGGTTGTTGGTTTCTTTGCGACAGGTGCAATGGGTGCCCTTCTTGGACAAGGTTTCGGTCACTCTGTTATGTATATCTCATTTGCCCAAATGGCAGGAGGTATGGGTGCAGGTATCGTTCCCCTTTCAAAAATCTATGCAGCAGGACTTCACACAGATGCAGCAGGTATCTTGAGCCAATTGGCACCAGCGACAACACTTGGTAATATCTTTGCGATTAGCTGCACAACAACCAGAAGTACTTGATATCTCAGGTCTTATCTAATTCTAAGAGGAAAGGAGCACTATTATAATGGCACAAGCACAATATGCAGG
>NZ_JAFBEH010000010.1 GCF_016908645.1 Streptococcus loxodontisalivarius
GCTTTTCATTATAAGTCATGTGGGACTTTTTTTCTACATTCAAAAAGCCCTACAATCTCCTTGGTGGATTTACCCACTACAGAAATTATAGAGCCGATATCAAAAGGGCTCAACAGTAGACTTTAAATATTTGAGGAATTACCTTTAAGACTCTATCAAAAAAACTAGCTTGAATTTTTCAAGCTAGTTTTAGTTTATTTACGGTTACGCTGTTTCCCAGCATTACGATTTGTTTTTTGTGTTGGAATAGATTGTGCTTGTTTTGGTGTCACGTCACGACGAGCTGTGTTAGATGACTTGAATGGTTTTGGAGGATTGTTCTTGTACTCTTCCTCAACACGTTTACGAAGTTTTGGTTTGAGAATGTATTGCGTAATCAATTGTTGAATGATAGAGAAGATACCACCGACGAACCAGTAGAGTCCAACTGCAGCTGGAAGACTGAATGACATGAAGGCCATCATAATTGGCATGTAGTACATCATGACTTTCATTTGTTGACGTTGTGCTTCAGGCACTGCGATGTATGAAAGATATGATTGGATAAAGTAGAGCCCAGCGATGATAACTACTAGGACAAGGTCACGTTGACCTAGGTCCATCCAAAGGAAGTGACTATCAGAAACACCTTTAGTGTATTGAGCCGCAAAGTAGAGGGCTGAGAAGAAAGGCATTTGAATCAAAAGTGGAAGACAGCCGATACCACCGAACATGCTAACACCGTTTTCACGTTGAGCAGCCATGAGGTCAGCCTGCGCAGCCATTTTTTCCTCTTGAGTCGTCGCATTTTTCATGCGCTCGTTAATTGGATCCAAGATTGGTTTGAGGTAGTTCATCTTCTCTGCTTGGTAGGCAGCCTTCCAAGATTGGTTAAGACCTAGAGGGAGGATGATCAAACGCACGATAAGTGTTGTAACGATGATACCAACACCAAAACCAAGACCAAGGTTGTCACCAAAGTAGGTAATAACATAACTCATTGGTTTTCCGAGAAGGTTCCAGATTGTCCCTGTTGGATTACCACTTGAATCACGAGAGACACAACCACTTAAAACAAGGAGCATTGACAAGGCAAGTCCTGTGAAAAGTAATTTTTTAGTATTCTTTTTCAAATTATTACAGTCCTTTATTTTATAATACCTATCTATTTTACTGTTTTTTTCTTAATTTCTCAATACTTCTCAAGTCTTAATTTAAGCATTCTGTCTTTCTTGTCTGTCGGAGCTGGACTAGGTCTGACGCATTTATAAACTTCTAAGCAGTTTGGGAAATTCTTCTTAGTTAGCCATTTGAAAATCGCTGTAATCTGAGAAGGTCACCATATTGACATCAACGTATGTGACCTTGGCATAGGGTGAGGGACCTTTTCTGACTTCTTGGATAAATTTTGCCAGCTTGGCTGAGTCATCAGATTGGACTAAGATTTCAACTGTTCCATCATCGTTATTCCAGACGCGACCGTAGAGGTCACCGATTTCCTGGGCTAAGAGATAGGTTGAGTAGCGAAAGCCGACACCTTGGACACGACCTGAAACGAGGAGACGCATTTTTTTCATGAATTGACCTTCTTTCTTTGCATAGCCATTGGCATGGTGTATAATGGTTTACATGACTATTATAACCTCAAAAGCAAATAATCTCATTAAAAATACCAAAAAACTCTTGCAGAAAAAGCATCGCAAGGCTTCCTATCTGATTGAGGGCTGGCATCTTTTTGAGGAGGCTAGACAGGCTGGAGCAGTTTTTCGACATGTCTTTGTTCTGGAAGAAATGGCAGAGCGAGTTGGTGACTTGGACTGTGTCGTCTTGGTTTCAGCAGAAGTCTTAAAGGAACTTACTGACGCCAAAACACCGCAAGGAATCGTAGCAGAAGTAGCTCTGTCAGAAGAAGTCCTACCTGAGAAGTTTGATGGAAAATACCTGATTTTGGAAGATGTTCAAGATCCTGGGAATGTCGGAACCATGATCAGAACGGCTGACGCTGCTGGTTTTGATGGGGTCTTTCTCTCTAAGAAATCAGCTGATATCTACAATGATAAGACCCTTCGTTCTATGCAGGGCAGCCATTTCCACTTGCCGATTTGGCGAGTTGATGTCCTGGAGCTTCTTGGGCGGTTCCAAGCGGCAGGGCACCCTGTGCTAGCAACAACCCTATCAAAGACCTCAGTAGACTATAAGTCTCTAGCTAACTATGATAGCTTTGCTCTTGTCATGGGAAATGAAGGTCAGGGAATCTCAGCAGAAATGGCAAGTCAGGCCGACCAGCTGGTTCACATCAGTATGCCGGGTCAGGCTGAGAGTCTCAATGTGGCTGTCGCTGCGGGAATTCTCATGTTTAGCTTGCTTTAAGGAAAGTGATATAATATTAGTGGTCATAGAAAAACACCGTTGGAGGTGGCTAAAGTGAAAGACTATAAAGAAGATAAAGAATTTATGAACCATGTTGGGCATTTGATTCGTCACCCACGTTTTCAAAAGCTTGACGGTATTGTGCAGCATCACCATTCGACTCGTATGGAGCATTCTATCAATGTAGCTTATACCAGCTATAAAATCGCTAAAAAGTTCGGCTGGGATGCAAAATCAACGGCTCGAGGTGGGCTTTTGCACGATATGTTCTACTATGATTGGCGCGATACCAAGTTTACCAAGGGACATGCTTGGACACATCCACGTATCGCCGTTAGAAATGCCAATAAGATCACCACTTTGAACAAAAAAGAAGAGGATATCATCCTCAAACACATGTGGGGAGCGACTATCGCTCCACCACGTTATAAAGAAGGTTACATTGTAACCATGGTTGATAAGTATTGGGCAGTCAAAGAAGCCGCAACACCGCTACGAAAAAGCTTGCGCAAGGTAAGACGCTTCCATCGAAAGATATTGGACTAAAACAGTCCTGTGGACTGTTTTAGGTCGGCAACTGAAAATTAAGACTTGCCGAAAGTCCTGTGGACTGTTTTAGGTCCGAGCCTAGAAATGAAGCCGCGAGGAAACAGCCCAGTGGGCTATTTCAGTCTTCCGCCTACACAACTTAGAATTATTCCCTTTGTTCTTTATCTCAATTCTGATAAGGAATCATAAAAAATAAAATTGCCACGATAAATTAACGACTATACGGGGAATGTTGTTATTTGTGTCAGCTACGGACGAGCGAAGTGCTCAAACAGTCTGGGAGACTGTTTGAGGTAACCCAGTTGCTTTTTGCTGTAGTGATAGTGCTAGAAACGAAGAGTTCTAGCACTTGGGGTTAGCGAGACCTGAGGCTCGCTAAGAAGGAATGCTGAAACAGTCTGTGAATAGACTGTTTCAGGTGGGAAATAGTGAAAGCGCAGCTTTTCATCACTTGGTTTCCTAAAATAGTCCACTGGACTATTTTACCTTCCGCCCCTCACTACTTAAAAAAAGCAAAAAAATATATCGAACAAAAAGAAAAAGGAGATTTATACATGCAAGATAATGTTATTTACACTCAGAGAGATCAGGCGGGGCTTAACCGTTTCTACTCTAAGATTTACGGATTAGTTGGGATGGGGATTGGCTTGTCAGCCTTTGTTTCTCTTCTTATGCTCTATGTTTTCCCGCAAAATCTAATTGCTATCTCGTCAGGTAGCTCTTGGATTTACTATGGAGCTGTTATTTTAGAGTTGGCCTTGGTTGTTATGGCATCAAGCGCAGCGGCTAAGAATACGCCAGCAGCTCTGCCCCTCTTCTTGACCTACTCAGCCCTTAATGGTTTCACGCTCAGCTTTATCATTGCCCAATATACACAAGGAACTGTGCTTCAAGCCTTCCTATCATCAGCCCTTCTCTTTTTGGTAATGGCGGTGCTGGGAGCTGTAACTAAGAAGGACTTGTCTGGCATGCGCAAGGCAATGATGGCAGCCTTGATTGGTATTATTATCGCTAGTGTGGTTAATACCTTCATGGGTTCAGGCATGATTTCTTATGTAGTTAGTGTTATCTCAGTTCTCATCTTTTCTGGATTGATTGCCTATGATAACCAACAAATCAAGAATGTCTATGACCAGACAGGTGGTCGTGTTGGAGATGGCTGGGCTATCTCAATGGCACTTAGCCTCTATCTTGACTTTATCAACCTTTTCATTAGTTTGCTTCGCATCTTTGCAAGAAATGACTAATCAATAGCTGTAAAACGGATTGCAAGAGTATGCAGTCCTTTTTTGGTCTATAAAAATATAATCTGATATGGTATAATAGACTAAATATTTTGAATGTTGAGGAAACGATATGAAGACACCATTTATTTCAGCTGCAGAGCTTGATAAAATCACTGCTCAATACCCGACACCTTTCCACCTTTACGATGAAAAAGGGATTCGTGAGACAGCTCGTGCGGTTAATAAGGCTTTCTCTTGGAATCCTGGTTTTAAGGAATTCTTTGCCGTTAAGGCAACGCCAAACCCAGCTATCTTGAAAATTCTTCAAGAGGAAAACTGTGGGGTTGACTGTGCGACTGATACTGAGCTCATCATGAGTAAAAAAGTTGGCTTTGAAGCGTCAGCTATTAGCTTTACCTCAAATGATACTAAGGCTCAAGAATTTGTCTATGCGCGTGAAATTGGTGCTACAATCAACCTTGATGCCTATGAGCATATCACCTTTTTGGAACAAGTAGCAGGGCTGCCTGATACGGTTTCTCTTCGTTACAACCCTGGCGGTGTCTTCTCATTGGGTACTGATATCATGGATCACCCAGAAGAATCAAAATTTGGTATGACCAAGGCTCAGCTTTTCCAAGGTTATCAAGATTTGAAAGAAAAAGGTGTGAAATCTTTTGGTCTGCATGCTTTCTTGGCATCAAATACCGTAACCAATGCCTACTATCCAACCTTGGCAGCTCAGCTATTTGAACTAGCCGTAGAAATCAAGAATGAACTTGGTATCAGCCTTGATTTTATCAACCTTTCAGGTGGTATCGGTGTTGATTACAGCCCAGAAAATCGTCAGAATGATATTGCGGCTATCGGACAAGGTGTCCATGAACAATTTGATGCCATTTTGGTGCCAAATGGACTGGGTCACATCAATATCTATACAGAACTTGGTCGTTATATGTTAGCATCCCACGGTCACTTGGTGACTAAGGTTTTGCACTTGAAAGACACTTACCGTCATTATGTTGGGGTGGATGCTAGCGCTGTTAACTTGCTTCGTCCTGCTATGTATGATGCTTACCACCACATTAGCAATGTATCAAATCCTGACGGTGAGATTCAAGTGGTCGATGTTGTCGGTTCACTTTGTGAAAACAATGATAAATTTGCGAAAAATCGTGAATTGCCTGAGGCTCGTGTCGGAGATACCTTGGTTATTCATGATACAGGTGCCCACGGTTTCTCAATGGGCTACCAATACAATGGTCGTTTGCGTTCAGCTGAAATCCTCTACCAAGAGGATGGATCAGCTCGTTTGATTCGTCGTGCGGAAACAGTCGAAGACTATTTTGCAACGCTTTACGGATTTGATTTCGATAAAGACTAAAGAAAAGATTTAAAGAGGCTTTGGACATCTTGTCCAGCCTCTTTGTGCTAGATAAAATAGAGGTTTATGAGATGAAAAGTAGAGCTATTGATTTGACCAAGGGTCCTGTGCTCAAGGTCTTGCTCTTGTTTGCTTGGCCAATTATGGTATCCAATTTATTTCAACAGTTATACAATACAGCTGATACCATGATTGTTGGACATTTTTTAGGAGAGGAGTCGCTGGCTGCGGTTGGAGCTACCTCGTCTATTTTTGACTTGATTGTCGGCTTTGCTCTTGGAATTGGAAATGGTCTGGGAATTGTTATTGCTAGATACTACGGTGCTGGGCAGAAGGATATGATAAAAAAGTCAGTAGCATCTAGTCTTGTGATTGGCTTGGTTTTGAGTTTTATGGTGCTCTTGATTGGTATCTTTGGGCTTTATCCGCTTTTGGAATTTTTAGGAACGCCAGCCAACATCATCGACCAATCCTATGACTACATCTCTCTGATTATGATGAGTGTCTTGGTGACTTTTGCCTATAATCTTGGTGCTGGTCTTTTGAGAGCTATTGGTGATAGTCTGATGGCTCTCTATATTCTGATGTTTGCTTCTCTGGTCAATATCAGTCTGGATTTGATTTTGATTACTCAGGCTGGGATGGGAGTGAGAGGGGCTGCTGTGGCGACAGTGACCTCCCAGCTTTTATCAGCCCTGCTCTGTTTTGCCTATATTTACAAGAAGGCACATATTCTGGTTCCCAAGCGCCAGCATTTTTCCCTAGATAAGGCACTTTATCGTGACTTGATTGGGCAGGGCTTGTCCATGGGATTTATGTCTTCTATCGTTAGTATTGGAACGGTTATTCTCCAGTCGGCTATCAATTCGCTGGGCGTCAGCATCATTGCAGCTCAGGTAACGGCTCGTAGGCTCATGTCTTTCTTTATCATGCCTTTGACGGCGACAGCGACAGCGATTGCTACCTTTACCTCGCAAAATCTTGGTGCCGGTCTGACAGATCGTATCCGTCAGGGAGTCAAGAAGGCTAGTCTTGTGGCTCTGGTCTGGGGCTTGATTTCCATTGTCTCGCTCTATACTTTTGGTCCCTTTTTGATTGCTTTGATTTCGGGGTCCAATAAGGCAGAGCTTCTGACTGCGAGTGAGAACTATCTTCACTTTACCACTCTCTTTTATCCACTTTTGGGTGTTCTATTTATCCTGAGAAATTGTTTGCAAGGATTAGGGCAAAAGATAACTCCTCTGGTCTCAAGTATTATCGAGCTGCTTGGGAAAATTCTATTTGTTATCTTTGTCATTCCGCATCTGGGCTACTGGGGTGTTATCCTCTGTGAACCTTTGATTTGGATTCCTATGACGCTTCAGCTTTATTGGGTATATGCTAAGCAATCAAAAGCCCTGTAAGGGTTTCTCAAAATTTGATAAGTCCTTGGGATTTTGCTATAATAAGGGACGTAATAAAACTTAGGAGAACTGATACATTATGACTTTTGTATGGATTTTGTTGATTATCGTAGCGCTTGTAGCTGGACTTTTTGGTGGTGTCTATATCGCTCGTAAACAATTTGAAAAAGAAGTAAGTGAACACCCACGTTTGACACCAGATGCTATCCGTGAAATGATGAGCCAAATGGGTCAAAAACCAAGCGAAGCTAAGATTCAACAAACTTACCGTAACATCATTAAACAATCAAAAGCAGCTGCTAAAAAATCTAAAAAATAAGCGCAGCTTGGCTTTTAGCCAAAATATAGATAGAGATTAAGTAGGTAACTAGGATAGAATAATATCCCCTCCTTACTCAACTCACTATCATAAGCTAAGAAAATAATAGCGTAAGTAGAGGCAAATGTTACCTTTCAAGATGACTTGGAGTGTGACGTGCTAGAGTAGAAGTCAAACTCAGCTGGCACTGCCAGCTGAGTTTTGTCTCATTCTTAGAAAGTAGGTCTTATGGATAATCGTCCGATTGGATTTTTGGATTCAGGTGTTGGCGGTTTAACAGTTGTGCGTGAATTGATGCGCCAGCTTCCTCATGAAGAGGTCATTTATATTGGTGATTCGGCTCGTGCTCCCTATGGTCCAAGACCTGCTGAGCAGATTGCCAGCTACACTTGGGAATTGGTTAATTTTCTCTTGACCAAGGATGTCAAGATGATCGTTATCGCCTGCAATACCGCGACAGCTGTGGTCTGGGAAGAAATAAAGGAAAAACTGTCAATCCCAGTTTTGGGAGTCATCCTACCTGGTTCCAGCGCAGCCATTAAATCTACCCGAAATGGTAAAATCGGTGTCATCGGCACACCCATGACGATAAAGTCAGATATTTACCGCCAGAAGATTGAAATGCTGTCGCCTGATATGACAGTGACCAGCCTATCCTGTCCTAAGTTTGCTCCTATCGTGGAGTCTAATGAAATTACCTCAAGCGTTGCTAAGAAAATCGTCTATGAAACGCTAGCGCCTCTAAAAGGGAAGGTGGACACCCTGGTTCTGGGTTGTACCCATTATCCTCTACTCAGTCCTATCATCCAGAATGTCATGGGACCAGAGGTCAAGCTGATTGATAGCGGAGCTGAGACCGTGCGTGATGTCTCTGTTCTACTCAATTATTTCCAAATCAATCGCAGTCGTGAACTAGAAAGCAAGCATCAGTTTTTCACAACAGCTGGTGTGGCAAGCTTTAAAGAAATTGCTCAGGAATGGCTTGGTTCGACCATCACCGTCAGCCACGTGGACTTAGAAAAAAGTGAGGAAAATGATGTCTAAGATTTATGAAGTCAAATCGGAAGAAAACTGGTTTATCGGTAAGTGGGAAGGCTTTAACTACCTGACTTGTTTTGGTGATGATAGTACCTATGAGCAGAGTCAGGATGTCTTTCACAGTATCTTAAAGAGCCTTGATGTGACTGGGCTTCAGGTTCATGTGGTCAGCATGTCTTCTGACCTTCAGCTGGTGACCTTCCTTGTTGATACTATCAATCAAGAGAAAAATCGTCAGATTGAAGTGACTCAGCATCAAGGGGCTATCTTGTTGACAGAGACTGGTAATTTGCTTGCTGTTCACCTGCCAAAAGGCGGTGTCTCTAGTCAGGACTTTTTCGGAAGCAATAGCGGAGTAGGTTTTGGAGATAGTATTCTTATCGCCACTCGTAATGAAGGCAAGACCAAAGAATTCCGTAAGATGTTTGACAAGTTAGGCATCAAGGTAGAAAATCTCAATGATTATCCTGACTTGCCAGAGGTTGCTGAGACAGGTATGACCTTTGAAGAAAATGCCCGTCTTAAAGCTGAAACTATTTCAGAATTGACTGGTAAAATGGTTCTATCAGATGATTCTGGGCTTAAGGTTGATGTACTTGGTGGACTTCCAGGAGTCTGGTCAGCTCGTTTTTCAGGGCCTGATGCGACTGATGAGATGAATAATGCTAAGCTCCTTCACGAGTTGGCTATGGTTTTTGATAAGGAAAACCGCTCTGCCCAATTTCACACGACCTTGGTCGTGGCAGCCCCAGGCAAGGATAGCTTGGTGGTTGAAGCAGACTGGGATGGCTATATCGGTACTGAGCTTAAAGGGGAAAATGGCTTTGGCTATGACCCACTCTTTATCGTAGGAGAAGGAAGTAAGACAGCAGCAGAGCTTTCTGCCGATGAGAAAAATGAGATTTCCCACCGAGGACTTGCGCTTAAGAAATTGATGGAGGTATTTCCAGCATGGCAAACTACACACTAATCGTTATGAGTGATTCTCACGGAGATCGTGAGATTGTTGCTGATATCAAAGAGCACTATTTGGGCAAGGTTGACGCTATCTTCCACAATGGCGATTCAGAATTGCCAAGCTCAGATCCTGTTTGGGAGGGAATCAGGGTGGTTGCAGGAAACTGTGACTTTGATTCTGGCTATCCAGATAGCTTGATTACCAAATTCCCAGGATTGACAGTAGCGCAAACTCACGGACACTTGTACGGCATCAATTTTATGTGGGATAAGCTTGATCTCTTTGCTCAAGAAGCTGACGCAGATATCTGCCTTTACGGTCACCTCCACCGTGCGGCTGCTTGGAAAAATGGTAAGACTCTCTTTGTCAATCCAGGTTCAGTCTTACAACCCCGTGGGGAAATTACTGAGAAACTCTATGCCAAGCTCGATGTGACTGATGATAAGATTGCTGTTAGTTTTTATAATCGCAATCACCAACTTTACCCAGCCCTAAGTCAGGAATTTTCAAGATGATTGCAAGAGAATTTGAGCAGTTCTTACTCAAGCACATGGAACACTACTTGATAGCAGCCAGTGATTTGGCGATTATCATTGATAGTCACAATACAGACCATGCTAGTCTTTTGTTGGCTAGCGACGGCTATTCGCGTGTGCCTGTTATTACCAAGGACAAGATTTATGTCGGAACCATTGCTATCTCTGACATTATGGCCTACAAGGCTAAGAATCAGCTTACTGACTGGGAAATGAGCCAGCTACCCATTTCTAAAATGGTCAACCATAAGATTGAGACTGTGGCAGATGGGGCAGAGCTGACTGAGGTCATGCATAAGCTAGTAGATAATCCTTTTCTACCAGTTCTTGGTCAAGACAAGCAGTTTTTAGGCATTATCACACGCAAGTCTATTTTAAAGGCTGTTAACAGCTTATTACACGATTTTACGGAGACCTATGACATCATCGAAAAAGGACAAACTGAGTCCGCAGATTGAGGCCTTTTTAGCCAGTAAGGAGCTCAGCCATAATTCTGAAAAATCCTATGGTTATGATTTGCAGCAATTTTTGGACCAGGTGCAAGGAGAGATTACTCAGACACGCTTGCAACTCTATCAGGAATTTCTCAAAAGCCTTAAACCTAGTGCCAGTAAACGTAAATTGTCGGCAGTCAATCAATTTTTGCTCTATCTTTATCAGTCAGGTAGTTTAGATAGCTTTCACCGACTCTTTTTAGATATTAAACTAGATAAGCTAGAGAAAAACTATGATTTGTTGGATTTGACAAGTCTCTATGAGGAGACTGAGCAAAAAGAGGGGCAGTTGATTGCTCTTCTGATTTTAGAGCTAGGTTTGACGCCAAGTGAAATCGCTCAGCTACAAAGTCAGGATATCAATCTGGATTTCAAGGTAGTGACCTGTCAGACCAAAAAGAGCAGGCGTGTCCTTTCAATTTCAGATAGTCTCCTGCCTTATTTTGACCTAGCATTTGGAGAGACTTTCCTCTTTCAAAATGGTCAAGAGACCTATTCAAGACAGTGGTACTTTAGACGCTTGTCAGCCTTTTTAGCTGAAAAAAATCTGTCAGATCTAACTGCTCAAAAACTGCGCGAGCAATTTATCATCAGGAAAGTCGCTGAAGGGATGACTATTTTTGAGTTAGCAAAGGCTTTGGGATTAAAAACCAGTTTGAGCTTAGAAAATTATTTTAAAAACTAATGGATATAAAATTTAAAGATTTTGAAGGACCGCTGGATCTCTTGCTGCACTTGGTGTCCAAGTATGAGGTGGATATCTATGATGTTCCTTTGGTAGAGGTCATCGAGCAGTATTTGGCCTATATTGCCACCTTGCAGGCTATGAAGCTTGAAATTGCAGGGGAATACATGGTCATGGCCAGTCAGCTTATGCTTATTAAGAGTCGTAAACTCTTACCCAAGATGGTTGAAGAAATCTCCTATGAAGATGATTTGGAAGCTGATCTTTTGAGTCAGATTGAGGAATACAAACGCTTCAAGGCATTGGGACAAGAATTAGCTGCCCAGCATGATCAGAGAGCCAAGTTCTATTCAAAACCAAAGACCGAATTGATTTCGGATGAGATGGAACTTAAGTACGACAAGACTGTCGTTGATCTCTTTTTGGCCTTTTCAAAGGTCATGGCAGACAAGCAGGATAGTTTCAATGACAGTCATACAACTGTTGCGGCAGACCAGTATCGTATTGAGGACATGATGGCTTATGTTGAAGAACGCTTTAGTCAGAAAAAACGTCTGACCCTGTCAGAGCTCTTTGAAGCCAGTCAAAATACGGCTGAGATGCTGACAATCTTTCTTGCCAGTCTGGAATTGATTAAGAGACAGTATCTGACTGTTCATCAGGAAGAAAACTTTGGAGAAATTACGCTTATGAAGGAGGTTGCATGACAACCCTAGCCAAATTAGAAGCTCTGCTATTTCTAGCAGGAGAAGATGGGCTGACGCTAAGACAGTTGGCGGAGCTCCTAGAGTTGCCACCAACAGGTATTCAGCAGTCCTTGGAAAAACTAGCCAACAAATATGAAGAGGATGCGTCATCAGCCTTAGCCCTCTTGCAGTCCTCAAACAGCTACAAGTTGGTGACCAAGGAAGCCTTTGCAGAGCTCTTGAAAAACTACGCTAAGACACCTGTCAACCAGAGTCTATCACGTGCCAGTCTTGAGGTTCTGTCTATCATCGCCTACAAGCAGCCCATTACCCGTCTTGAAGTGGATACCATTCGTGGTGTCAATTCCAGCGGAGCTATTGCCAAGCTTCAGGCGTTGGGACTTGTGACTGAGGCTGGAAAGCTGGAGACTATTGGGCGACCAAATCTCTATGCGACGACTGACTTTTTCTTGGATTATCTGGGGATTAATGACCTAGCGGAGCTGATTGACGTGTCTAGCATCACCGTCAAGGAGGAGGAAATTTCTCTTTTTGACGAGACAGATACGAACGATTAGTTGAAAAATTGCAGAGCTAACTGGTCAAATCCTTATTTTATGGTAGAATAGTAGAAAGTCTAAGGCTGTCTCCAAAGAGATCTAGCCCAATCACAATCGTAAGGAAATATCATGAGAATCAATAAGTATATTGCACATGCTGGGATTGCCAGCCGCCGAAAAGCTGAAGAACTGATTAAGCAGGGCTTGGTAACGATCAATGGTCAAGTTGTTAGGGAACTTGCTACAACGGTTAAGTCAGGTGACAAGGTTGAGGTTGAAGGTAGCCCAATCTATAACGAGGAGAAAGTCTACTATCTTCTCAATAAGCCAAAAGGTGTTATTTCAAGTGTCTCTGATGACAAGGGACGTAAAACGGTCGTTGACCTCTTGCCAGAAGTTAAAGAGCGTATCTATCCTGTTGGTCGTTTGGACTGGGATACATCTGGTCTTATCATTTTGACAAATGATGGTGATTTTACTGACAAGATGATTCACCCACGTAATGAGATTGATAAGGTTTACTTGGCACGTGTTAAAGGCATTGCGACTAAGGAAAATCTTCGTCCATTGACAAGAGGTGTTGTTATCGATGGTAAAAAGACCAAGCCAGCTCGTTACAATATTATCAAGGTAGAAGCTGATAAAAACCGTTCTGTTGTCGAATTGACTATCCACGAAGGGCGTAACCACCAGGTTAAGAAAATGTTTGAATCAGTAGGTCTCCTCGTTGATAAATTGTCACGTACACGCTTTGGTACTTTGGACCTAACAGGTCTTCGTCCAGGTGAAGCGAGACGCCTCAACAAGAAAGAAATCAGTCAGTTGCACAATGCAGCTATCAACAAGGTCAACCGATGAAATGGTTACTGATTAAGTTAGTTAGAGCATATCAAAAGGGGATTTCTCCCCTTTTTCCGCCTTCTTGTCGATTTGAACCAACCTGTTCAAACTATATGATTGTAGCCATACAAAAACATGGCCTCAAAGGAGTCTTGATGGGAATAGCACGTATCCTACGCTGTCATCCACTCTCAAAAGTCGGTAAAGACCCCGTCCCAGACCATTTCTCATTAAGACGAAACAAAAAGTAATCTGCCAATTTAGCAGATTACTTTTTTATTGTTTAGATGACCAGGTTTTTGGAAGGAAGAGTAGGAGGACAGGATAGATTTCTAGTCGCCCTGCAATCATAGCGAAGCTCATAGCCAGTTTGGCAAAGGGGCCAAAGATAGCAAATGTCTCGCTGGTTCCAAGAATTGGTCCGATATTATTGAAAGTTGAGGCAGCTGCACTGACAACAATCAAGAAGTTTTCATTATCCCAACTGAGGATAAGAATCAGTCCTAGGAACATCATGGTATAAATTGCCAGATATTTAAGGACGTTGTGTTGCGTTTGTTTATCCAAAACCTCACCATTGATGTGTAGCGAAAGCACACGATTTGGATAGAGGGTTGAGAGAAATTGATTTTTGGCAATCTTTGTCAGAATCAAGCCACGAATAACCTTAAGTCCCCCAGCAGTTGACCCAGCTGATCCCCCGATAATCATAAGGAAAACCAGAAGCACCTGCGTAAAGAGTGGCCAAACGGTCGTGTCTGTAATTCCAAAACCAGTCGTAGTAATAACCGTTGACACTTCAAAGAAGGCATATTCAAAACTCTTGCTGACATCATTATAGAGGTGCATGATGTTGAGCGTAATCATAATGGTTGTCAGAGCGACAATACCAAAATAAGTTCTCAATTCCTGATCCTTGAAGAAGGCTTTGACCTTACCAAGCAAAATCAAGAAATAAAGGTTGAAATTGACCCCAAAGAGCAAGGTTGCAATAGATACCACATAAGCAATCAGGCTGCTGTGATAATGGGCAATCGAGTCATTATAGACTGCAAATCCCCCTGTACCAGCACTCCCCATAGAAATGACAAGACTATCAAAGAGTGGCATGCCACAGATGACCAAGATAATGACCAGAAGGACAAACATCATCAAATAGATAATATAGAGAATCTGAGCGGTATTTTTTAGCTTAGAAACGACCTTACCAAAGACAGGACCGGGAACTTCAGCTCGCATGAGCTCATGATTGCTGTTTTTACTATTGCTCATAATAGCTAGCGCAAAAACCAGCACCCCCATCCCCCCAATCAAGTGGGCGAAGCTTCGCCAAAAAAGGAGAGAGTGAGAAAGGACACCAACATCAGGCAAAATCGTCGCACCAGTTGTGGTGAAACCAGAGCTCATCTCAAAGAAACTATCGATGACGCTAGGAATCTGTCCAGCAAAGACGAAGGGAAGACCGCCAAAGAAAGACCAGAGTACCCAACAGAGGGCAACCGTCATCATACCTTCTTTGGTATAGATGTGTTGATTTTTAGGTTTGAAGAGCACCCCTAAACCACCGATAGCACAGAGGAGCAAGATAGTCCCCAAAATACTCCAGATCACCTTGGCAGGCTCTTGGTAGATAAAGGCTACAATCAGTGGAACAAGGAGAAGGCAAGCTTCGATAAGCAGCAGCTTAGAAACCTGGTAACGTACCATACTTCTATTCATAAGACCTTACCTCTTCAACAAATCATAGATGTGAGTGACATTTTGACGAAGGCTGATAACGATAATCTTATCGCTCACTTCAAAGGTATCCTCACCTGTTGGGAAGATCGTTTTCCCATTTCGAATGATGGCGGCGATCAAAACATCAGGCTTGAGTTTGATGTCATGAACCTTTTTACCAGCCATCTTGTTTTGATCACGGATAAGGAATTGAAGAGTCTCCACACGACCGTTGGCAACGTGGTGCATAGCTTCCAAGTTAGAATGCTGAGCATTCACACGCCCACGAACGAAGTGCATGATAGAGTCAACTGCAATACGTTTAGGTGTAACGATACTTGAAAATTCCTTGCTGTCGATGATTTCGAGCAGACTAGTACGGTTGACCTTGGTGATATTCTTTTGAACACCGATTTTTTCCAAGAACATTGAGGCAACAATATTTTCCTCATCGACACCTGTTAGTGTCGCAACGGCATCGTAGTTCTGAGCACCTTCTTCAAGCAGAATATCCTTTGCTGTACCATCACCGAGAATAATTTGGCGACTTGGGAATTCCTGACTGAAGAATTCAGCACGTTTTTGATTGACCTCAATAACTTTGACGTTAATCTTGGTATTTTTTAGTGTGTTGAGCAAGTAGTAGGCGATTTTACCAGCACCGATGACCATCATGTTTTTGACAGTTTTGCTCTTGACATAGTTGTGGAAAAGAATCATTTCCACACGATTTCCGGTAACAAAGATACGGTCACCAGGCTCGATTGAAGCATCGCCGTCTGGAATAATGACCTTACCTTGGCGTTCAATGGCACAGACCACAATATTACCAAATTTATTACGGAAGTCTTTAAGATTGAGGTGACAAAGACGATTGTCTTCAGAAATCTTGAATTCCATAAGCATGACACGACCGTTGGCAAAGTGCTCAACAGACTGGGCATTTGGAAATTCGACCATATTGGCAATATAGCGGGCAGTCAAGAGTTCAGGATTGACCACAAGAGACATTCCAAGGAAGTTTTTATCTCTAAAGTAAGGATTTGAATACTCAGGATTGCGGACACGGACAACGGTGTCTTTTGCCCCCATACGTTTAGCAAGCACAGCAGCTACCATGTTGAGCTCGTCCTTATCAGTCATAGCGATAAAGATATCACACTCAGCGATATCTGCCTGCTCTAAAATTTTATAATTGGCACCATTGCCGACAATACCCATGATATCGTACTTTTTAGTTAGGTGCTTTAGAACAGATTCTTTTTCTTCAATTACGACAACGTCGTGTTTTTCTTCAACCAGAGAACGACAGAGGGCAGTACCGACCTTACCTCCGCCGACGACAATAATTCTCATGATTTTCCTCCTACATAGATACGTTCTATCATACTCCTTTTTCCCTAAAATTGCACTCTTTTTCTAAAAAAATCAACTGCTTTTTCGGAAGAATTGCAGTGCTATAAGCGATTAGGTAAACATCACAAATTTATTAAAATTCAGACTATTTCTCTTGACATTTGATGTCAGAATGGTTATACTACTAATTAAGAATTCGTTGGTTTAAATCAAACCTGTTATGATTTAAGTTAATGAATCGCCATCCAACCATGCTGTCTGCTGAGCTTGACTCCGGGCGGCATGGTTTTTTTAGTTTTAAGAAGATATGCTATAATAAAGCAAGATTATCTGATAAGAATTCTTTAGAAAGTGTAAGATCATGGCAAAAAATCATATCGTTCTCTACCAACCTCAAATTCCTCAGAATACTGGAAATATTGCTAGAACCTGTGCAGCAACCAATGCTCCGCTACATATTATCCGTCCTATGGGTTTTCCCATTGATGATAAGAAGATGAAGCGTGCTGGCCTTGATTACTGGGACAAGCTTGACATCTATTTTTACGATTCACTGGAAGAGTTTTTAGACAGCTACCAAGGTAAGTTGCACCTGATTACCAAATTTGCAGACCAGACATACTCTGATGCTGACTATACTGATGATGTGGACCATTATTTTATGTTTGGTCGTGAAGATACAGGACTTCCAGAGGATTTTATGCGAGAAAATCCTGAAAAAGCTCTGCGTATTCCTATGAATGATGAACATGTTCGCAGTCTCAATGTTTCAAATACGGTCTGTATGATTGTCTATGAAGCCTTGCGTCAGCAGAATTTCCAAGGTTTGGAACGCAGTCATACCTATGAAAAGGACAAGCTCAAATGATGACAGAAAATCAGCAGCTAGAGGCTATTGAACATCATGTTAAGAAAGCTCTGTTGTCAGAATCTTCTGGACATGACTGGTGGCATATCCACCGTGTTCGGAATGCAGCGCTCAAGATTGCAGCAGCAGAAGGTGCTAACAGCTTTATCTGTCAATCAGCAGCTCTTTTGCATGATATGATTGACGATAAACTCTTTGACAATCCCGAGGCAGAAAAAATCAAACTGCAAGCTTTTTTAGAGGAGATTGAAGTCTCTAAAGACGATAGCGACTGGATTTTGGCTATTATTGATAGCATCTCCTTTAAGGCAGGTCAGGGTGGTGTTCCAGAGACACTAGAAGGTCAGATTGTCCAAGATGCAGACCGTCTCGATGCTATTGGTGCTATTGGCATTGCTAGAACCATGGCTTATTCTGGTAATAAAGGACGACTCATTCATGATCCAGAGATGCAGGCGCGTGATCATCTAACCTTGGAAGAATACCGTTCAGGTCAAGATACAGCCATCATGCACTTTTATGAAAAACTCTTGAAGTTAAAAGATCTGATGAATACAAGTTATGCTCAAAAGCTAGCTCAGGACAGGCATGACTACATGCTAGGCTTCCTTGAGCAATTTTACGCTGAATGGGAAGGCGACAAATAAGCTAGGATAGGGAAGTCAAATGTGGAAAATGTTTGATTTTTCTATCCTGCTTTTTTCTTGTGTCAAAAAATACAAATCCTTTTGCATAAAAGAATTCAAAAGTCTTGAAATCTCTTTCATTTTTTGTTATGCTAAGTTTGTCTTCAGGGCAGGGTGGGATTCCCGACCGGCGGTGACTCTTTCTGAGTTATTTTTCCTTACTCGTCGTTGTCTTGTCTCGATATACCTCAAGTATTATCATCGACGGCGACGCCTAGATTAAGAAAAAATAACTCTAGAAAGAGAAGTCCGCGAGCGAAAGCTGACCTAGTGAGATTCTAGGACCGACAGTAAAGTCTGGATGGAAGAAGACCGGATTTTAAGTAGGCTTTTTTGTGCTACTTTTATTGACGGAACCTTCTTTCAATTTGTAAAAATTGGAGGAATTTTTTTATGTCAACTGCGACAAAACAAACACGTAAACTGGCTTACATTGCTATTTTGTCAGCCATCTCATTCTTGCTAATGTATTTTCAATTTCCATTGATTCCAGCAGCAAGCTTCTTGCAGGTTGATTTCTCAATCTTACCTGTGCTTCTAGCTCTTGTACTTATGGATATGAAATCAGCATTTGCAGTTTTGACCATTCGTACCCTTTTGAAGCTTCTTTTGAATAATGGCGGAGCTTCTAGTTTGATTGGGATGCCTATGAACTTTATTGCCTTGGGCTGTTTCCTACTTGCTATCGGTTTGATTTGGAACAAAAAACGTAGCACAAAATCTTATATTGTGGCATCTATTGTAGGAACTTTGGCACTAACTTTTGCCATGTTTGCCCTCAACTATGTCTATGCAGTGCCACTTTATGCCAAGTTTGCAAACTTTGATATCAATGCTATTCTAGGGTTGGGTAACTATCTGTTTGCCATGGTTATTCCATTTAATATTTTAGAAGGTATTATCTTTGCTATCGCCTTTATCGCACTCTTTGCAGCCTTGAAGCCAATCTTAAAGAAAATTTAAGCTCAATTACTTAGACTTATCAAGTATGAAAGAACAAAGACACAAAATTATAGCAGAAATTGCAATTACCCTCTTTCTTATATTAGGTTTTTTGGTGAAATTCGCACCCGATGCCTTGAGTGGATTTGATACAAGTATTCAATCAGCTCTTCGAGGAGACTTGCCAGCAGGTTTAACCAGCTTTTTTAAAACAATAACTGTTGTTGGAAATACCTCAACTCAGGTTATCATAGTAGTTCTGATAGCAGGGCTATTCTACTGGAAAAAAATGCGACGTGAGGCATATTTTATCGCTGGAAATGGGATTCTAGCAGGGCTATTTATCATTAGCCTAAAGCATATTTTTCAGCGTCCTAGACCAAGTATCAGTCACTTGGTGGAGGCAGCTGGCTATTCATTTCCGAGTGGGCACTCTATGGGGACTATGCTTATCTTGGGTAATCTCATTGTCATTGCTTACAAACTTTGTCAGAAGAAGGGCTTGGCTAGTTTGATTGCTATTCTACTAGGTTTGACTATTTTCTTGGTCGGTCTGTCACGAATCTATCTAGGTGTTCACTATCCAAGTGATGTTTTAGCTGGATTTATCTTAGGCTTTGGTTGCCTAATGATTACGAGTCATAAGTATCTAACAAAGTAAAATAAAGAAGTGTAAACCTTATTTTAAAACAAGGTTTACTTTTTTTATCTTTTAGGTTACACTATAGTTAACTTAATAAATAAAAGAGGTTAACTATGAAAATAAAAGATATGACTCAAATGACACTTTGGCTTGCTATTACCATTGTTTTAGCTTATGTGCCGTCGATTCCCATCCCCTTTTTACCTGTACCTATTGTTATTCAGAATATGGTTTTCATGATGATGGGAGCCTTTCTAGGAGCCAAACGTGGTTTTTTAACAGCACTCCTTTATCTCTTTATTTATGCGACTGGTCTTTTAGGGCGTGGCGGTCTGGCTGTCTTTTTCTCAGCTAGTGGTGGTTACTTGTTCTCATATCCTTTCGCAGTGCTTTTGATTGGCTATTTTTTCAAGCGTTACTGGTCTCAAATGACTTGGATCAAGGCTTTTGCTTGGATTTTACTCTTTGGTGTTATCTTTATCAATCTCTGCGGTGCGCTCTTCATGGTTTATTACCTCCATCTAGGCAATCTTGTCCCAATTTTGGTGTCTTGCCTTATCTATTTGCCTGGTGATATTGTTAAAGCAGCCCTGGCAGTTCTCATCTTTGAACGTCTCAAGTTATTTTCCCTCCTAGCTAAATGATCAAGGGACTTGATTTAGACAGTGCGTCACGCTGTCCTCACTATCATACTGAACGTGATATCTTAGGTTTAAAATGCTTTAGCTGCGCCAGCTATTATGCCTGCTATCTTTGTCACGATGCTTGTGAAAATCACAGTTTTAAAGCCTATCCGAGGGATTTGGATCAGGATAAGGTGGCTATCTGTGGGCTTTGCCATTATGAAATGACTATTGCTGAATACGAGTCCTGCAAGCAATGTCCCTCCTGTCTAGGAACCTTTAATCCCAAATGTCGTTTGCACAAGGCTATTTATTTTGAATAGCCTTTTGTGCTATAATACTGGAAAAACAAGGAGGAATTCCTATGCCACTAGTGAAAGAAGGAAGTCATTTACGTATTTTAAGTCCATCGTCCTCGATTGAGCGTTTGGGTGGTTTTGATGCCAATCTTGCTGCCAAGGAAAGATTGGAAAAACTTGGTTTTCATCTGTCTTTCTCAGAGCATTATTTTGAGACGGACTTGTTTGATTCAGCCAGTATTGAGAGTCGTGTGGCGGATTTGCATGCGGCCTTTGCGGACGATACAGTCGACGGTATTCTAGCAACTATTGGTGGCTTTAATTCCAACGAGCTACTACCTTATCTGGATTATGATTTGATTGCTCAAAATCCTAAGCTTATCTGTGGTTATTCAGACACAACAGCTATTTTGAATGCTATCTATGCCAAGACTGGCATGCCAACCTATATGGGGCCTTCTTATTCAAGTTTTAAGATGGAAGAGGGGCAGGATTATCAATCAGCTGCTTGGCTAAGGGCAGTGACCCAGTCTGCTTATGGCTTGGAGCCTAGTCAGGAATGGTCTAGCGATGCCTGGTATGATCCTAGTCAAGCTAGACATTTCATTCCGACTGAGTGGAAGGTCTATAATGAAGGTCGGGCAGAAGGAATTGCTATCGGGGGGAATATTTCAACTTTTAATCTCCTTACAGGAACGGATTATGCACCGAAACCTGAAAAATATATTCTCTTTTTGGAAGAAGCAGAAGATGATGTTTATCAGATTATTTCACGTCACTTGACGGCTATTTTACAAGCCTATCCTAATCCACAAGCGGTTGTTTTTGGGCGTTTTCCAAAAGAATGTCAGATGACGCCAGAGATTTTTGATTTTATGCTAGCAAAGCACCCAATTCTCAAACAGATTCCAGTTATCTACGATGTTGACTTGGCGCATACACAACCTCTCTTTACCTTTACTATCGGTGGACAGGTTAAGCTGGATACAAGTGATCTATCTATCGAGTTTAGGGTTGATGATTAGTGTCGTTACCAATGTGGAGGCTTAGCCTCCCTTTTTTATGCTATAATAGTCCTATGAAAAAACGTTACAATACTTTAAATGATTATTACCGAGAACTCTTTGGAGAGAAGACTTTCAAGGTACCTATTGATGCTGGTTTTGACTGTCCCAATCGTGATGGAACAGTGGCTCATGGCGGTTGTACTTTCTGTACTGTTTCAGGTTCTGGAGATGCTATCGTAGCTCCTGATGCTCCTATCCGTGATCAGTTTTATAAGGAAATTGATTTCATGCACCGCAAGTGGCCTGATGTTCAAAAATATCTGGTTTACTTCCAAAATTTCACCAATACGCATGAAAAATTGGAAGTGATTAAGGAACGTTATGAACAAGCTATCAATGAGCCTGGGGTGGTTGGTATTAATATTGGGACAAGACCAGACTGTCTGCCTGATGAGACTATTCTTTACCTAGCAGAGCTAAGTGAACGCATGCTTGTCACCTTGGAACTAGGTCTTCAGACGACCTATGAGGACACGTCAGTATTAATCAATAGAGCCCATAGCTATCAGCTTTATGTGGATACGGTTAAGCGCGTGCGCGAGCTGGCGCCTAAGGTGGAGATTGTCAGCCACTTGATTAACGGTCTGCCCGGTGAGACTCACGAGATGATGCTGGAAAATGTGCGTCGTTGCGTGACGGATAACGAGATTGATGGTATCAAGTTGCACCTTTTGCACCTTATGACCAATACTCGCATGCAGCGTGACTACCATGAAGGTCGTTTGCAACTGCTCAGTCAGGAAGAGTACGTCTCTATCATCTGCGACCAACTGGAGATTATTCCTAAAAATATCGTTATTCACCGTATTACAGGTGATGCTCCTCGTGACATGCTGATTGGACCAATGTGGAGCCTCAACAAGTGGGAAGTCCTCAATGCCATCGATGTTGAAATGGAAAGACGTGGCTCTTGGCAAGGATGTAAGGTGGAGGAGACAGCATGATCAAACGACCAATTCACCTCTCACATGATTTTCTAGCAGAGGTTTTAGATGACAATAGTATAGCTGTTGATGCCACTATGGGAAAGGGGAATGATACTGCCTTTCTCGCTGGACTGGCTAAGAAAGTCTATGCTTTTGATGTGCAAAAAGAAGCTCTTGAAAAGACAGGGGAGCGTTTGGAAGGACTTGACATCAGTAATGCTCAGTTAATTTTAGATGGGCATGAAAATGTAGACCAATATGTTACTGAGCCTATTCGCGCAGCGATTTTTAATCTAGGCTATCTGCCGACTGCTGATAAATCCATTATCACCAAGCCAGATACGACTCTTCTTGCCATCGAGAAAATTCTGGAGCGCTTAGAAGTTGGTGGTCGTCTTGCTGTCATGATTTATTATGGTCATGAGGGTGGCGATATGGAAAAAGATGCGGTGCTGGACTATGTCAGTAAGCTTGATCAAAAGAGCTTCACAGCCATGATCTATCAGCCACTCAATCAAATTAATACACCACCTTTTCTTGTCATGGTGGAAAAATTATCTTAAGAAAAAGACAGCCTATCTCTTTTTGATTTGAGATAGCTGTCTTTTTTAATCAATGATGGGATTGATGTAGAAACGGTGGTCGTCAATTGGGATGATAGTGACAGGATTTTGATAGAAGTCTGCTAGGACTTCTGGTTTAATAATGTCATTTTTAGGACCTTGTGCCACGATTTGTCCTTGTCTAAGGAGCATGATATGAGTCATTTTCTCAGTGATTTCTTCGGCGTGATGGGTCACATAGAGTACAAGTGGTGCATGCGCTAGCTCTGTAATTTTATCAATCTGGCGCAGCAATTTTTCACGAGCAAAAAGATCCAGTCCAACGGTAGCTTCGTCCAAAATGATGATGGCAGGGTCTTCCATGAGGCTACGAGCGATGAGGACAATCTGCTTCTCACCTTGAGAGAGGCTGTGGTAGTTGCGACCAATCAAGTCACCAGCTCCAAGTGAAAGCAGCATGTCTTTGGCTTCTTGGAGTTCTGCGTCACCGTAAGCCTTGTAGAGAATGGAAGACTTATATTTACCAGTTAGAACGATTTTTTCAGCCTTCATGTGCTGAGGCAGGCGCTCAGTAATAAAGGATGACACAACCCCAATCTGATTTCTGAGGTCAGTGATATCCCCCTGTCCGAAGGTATGTCCCAGAATGCTAGCTTGACCTTGACTTGGGAAAAATTCAGCCATAATCAGCTTCAAAAGAGTTGATTTTCCAGCTCCATTTAGTCCAAGAATGGCCCAGGTTTGCCCCTTTTCAACCTGCCAGTTGAGGTCTTTAAGAAGAG
Source organism: Streptococcus loxodontisalivarius (assembly GCF_016908645.1). GTDB lineage: Bacteria > Bacillota > Bacilli > Lactobacillales > Streptococcaceae > Streptococcus > Streptococcus loxodontisalivarius. The sequence goes on from NZ_JAFBEH010000010.1 coordinate 23,502, forward strand.
TTTTGCCTTGTCTCGTTAAACTCACATTTGTCATTGAAATTAGTGTCATAAGCACTCTCCGTGTCTTCTTAGTTTGCCCTTATTATAGCACGTTTTGGGAATGGCAGAGCAAAAAGTCTATCTTTCTTAGGCTATCCTTGAAAAATATGCTATAATAAGAACACTATATTAAATTTTTGAATGGAGAATAGCAATGGAAGACCCTGGCAGTCAGTCCTTAGTGTTACAATTTGTCCTTTTACTTATCTTGACCCTTCTAAATGCCTTTTTCTCAGCATCTGAGATGGCTATGGTTTCTCTCAACCGAGCTCGTGTTGAGCAGAAAGCAGAAGAAGGAGATAAAAAATACAGTCGCCTCTTGAGCGTTCTGGAAAATCCCAATAATTTCCTCTCAACCATTCAGGTTGGGATTACCTTTATCAGCCTCTTGCAGGGGGCTAGTTTGTCAGCTTCTCTGGGAGAAGTTATTGCAGGTTGGTTGGGAAATTCAGCGGCAGCGCAAACAGCAGCTAGTGTTATTTCTTTGGTCTTTTTGACCTATATTTCTATCGTTCTTGGCGAGCTTTATCCAAAGCGTATCGCTATGAATCTTAAGGAAAATCTAGCGGTTGTCTCTGCACCTATCATCATCTTTTTAGGAAAACTGGTCAGTCCTTTTGTATGGTTGCTATCAGCATCGACAAATCTGCTCAGCCGCATTACCCCAATGACTTTTGATGACGCAGATGAACAGATGACGCGTGACGAGATTGAGTACATGTTGACCAACAGCGAAGAGACTCTGGCAGCTGAAGAGATTGAGATGCTGCAAGGGGTGTTCTCACTGGATGAACTCATGGCGCGTGAGGTTATGGTGCCTCGTACAGATGCCTTTATGATTGACATTGAGGATGATACTCAGGAAAATATCCAAAAAATTCTCAAGGAGAACTTCTCACGTATCCCTGTCTATGAGGGGGATAAGGACAAGGTTATCGGTGTTATCCATACCAAACGTCTTTTGACAGCAGGTTTTGAGCAAGGTTTTGACAATGTTCGTCTGAGACGTATCATGCAAGAGCCCCTCTTTGTTCCAGAAACTATCTTCGTTGACGATCTTTTGAAGGCCTTTAGAAATAGCCACAATCAGATGGCGATTTTGCTAGATGAATACGGTGGTGTGGCAGGTATTGTCACTCTTGAGGACCTCTTGGAAGAAATCGTCGGAGAAATCGATGACGAAACAGATAAGGCTAGTGTTGATGTCAGAGAGATTGCTGACAATACCTATATCGTTCTTGGAACCATGACGCTAAATGATTTCAACGAATATTTCCAAACAGAATTGGAAAGTGACGATGTGGATACCATTGCTGGATTCTATCTGACAGGTGTTGGAACCATTCCAACGCAGGAAGTCAAGGAACATTACCAGCTTGAAAATAATGGTAAATCTATCGAACTGATAAATGATAAGGTCAAGGATGGTCGTGTGACTAAGCTCAAGCTTATTTTGACAGACCTCCCTGAACTTGAAGAGGAGTAGGTCAGCCTTAGGCGACTTACTTTTTTTCTGTTCTATAATATTTAAGTTCAAGCTGCTTGAATTTGGAATGTTATAGTATAGAAATTGTGAAATTCTAGCCAGAAGCTAGTGATTTGAGTTTGAAAAGTGTATAATGAAAATAAATAAAACGGTTACATGGAGGCAAAGATGACAGAAATTGACTATAAAAAAGTAACAGGTCAAATCCATTCAACAGAAAGTTTCGGTTCTGTGGATGGGCCTGGTATCCGTTTCATCGTTTTTATGCAAGGTTGTAAGCTGCGCTGTCAGTATTGCCACAATCCTGATACTTGGGAAATGGAAACCAATAAATCAACAGAACGTACTGTTGAAGATGTCCTCAAAGAAGCGCTGCAATTCAAACATTTTTGGGGAAATAAAGGTGGAATCACTGTTTCAGGTGGTGAAGCCATGCTGCAAATTGATTTTGTAACAGCTCTCTTTACAGAGGCGAAAAAGTTGGGTATTCACTGTACGCTTGATACCTGTGGCTTTACTTATCGTGAGACACCTGAGTATCATGAAATTCTTGATAAGCTTTTGGCGGTAACAGACCTTGTCCTATTGGATATTAAAGAAATTGATCCCAAGCAGCACCTTTTTGTAACCAAACAGCCTAATAAAAATATCTTGAAATTTGCCCAATACTTGTCAGATAAGGAAATTCCAGTTTGGATTCGTCACGTTTTGGTACCTGGATTGACAGATATTGATGAGGATTTGATTAATCTCGGTAAGTTCGTCAAGACCCTAAAAAATGTGGATAAGTTTGAAATTCTACCTTATCACACTATGGGAGAGTTCAAGTGGCGTGAACTTGGAATCCCTTATCCCCTTGAAGGTGTTAAGCCACCAACCAAGGACCGTGTTCAAAATGCAAAAGATTTGATGCAGACTGAGACTTATACAGAATACATGAACCGTGTTCATAATTCGTAAATCGATACTAGAAAAGCTCTGTAATTGTAAGGTTGCAGGGCTTTTTTTGACCTTGACAGAGTCTCCAATCTTTGGTATTCTGACTGCAAGATAAGAAAAGGCGAGTGATTTCATGTACAGAATTTTAACGATTGATGGAGATGTGGTTTATTTGGGTCAGGCTGAAGGAGGTCTGAAGCGAGTAAGCTTGGAGCAATTTACTTTTGTTCCTAAACTTGGAGATCAGGTGGATATTTTTAGTGATGGGGAGACGGTTTTAGTTGTTAAGGCTTCTGCCTCAGCTGATTTGGATGGTGACAAACTTGTAAAATCGAGCCTATTACAAGGTATCCTAGATTTATTCCTAGAGACCTTGTCCATTCACAACAACCACTTGGGAAATCTCAAAAAAATCTTTTCTCAACTCTTGATTACACTCTTTATGGCTTGGAGTCTTTTTGGTGTTATTGTCATCGAAGTTTTACTCTTTTTAGAGTCCTTGATTGTTTTTGTTTATCAGTTGATTCTCAAAGGGTTCATGGCTATTCGACTAGGTAGTCGTATCAAGTTATGGTTCGATAGCCGTGAGAAAAAAGCTACGCTTAAACGTCAAAAAGAAGAAGCACAGACAAAAAGAGATATCCGCCTAATGGCAGAAGAAGTTATTTCAGAAAGTCTATCCAGTTCCGAATCTCAAAGCTTATCTGAGAGTGAACTAGTGAAGTCAGAGAGTGAAAGCCTTTCATAGAATAAAGAGGACTAAGCAAAGAGAATTTCTTTACTTAGTCCTTTTTTCTGAATTTTGAAAACCTTTCCTTTTTTTCTGAAAATGTGATATAATGAAATCAGTTTCACTGAAAATGGAGTGTTTTCACAACTATTTTCAAATTTTTTCTACAGATATTCAAAGGAGATATCATGGCATTTGATAATATTGATCAATTAGCAGTTAATACTGTTCGTACGCTTTCAATCGAAGCGATTCAGGCAGCAAACTCAGGTCACCCTGGTCTTCCAATGGGTGCAGCACCGATGGCTTATGTGCTTTGGAATCAATTTATGAAGGTCAATCCAAAGACTGGTCGCACATGGACTAACCGTGACCGTTTTGTCTTGTCAGCAGGACACGGTTCAGCACTTCTATACAGCCTTTTGCACTTGTCAGGTTATGATGTCTCAATGGATGATTTGAAGAACTTCCGTCAATGGGGTTCAAAAACACCAGGCCACCCAGAAGTTAACCACACTGATGGTGTTGAAGCAACTTCAGGACCTCTAGGACAAGGTATCGCAAATGCTGTTGGTATGGCAATGGCAGAAGCTCACTTGGCAGCTAAGTTTAACAAACCAGATTTTGACATTGTTGACCACTACACTTATGCCCTTAACGGTGATGGCTGTCTTATGGAAGGTGTTTCTCAAGAAGCAGCCAGTCTTGCTGGTCACTTGAAACTTGGGAAATTGGTCCTTCTTTACGATTCAAACGACATTTCACTAGATGGTTCAACATCAATGGCCTTCACAGAAGATGTTAAAGCTAAGTTTGAAGCCTACGGTTGGCAACATATCTTGGTTAAAGATGGTAATGATTTGGAAGCAATCGCTGCCGCTATCGAAGCCGCTAAAGCTGAGACAGAAAAACCATCTATCATCGAAGTTAAGACAATCATCGGTTACGGTGCCAAAGGTCAAGGAACATCAGCAGTTCACGGTGCGCCAATCGGACAAGAGGGAATCGACCATGCTAAATCAGTTTACGGTTACGATTACCCAGCCTTCACTGTTCCTGAAGAAGTAGCAGAGCGTTTTGCAGCAGGAATCCAAGACCGTGGTGCTCAGGAAGAAGCAGCATGGACAGAGCTTTTTGCAGCCTACAAAGCAGCCTATCCAGAATTGGCAGCTGAGTATGAGGAAGCCTTCTCAGGTAACCCAATCAATGTGACTCTTGATGCTCATGAACTCGGAACAGCAGTTGCTAGCCGTGTATCAAGTCAAGCAGCTATCCAACAAATTTCTGCACAAGTACCATCATTCTGGGGTGGTTCAGCTGACCTTTCAGCTTCTAACAACACTATGGTCAAGGAAGAATCTGACTTCCAACCAGATAACTACCTTGGACGTAACATCTGGTTCGGTGTTCGTGAATTTGCCATGGCTGCAGCTATGAATGGTATTGCCCTTCACGGCGGAACACGTGTTTACGGCGGAACATTCTTCGTCTTCTCAAACTACCTACTTCCAGCTGTTCGTATGGCAGCACTTCAAAGTTTGCCAACAGTCTACGTTATGACTCACGATTCTATCGCAGTTGGTGAAGATGGTCCAACTCACGAACCAGTTGAGCAATTGGCAAGCGTTCGCTCAATGCCAAACCTTAACGTTATCCGTCCTGCAGATGGTAATGAAACCAATGCTGCTTGGAAACGTGCCCTTGCTGAAACAGATCGTCCAACTATGCTTGTCTTGACACGTCAAAACCTTCCAGTCCTTGAAGGAAGTCAAGAATTGGCTGAAGAAGGTCTTAACAAGGGTGCCTACATTATTTCTGAAGCAAAAGGCGACCTTGATGGTATCTTGATTGCAACAGGTTCTGAAGTGAAATTGGCGCTTGATACGCAAGCTGCTCTTGCTCAAGAAGGCATCCACGTTCGAGTTGTTTCAATGCCAGCACAAAACATCTTTGATGAACAATCAGCAGACTACAAAGAATCAATCTTGCCGGCTGCTGTTACAAAACGTCTTGCTATCGAAGCAGGTTCAAGCTTCGGTTGGGGCAAATACGTTGGTCTTAACGGTAAGACACTTACAATCGACACTTGGGGAGCATCAGCACCTGGTGACCGTATCTTCAAAGAATACGGCTTCACAGTTGATAATGCTAGCCAACTTTATAAATCATTGTAAGGGGAAATTGAGTCAGAGGAGACTCTTTCCTAACCTAATACACTAAAAATGAAACCCACTTTCTATCAGGTTTAGAAAGTGGGTTTTTCTTATTTACTCCATTGAAAATAGCTGATGAGGCTGACAGAGATGATTTTACCGATAATAATGAGAATCAAAATCCAGTCCATAAAAAAGAGCAAGAAACTTGGAAAGACTAGGCTTGTGACGATGAGTATGGCTGATAGAATAGCAGCTCTTTTCAGCCAATGGGCAATTTCTGGAAGATAGTCTTTGGTTTTCAAGTATTGGTAGCTGGTCTGCCAGAGGGCTAGAGCTAGAAGGAAGAGCATTGCATTTGGTAGTGAGTTTGTGATTAATGAAAAGTGGAAGTGTGACCTTGTAGCTTGGTAGATAAGGTTGATAATAACACAGAAACAAGAGAGACCAGGTAGGTACTCCAAAGTTAGTTTCTGCTCTGCTTTTATCCAAGAGCTCAAAGATAGAACTCCAGCAATCAGGCTACAAAGAAAAAAGAGACAAGAAAAGATAATGAGGTTGAGCTGAGCGTCCTGATAAATAACATAAAGCGTTAGTATGAGCGTCAAAAGGACTAGGAGGGCTAGGTATTTTGACTGTCGAGCTAGTTTTTCTGGCAGCATAAGGGCAGATAGAAAGAGGCGGCGGCTTCTTAGGTACTCTGATTCCTGCCTTTGGGGACGGATATCGCTATCTTTGACAGATAATATGATATTTTTTAAGCTAGCCAATAGAGCATTTTTCTCTGCCTTACTGCTAGATTTCAGAAGACTGAGAATACTTTTAAGCTTTTCTAGCAGGGTCATCTCTTGTCTAGGTTCTCTTAGGATACGGTAGATTAAGTTGATGAGCCTTTTGTTATTTGCCTTGGAATTATTGCTCAGAAAGTTCTGGCTAATTTGAGCGGCCTTATCACTGACTTGGCTTGTCTTATCTGCTTGGATAAACTGACTGTGAGCAAGGTCAACCTGCCAGAGTAGCAGGAGGTGCTGCATGAGATTGATGCCAGAACTTTTGATAATGGTTTCTTCAACTTGTTTATCAAATAGAATACCAACTAGAGAGGATTGAGGTCTGAAAGCGTGAATTTTAGGAAGTAAACTTTGGTAGGAAGGAGTTTCCACATCTTCCTGAGCTAGGCCGGGGGCATCAAAGAGATAAATATCTTGGATACGTTCTTGATGCTTGCTCTGATAGGCAGCATAGAGGGCTAGGTTGCCCCCTTTTGAGTGACCAGATAAAATGATGTTCCCTTGATTAGCATGACTGATAGTTTCCAGGTAGTCTAGGGCAAGTTTTTGCGAAGGAATCTGGCTGAGATAGGCTAGATTAAAGTCCTCTTTCCATCCTGTAAAACTACTGTCAGTCCCCCGATAGACAATGAGAATATTTTGGTCAATAGCAAAGCTGCTTGCTGCAAATTGGATTTCTTCTTGATCATCGAAGATATCTTGATAGCCGAAAAGCAGACAATTTTCAAAACGAGAGCTCTCTGCTAAGAGTTCTAGAAGTTGGACCCTTGATTGATAGGCTAGAAAGAGTTCGTTTGATTTTTCTGGATTCTCCTGTCTGACTTGCTTGAGAGACTTATAATTCTGAGCTAACTCTTTAAAAGTAATACCGTCTTTTGCACTAGCCTTAAAGTCAAGAAAATCTTTAAAAACTAAATAATTTATCTCGTTTAAGACTGCGATATCAAGCTGATTGATAGCGGCTTCCTTGAAACTTCTGTTTGATTGATTCTTAAGATAATCAATGATATTCATAGAGGTGACTTGCCTTTCTTTCTAGATTATATTATACCATCTCTGCTGGTCTCAGTCCTACTGAAATGACGAAAGGTCTTGCAAACAGATGTTTTCGCTTTTCAGATAAAAATTTCTAGCAGTTTAGAATGTCCAATTCTATCTTAAAAAAGATATTCATGGGAAGAATTCTCTGAATTAAAACGTGCCACAAAGTCTATTTTAGTGTATAATTTTTCTATGAAACGAAATTTTGAAGATGTAAAACGTATTGTTATAAAAGTTGGTACCAGCAGCCTTGTTCTTCCTTCTGGTAAAATCAATCTAGAAAAAATCGACCACCTTGCTTTCGTCATCTCAAGTCTGATGAATAAAGGAAAAGAGGTCGTTCTGGTTTCTTCTGGTGCCATGGGATTTGGGCTCAATGTCTTGGAATTGGATAAACGACCGTCTGATTTGTCTAAACAGCAGGCCATCTCAAGTGTGGGTCAGGTTGCTATGATGAATCTTTATTCGCAGATTTTCTCCCACTACCAGACTGTGGTGTCTCAGATTCTTTTGACCCGTGATGTGGTTGAATTTCCTGAAAGCTTGGAAAATGTTACCAATGCCTTTGAAAGTCTGATTGGCATGGGAATTTTGCCTATCGTTAATGAAAACGATGCGACCAGTATTGATGAGATGGACCACCAGACCAAGTTCGGTGATAATGACCGTCTGTCAGCAGTTGTAGCCCGCATTACCAAGGCAGACCTTCTGATTATGTTATCAGACATCGACGGGCTTTTTGATAAAAATCCGACTATCTACGATGATGCTGTCTTGCGCAGCCATGTTCCAGAAATTACGGAGGAAATCTTGGCGTCGGCAGGAGGTGCAGGCTCTAAGTTCGGTACTGGCGGCATGATGAGTAAAATCAAGTCAGCCCAAATGGTCTTTGATAACAAGGGGGAGATGGTGCTGATGAATGGTGCCAACCCACGTGACATCCTGCGTGTCCTTGATGGCGAAAAAATAGGGACACTCTTTTCACAAAAGTGAGGTAAGTTTATGACAACTATTGATAGTTTAGGAAAAAAAGCTAGCACTGCTAGTCGAGAACTAGCAAAGCTGGGAACTAGTCAGAAAAATCAGCTCTTGTCAGCAGTGGCAGAGCGTTTAGTAGCAGAAAGTTCACAGATTATTTCTGAAAATGAAAAAGACATGCTAGCTGCTAAGGGCAAGATTTCAGATATTATGTTAGATCGTCTCATGTTGACTCATGACCGTATCGAAGCTATGGCTGAAGGGCTCCGCCAGGTAGCTGATTTGGAAGATCCTATTGGTCAGGTGGTCCGTGGTTATACCAATCTTGACGGTTTAAAGATTGTTCAAAAACGTGTCCCACTTGGTGTGATTGCCATGATTTTTGAAAGCCGTCCAAATGTATCCATTGATGCTTTCTCGCTAGCTTTCAAGACCAATAATGCCATCATCCTTCGTGGCGGTAGTGACGCTATCCATTCTAACAAGGCCCTGGTTGGGGTAGCTCGTCAGGTCTTGGCAGATGCAGGTATTAACCCTGATGTGGTGCAGTTGGTAGAGGATACGTCTCATGCCGTTGCAGAAGAGCTGATGCAGGCAACTGACTATGTAGATGTTCTTATTCCACGTGGTAGTGCTCGCTTGATTAACACAGTTAAGGAAAAATCAAAGGTGCCTGTCATCGAGACAGGTGTTGGTAATGTTCATATCTATGTGGATGAATTTGCTGACCTTGATACGGCTACAAAGATTATCATCAATGCTAAAACGCAGCGCCCAAGTGTTTGCAATTCAGCAGAGAGCCTTGTGGTACATGAAAAAATTGCGGCAGCCTTCTTGCCAGTCCTAGATGCGGCAATCAAAAAAGTTCAACCTGTTGAATTCCGTGCTGATGATAAAGCGCTAGCGCTTCTACCAGATGCCAAACTAGCGACTGAAGAAGATTTTGCGACTGAATTTTTGGACTATATCATGTCTGTAAAAGTTGTCTCTTCAACTCAAGAGGCTATCGACTGGATCAACACCTATACGACTCACCACAGCGAAGCCATTGTAACCCGAGATATTGTCGCTGCAGAAAGTTTCCAAGATCAAGTGGACGCAGCAGCTGTCTATGTCAATGCCTCAACACGTTTTACAGATGGATTTGTCTTTGGATTGGGAGCAGAGATTGGTATCTCAACACAGAAACTCCATGCCCGTGGCCCAATGGGACTTGAAGCATTAACATCAACCAAGTTCTATATCAACGGTAATGGACAGACAAGAGGATAGGAGAGATTGACATTTTTCAATCTCTTTTCTTATCCCATAAAGACTTACTAGTTAAGACAGATAGCTTAGCTTTATGGTATAATTAAAGTTATGACAAATGAATTTCATCATGTGACGGTGCTTTTGCACGAGACGGTTGATATGTTGGATATCAAACCTGATGGCGTCTATGTGGATGCTACGCTCGGTGGAGCAGGGCACTCGTCCTATTTATTATCACAGTTATCAGAAAAAGGGCACCTTTACTGTTTTGACCAGGATCAGAAAGCGATTGACAATGCCCAAATCAAATTAAAGGACTACATTGACCGAGGTATGGTGACCTTCATCAAGGACAACTTTAGAAATCTCCAGTCAAATTTGACAGCGCTTGGAGTCACTGAAATTGACGGTATCCTCTATGACCTTGGTGTTTCTAGCCCACAGTTGGATGAGCGTGAACGTGGTTTTTCTTATAAAAAAGATGCTCCGCTGGACATGCGAATGAACCGTGAAGGTAGTCTGACAGCCTATGATGTGGTCAATACTTATGACTATCACGATTTAGTTAGAATCTTCTTCAAATACGGTGAAGATAAGTTCTCCAAACAAATCGCTAGAAAAATTGAAGAAGCTCGTCAGGCAAAACCGATTGAAACAACAACAGAATTGGCTGAATTGATCAAGTCAGCTAAGCCTGCCAAGGAACTCAAGAAAAAAGGACATCCTGCTAAGCAGATTTTCCAAGCTATCCGTATTGAGGTTAATGATGAGTTGGGTGCAGCAGATGAGTCAATTCAGCAGGCACTTGATCTTCTTGTTCTGGATGGACGTATCTCAGTGATTACCTTCCATTCTTTGGAGGATCGCTTGACTAAGCAGCTTTTCAAAGAGGCATCTACAGTTGAAGTTCCCAAAGGACTACCATTCATTCCAGATGATATGCAGCCTAAGATTGCCTTGGTTAATCGAAAGCCAATTCTACCAAGTCAAGAGGAATTAGAAGCTAACAACCGTGCCCACTCGGCTAAATTGCGAGTGGCTAAAAAAGTTCGTATCTAAGGAGACCTATCATGCCAAGAGATAGACGAAATCAAGCTGTTGCGGCAGCTCTATCTAAGAGGATTCGTCTGCTAACAAGACTGGAAAAAGCCTTTTATGGTGCCATAATTGTCACAGCTATCACGATGGCTGTCAGTCTTGTTTACCTCCAAAGTCGTAATCAGGAGGTTAAGCAGCAGATTACAGACCTAACTTCCCAGATAAATGAAGCAGAGACTGAACTCAATAATGCTAAACAAGAGGTTAACGAGCTCTCAAGAGCTGACCGTGTTAAGCAGATTGCTGGTGAGGCAGGTTTGAGCATTCAAAATGACAATATTCAAAAGGTGGATGACCAATGATCAAGTATTTTAAACGCTTAGGTGATTTCTTTATGAATTTTGTCATCAAGAATCGAAAGACACCTGAGGAAAACCGTAAGCATGTTGGTCAAAATCTCATGCTTTTAGCGGCATTTATCTTCTTTATCTTTGTCATTAATTTTGCCATTATTATCGGAACAGACAGCAAATTCGGTGTCGATCTATCAGAAGGAGCCAAGTCTGTTTATTCGAGAACAGTCTCTGTTCAAGCCAAACGTGGGACTATCTATGACCGAAATGGAAATGTCATTGCGGAGGATTCGACAACTTACAGTATCTATGCCATCATTGATACCAGCTATGTTAATTCAACTGGTGACAAACTTTATGTTCAAGAATCTCAATATGATACAGTTGCACAGATTTTTAATGAGCAGTTGGGCATGGAAAAAGATTATGTTCTCACTCAATTGAAGACTAAGGATGTCTTTCAGGTTTCTTTTGGAACACAGGGATCTGGCTTGAGTTATAGTACAATGTCAGCGCTAAAAGAAGCCTTGGATAATGCTGGTATTAAGGGTGTCGCCTTTGAAACATCAACCAGTCGTATGTATCCTAACGGAACCTTCGCCTCTCAATTTATCGGTTTGGCACAATCGCAAGAAAATTCAGATGGCACTAAAAAACTGGTTGGTACAACTGGTCTCGAAGCCTCTTTGAATACACTATTGTCAGGTACTGATGGTAGTATGACCTATGAGATTGATAAAAACGGGAATACCCTTCTAGGAACAGGTAAGGTAGATAAGGCTGCAGTCAATGGTAATGATATTTACACGACCTTGGATGCAACCCTCCAAACCTATTTAGAAACGCAGATGGATGCCTTCCAAGCTCAAGCTAATGGTGTCAATGCCTCTGCGACAGTTGTTAATGCTAAGACAGGTGAAATTCTAGCGACAACTCAAAGACCTACTTATAATTCTGATACTCAGGAAGGTCTTTCAGAACTGTCAGACTGGACAACCATGCTTTATCAGTCTAACTATGAACCAGGGTCAACCATGAAAGTCATGCTCCTAGCGGCAGCTATTGACAATGGAACCTTCGATGCTAATGCAACCTATACCAATGCCAACGGTGTGACTGTCTCTGATACAACCATCAATGACTGGTCCATCAATGACGGAAGTTCAACAGGTCAATATATGACCTATGCTCAAGGTTTTGCCTACTCATCAAACGTGGGTATGACGCTTCTTGAGCAGGCTATGGGTGATTCGACTTGGTCAAATTACCTCTCACTTTATCGCTTTGGTTACCCAACACGTTTTGGTTTGGCTTCCGAGTCAGCAGGTTTTATCTCTGATAACTCTGTTAATACTGCCATGTCATCATTTGGACAAGGTATCAGTGTGACTCAGACACAGATGTTGCGTGCTTTTACTTCAGTGTCAAATAATGGTGCTATGCTAGAGCCACAATTTATTTCACAAATTGTTGATACTAATAACAACAGTAAACGTGTTGCCAGTTCAGAAGTTGTCGGGAATCCCATTTCGGCAGATGCAGCTAGTCAGACTCGTGATTATATGGTTACGGTCGGAACCGACCCAACCTACGGTACACTTTATAGTAAGACAGAAGCAGCGCCAATTATTCAAGTTGGAGACTACTCAGTTGCCGTTAAGTCAGGTACAGCCCAGATTGCTAATGAAAATGGTACAGGTTACCTTTCAGGTCAATATGACAATATTTACTCAGTTGTTGCTATGGTACCTTCTGATGAACCTGATTTTATCATGTATGTGACTGTTCAACAGCCTGAAAAATGGTCAAACTCTTACTATGCGACCGTTGTTAATCCTGTTCTTGAAGAAGCTATGTTGATGAAGGACACTCTGACAACAACAAGCACTGTAACAGACAATATTACAGAAACAAGTTCTTACAAAGTCGGCAATCTTGTCGGAGAAGCACCTGGTGATGTTTCAGAAGAATTGCGCCGCAATTTGGTACATCCAGTCGTTGTAGGAACAGGTAATGAAATCACTAAAGTATCTGTCAAAGAAGGTACAAATCTCGATGCCAATCAACAGATTCTTCTTTTAACAGATAAATTGGAGACTCTTCCAGATATGTATGGCTGGACTAAGGAAAATGTTGAGACCTTCGCCAAGTGGACAGGAATTACCATCAAATACAAGGGATCCGATTCGGGTACCGTTACAAAACAAAATGTTGAAGCAGGAACTGCAATGGATTCTGTTTCCAAATTAACCATAACAATAGGAGACTAAAATGTTTTTTAGCATAATAGCAGGTCTGGTTGCCTTTGTCTTGACAGTTGTAGCCATGCCATACTTTATTCGATACTACCAATTGAAAAAAATTGGTGGTCAACAGATGCACGAAGATGTCAAACAGCACTTGGAAAAAGCTGGTACACCAACAATGGGTGGTACAGTATTTCTCGTAGTTGCAGTTCTCGTATCAGCCTTCTTCTCTCTTTTCTCACCCGTTGGTGAAAAAGGAGTTGTTATCGGAATTTTGTCAGTTCTTGTTATCTACGGTATTATTGGATTTTTGGATGATTTCTTGAAAATCTTTAAGCAAATCAATGAAGGTTTGAAACCATGGCAGAAGATGGCACTTCAAATTCTAGCAGGTCTGATTTTCTACTTTGTCCATGTTCGTCCAAGTGGTACTGATTCTATCAATATCTTTGGATTCCATGCTCACCTAGGAATTATTTATGTTCTCTTTGTTCTTTTCTGGGTAGTCGGTTTCTCCAATGCGGTTAATCTGACTGATGGTATTGACGGACTTGCTTCAATTTCAGTGGTTATCAGTCTCTTGGCTTATGCTGTGATTGCTGTTCAGCAAAGACAGTTTGATATCCTCTTGATTATCGTGACAATGATCGGTGCCCTTCTAGGTTTCTTCGTTTTCAACCATAAACCTGCCAAGGTCTTTATGGGTGATGTCGGTTCCCTTGCACTCGGTGCCCTCTTGGCAGCTATCTCAATTGCCCTTCGTGTTGAATGGACCTTACTCTTTATCGGCTTTGTCTATGTATTTGAGACAGCTTCTGTTATGTTGCAGGTTTCTTACTTCAAATACACTAAGAAAAAATTTGGTGAAGGTCGTCGTATTTTTAGAATGACACCATTCCACCACCATCTTGAACTAGGTGGTATTACAGGTAAGTCTGAAGAATGGTCTGAGTGGAAAGTGGATGCCTTCCTCTGGACAGTTGGACTTGTCCTATCAGCTATTGCACTAGCGATCATGTATCTATAAAACACAGGAGTCTACGTTAGTAGGCTCTTTGATTTTGCTAAAAGTCTCTATTTAATGGTATAATGAGAAGAACAGAATTTAAAGAAAAGGAAGGGCTGGTAGACTTTAGTATCTTAAGCCCATAATGAATATGTCATTTAAAGATTTTAATTTTAAGAGCTACATCCAAGAGGCGCTTGACGAAATCAAGTTTAAGGAGCCAACGGATGTCCAAAAGAAACTGATTCCTGTTGTTCGTTCAGGTCGTGACTTGGTCGGTGAATCAAAAACAGGTTCAGGTAAAACGCACACTTTCTTGCTACCAATCTTTGAAAAGATTGATGAGTCAAGACAGGATGTTCAAGTTGTTATCACTGCACCATCTCGTGAACTTGCGACTCAGATTTATCAAGCAACTAAGCAAATTGCAGAGCATTCTGAGACAGAAATTCGCGTCGTTAACTATGTCGGTGGTACTGACAAACTTCGTCAAATCGAGAAATTGAAGGTTGCTCAACCACACATCGTTATCGGAACACCAGGTCGTATCTATGACTTGGTCCAATCAGGTGACCTTGAAATTCATAGAGCTCACACCTTTGTTGTAGATGAAGCAGATATGACCTTGGATATGGGATTCCTTGATACGGTCGATAAGATTGCGGCAGGTCTTCCGAAGGATGTCCAAATCCTTGTCTTCTCAGCAACAATCCCTCAAAAATTACAACCATTCTTGAAAAAATACCTGACAAATCCTGTCATGGAAAAAATCAAGACATCAACAGTTATTGCAGATACTATTGACAACTGGTTGATTTCAACTAAAGGTCGTGATAAGAATGCGCAGATTCTTCAATTGTCAAAAATCCTCAATCCTTATTTGGCTATGATTTTTGTGAATACTAAGGAACGTGCTGATGACCTTCATGCCTACTTAGTATCAAACGGTCTCAAGGTTGCTAAAATTCACGGTGGAATTCCACCACGTGAGCGTAAGCGCATCATGAATCAGGTTAAGAATCTTGATTTTGAATACATCGTGGCAACCGATTTGGCAGCGCGTGGTATCGATATCGAAGGTGTCAGTCATGTTATCAACGATGCCATTCCACAAGATTTGTCATTCTTTGTGCACCGTGTTGGTCGTACAGGTCGTAACGGCTTGTCAGGCACAGCTATTACCCTCTACCAACCGAGTGACGATTCAGATATTCGTGAGCTTGAGAAATTGGGCGTAGCCTTTGTGCCAAAAGTGGTCAAAGATGGTGAAATTCAAGATACATATGACCGTGATCGCCGTGCTAATCGTGAGAAATCTTACAAAAAACTGGACACTGAGATGATTGGTCTGGTTAAGAAGAAAAAGAAAAAAATCAAACCTGGCTACAAGAAGAAAATTCAGTGGAAGGTTGATGAAAAGCGTAAACGTGAACGTCGTGCTGAAGCTAGAGCTAAGGGCCGTGCTGAACGTAAGGCTAAAAAACAAAGTTTCTAAGAGAATCAATCAAGTCTGAACCTTAGGTTTCAGGCTTTTTTCTTGTGATAGCTTTTTTCTATAGACTTGATAAGAATTTGCTATTATACAGCCTCTAATGTTTTTGTTAGAATGAAGTTATCATAGAGGAAAAAGGAAATGTGTATGAAAAAGAAATTATTGGCAACACTTGGACTCATTGGGTTAGCAAGTCTCTTTTTGGTGGCCTGCTCATCACAATCAAGCTCATCATCAACTAAGACAAAGATTACGGTAGCGACCGATTCTGATACAGCTCCCTTTACTTATAAAAAGGATGGCGAGTTTGCTGGTTATGACATTGATGTCTTGAAGAAAATCTTCGAAGATTCAGATGAGTATGAACTCAGTTTTGTCACAACTGCATTTGATTCTATCTTGACGGGTGTCGATGCTGACCGCTATCAGATTGCGGCTAATGACTTCAACTACAATGCTGAGCGTGCTGAGAAGTATCTTTTCTCAGATCCAATCTCTAAATCAAACTATGCTATTACAAGTAAGGAAGGAACATCTTACGATAGTCTAGATCAACTTTCAGGTAAGAAGACTGAGGTTATCTCAGGATCAAATTACGCTCAAGTTTTGGAAGAGTGGAACAAGGCTAATCCAGACAAGGATCCTATCCAAATCAACTACGCTTCAAGTTCAACAGGATTGACAACTCGCGTGCAACACATTGAGAATGGAAGTATCGACTTCATTCTTTATGACGCTATCTCATCACAGTATATTGTCAAAGACCAAGGGTTCAATCTGACAGTCACAGCTCTTAAAACATCAGTTGGTAGCGACAAAGATGGCTTGGAATACCTTCTCTTCGCTGATACAGAAGATGGAAAAGAATTGCAGAGCTTTGTTAATAAACGTATTAAAGAACTCAAAGAAGATGGTAGCTTAGCTAAACTATCAGAAGAATACTTTGGTGGTGACTTCGTTTCATCACTTGACTAAGAAAGAAGTAGCGAAAGCTACTTTTTATTGTGATAGTTTTTACCTATCGGCATGATAAAAACAATCTATTTTACTGTTTTGGTCAGTAATGGTAAAATGAATAGATAAAAATACAAGATAAAGGAACTCTTTTATGACTTCTACAACATTAGCTGTCGCATCATGGTATCAGTCCTTTGTGGATATGGTGCCAAATGGAAGACTGTTTAGCTGGAGAGCTGTTTTTGATGCTATTCCAAGCATCCTGAGCCGCTTACCTGAGACACTCGGGTTAACAATTGGTGGTGCTATTTTTGGTCTAGTTTTGGCCCTACTCTTTGCCGTTGTTAAAATCAATCGCGTTAAGATCATCTATCCCATTCAAGCTGTCTTTGTCAGCTTCCTTCGTGGGACACCGATTTTGGTTCAATTGATGCTTACCTACTATGGTATTCCCCTCTTTTTGAAGTACCTAAATGCTCAATATGGCCTTAACTGGAATATCAATGCCATTCCAGCAGCTGTCTTTGCTATCACTGCCTTTGCCTTTAACGAAGCGGCCTACACTAGTGAGACCATTCGTGCAGCCATTCAAGCAGTTGATCCAGGTGAAATTGAAGCAGCACGCAGTCTTGGGATGACTTCAGCACAGGTTTACCGTCGTGTTATCATTCCAAATGCAGCAGTTATCGCTATCCCAACTCTAATCAACTCTTTGATTGGTTTGACTAAGGGAACATCACTTGCCTTTAATGCTGGTATCGTGGAAATGTATGCTCAGGCTCAAATCTTGGGTGGTTCAGACTACCGTTACTTTGAGCGCTACATCTCAGTTGCTATCGTTTACTGGATTATCAGTATTGTGATTGAAAACATCGGTCGTTTCATGGAACGTCGTATGGAAATCAAATCACCAGAAAGTATCACAACAGAAGTTCCTGGAGGTATTCGTTAATGATTAAAATTCGTCATTTGACTAAAGAATTTTCAGGACAGAAGGTTCTGAACGATATTGATATCGACATCAACAAAGGTGAAGTTATTGCCCTTGTTGGTGCCTCAGGTGCTGGTAAATCAACTATCTTGCGCAGCTTGAATTATCTTGAAAAAGCTGACGCTGGAACGATTGAAATCGATGATTTCAAGGTTGATTTCACACATATTTCAAATGAAGAAATTTTGACTCTTCGCCGTAAGCTGTCAATGGTTTTCCAACAGTTCAATCTTTTTGAACGTCGCACAGCCTTGGACAATGTTAAAGAAGGTCTTAAAATCGTTAAGAAAATGCCTGATGCTGAAGCAACTAAAATTGCTAAAGAAGAGCTAGCTAAGGTTGGATTGTCAGATCGTCAATTCCATTATCCACGCCATCTTTCAGGTGGTCAGAAACAGCGTGTCGCTCTTGCTCGTGCCTTGGCCATGAAACCTGATGTGCTTCTTCTTGATGAGCCAACATCTGCCCTTGACCCTGAGTTGGTTGGTGAGGTTGAAAAATCAATCGCTGATGCTGCTAAGTCAGGACAAACTATGATTTTGGTTAGTCATGATATGAACTTTGTCTATCAGGTGGCTGATAAGGTTCTCTTCCTTGAAAAAGGACATATCCTTGAGCAAGGAACACCTGAGGAAGTCTTTAAACATCCAAAAGAAGAAAGAACCAAAGAATTTTTCGCTAGTTACAACAAGACCTATATTTGATATAATGAAGGGGATTGAAATCAAGATACCGTCTTAGATTTCTGAAGTCTACCTCAGTCTTGTCTTGGAAAATAAAACAAGAACAAAAGAGTTGGGCAAGATGCTCAACTTTTCTCTTATTGTCTGTCATTTTGAAAGATAAGATGTTCAAAAGAGAAGGCTTGGCTAAATTTATATGTAAGAGTTTTTTACCTTATTGAGCTAGGCTTTTCAAAAAATAGTTTGCGATAGGTTTGTAACATGTTATTAGATATTTTTTCATTTTATATTCAAGGATTGATGGTTTCCATCTTGGTTGTGACCCTTTTTCTAGCTGGTTGGCTCTTTTTTAGAGCAAGTCGTAAGTTAGATAAAACAGTCAGAGAACGTCAGGCAGCGCTCTATGATGCACTGATGATGGCTATGGTTTCTATTCCAATCTTGTCTTTTGCCTTTATGGCTATTATTTTGATGATTCGTTCAAACTAGTTTGAGCAGATTGATTGCAAATTTCTGTACCAATTGGTACAATTACCACATAGAAACGAAACAAAGGAGATAAGCTATGTACGATACAATTATTATTGGAGCTGGCCCTGCAGGGATGACAGCAGCGCTTTATGCCGCACGTTCAAACCTAAAAGTTGCTATGCTTGAGCAGGGTGCCCCTGGTGGACAGATGAACAATACATCAGATATTGAAAACTACCCAGGTTATGAATTGATCTCAGGTCCAGAATTGTCAATGAAGATGTATGAGCCGCTTGAAAAAATGGGTGTTGAAAATCTTTACGGTATCGTAACTGGTATCGAAGACAAGGGAGACTATAAAGTCGTTAAGACTGACGACGAGTCTTATGAGACTAAGACTGTTATTATTGCGACTGGTGCTAAGCACCGTCCAGTAGGTGTAGCTGGTGAGGAAGAGTACACTGGACGAGGTGTTTCTTACTGTGCTGTCTGTGATGGTGCCTTCTTCCGTGGACAGGATTTACTTGTAGTTGGTGGAGGCGATTCAGCCGTCAAAGAAGGTCTTTTCTTGACACGATTTGCTAACTCTGTCACTATCGTTCACCGTCGTGACCAATTGCGTGCGCAGGAAGTCTTACAAGACCGTGCCTTTGCAAATGAAAAAGTTAACTTTATCTGGGATTCTGTCGTTAAAGAAATCAAAGGTAATGATGTTAAGGTAACAAGTGTTGACATTGAAAATGTTAAGACTGGTCAAGTAACTAACCATGAATTTGGTGGTGTCTTTATCTTTGTAGGACTTGATCCTGTATCAGATTTTGTTAAAGACTTAGGTATTACAGATGAAGCAGGCTGGATTATAACAGACGAGCAGATGGTAACAAGCATTCCAGGTATCTTTGCTATCGGAGATGTTCGTCAGAAAAAACTACGTCAAGTAGCCACAGCAGTTGGAGATGGAGCTATCGCTGCCATGCAAGCCTATCAATACGTAACTGAACTAGGTTAATTAAGAAGTAAAGACTAGCTGATTTTAGCTGGTCTTTTTGCATGAATCTGACTTTGAAATCGTTTCAAGTTGACCTAATTTATGTTATAATTAAGAAAAATATAATTTCAGAGGTATAAAAAACATGTCTAAAGTTTTTGTTTTTGGTCACCAAAATCCTGACTCAGATGCTATCGGATCATCATACGCTTATGCTTACCTTGCTCGTCAAGCACATGGTCTTGATGCAGAGGTGGTTGCACTAGGTGAGCCAAACGAAGAAACTGCTTTTGCGCTTAACTATTTTGGTGTTGAAGCACCACGTGTTGTTACATCAGCTAAGGCTGAAGGTGTTGATACAGTTATCTTGACAGACCACAACGAATTCCAACAATCAATTTCAGATATCAAAGAAGTTGAAGTTATGGGTGTTGTTGACCACCACCGTGTTGCTAACTTTGAAACAGCAAACCCACTTTTCATGCGTCTTGAGCCAGTTGGTTCTGCAAGCTCAATCGTTTACCGTATGTATAAAGAAAATGGTGTCGAAGTTCCTAAAGAAATCGCAGGTCTTATGCTTTCAGGTTTGATCTCAGATACTTTGCTTCTTAAATCACCAACAACTCACGCAACTGATCCACAAGTAGCTAAAGAATTGGCAGAGCTTGCTGGTGTTGATTTGGAAGAGTATGGTTTGGAGCTTTTGAAAGCTGGTACAAACCTTGCAAGCAAGTCAGCAGAAGAATTGATTGATATCGATGCCAAAACATTTGAACTCAATGGAAATAATGTTCGTGTCGCTCAAGTTAACACAGTTGATATTAATGATGTTCTTGCACGTCAAGAGGAAATCGAAGCAGCTATCCAAGCAAGCAACCAAGCTAACGGATACTCAGACTTTGTTCTTATGATTACTGATATCCTTAACTCAAACTCAGAAATCTTGGCAATCGGAAGCAATATGGATAAAGTAGAAGCAGCCTTTAACTTTAAACTTGAAAACAACCATGCCTTCCTTGAAGGTGCTGTGTCACGTAAAAAACAAGTTGTGCCACAATTGACAGAAAGCTTCAATGCTTAATATTTATAAAAAAGAGGTTCAAAACGTTTGTTTTGTCCTCTTTTTCTAATTGTTATTAATTGAATGTAATTGTTTTTATTTAATCATTATTTTCTTATAAATAAAATTTAAATTAAATTTCAAAAATTATTGCACAACTTATTGTGGACAGATGGGCTAATATTGTATAATAAAGGTGGTAAAAATTAGGAAGGATGGTTAAAAAAGAAAAAGAGAGAAAAAGATGACGTTTAGGAAGAAGATTTTTTCAATCCTTACCTTAGGTGTAATCTTGCTAGGCGTTTTTGGAGTCCTGTTTAAGGGGACCAAATCAGCTCAGGCAACTGAGATTACAACTTTTACGGTAACTGGAGCAACACTAACTTCAAATGGTCAAGTATCTAGTGGAGAGACTATGTCACTTGATGTGACCCTGTCACTCCCAAATGAACAGACTATTTCAAGTGGTGATACGATAGATTTACAATTGCCTGCAGAGTTAGCCTTTCCAACATCGTTAACAAATCAATTGGTGACGGTAGCTGGAAAAGCTGTTGGTTCTTACACAACTTCTGCAAGTGATTCAACAATTAGAATTACATTCTCTGACGAGGGCGAAACTTATTTCAAAGAAAATTCTCTTGATAAGGGGCTCAATATCGGTTTGAATGTTATTGCTAGTAAGCAAGTTCAGGATGAAAATCCTACAGCAGCGACAATTTCATTTGAATATCCTGTTTCAAATGAATTGAGCTATGATTATGCTGGTTCAGGAGATGGAGCTATTGACAACTATACCTTTAAATATGGTTTTGTAAGTAGCTCAGACCCAACCTTGATTAACTGGTTTGTTGTGGTGGATTCGAGCCAAGATATCATCAGAAACCTTGTTATTCAAGATACTCTTGGAAGTGGTCAAACACTAACAGGAAATGTACGCCTAGTGCAGCTTGCTTATAAGTCAGGTGGCTATGCTAGCGAAGCAGAGGCGCGTGCTGGATCTGTTACAAACAATCTAAGTTCATATGTGACTTACACAGATGCATCTGGACAGACTTTATCATCTGGAGAGGGTGCACAGTCATTTAGTTTTGTTTTTGACCAGATGCGTGGCGATAGCAGTCCATACAACAATGTGTACGGAGGAGGAAGCTCACCAGAGTACTCACCAGCTTACATTATTCAATATAGTACTCGTATCACTGATACAAGTGCAGTAACTGGAACTTTGTCAAATCAATTGACAATTTCTGGTTCAAATATTCCTGATCGCTCAATTACGAAGACTGTTTCTTATGATTTCTCATCTTGGGGAATTGCCTGGGGAAATAAATCAACTTCTGCTGTAATTGAAGCGCAAAAACAAGTTCAGGATACAAGTGGACAGACAGTCGACCTTGAAGATGGTCAGTTTGAATTTGCTCTATATCAAGTCGATTCATCAGGAAATGAAACACTCGTTTCGACAACAAGAAATACTGCAGATGGAAGTATCCAATTTGATCCAATTACTTACCAAAAAGCAGGGCTTTATTCTTACATTGTTCGTGAGATTGCAGGGACTGATGAGGACTACACTTACTCTGATCAAAGTTTGAAATATTTTGTCAATGTAACGCTTGAGGATGATCAGTATGTTGCATCTGTGGGATCACCAACATCAGGAACAACAATTACAAATACTTACAATCCTCAAACAACGACAGAAGAATCAACCACTTCGACAACAGAGGAGTCAACAACGACTACAACGACGGAGGATCCGACGACGACTTCGACAACAGAAGAGCCAACGACCACTTCAACAACAGAAGAGTCAACGACCACTTCGACGACAGAAGAGTCAACGACAACCTCAACAACAGAGGAGTCAACGACGACTTCAACGACGGAAGAGTCAACAACGACTTCAACAACGGAGGAGCCAACGACGACCTCGACAACAGAAGAGCCAACGACAACTTCGACAACGGAGGAGTCAACGACGACCTCAACAACAGAAGAGTCAACGACAACTTCTATGACCGAGGAGTCAACGACTACCTCGACAACAGAGGAGTCAACGACGACTTCGACAACAGAAGAGCCAACGACAACTTCGACAACGGAGGAGTCAACGACGACCTCAACAACAGAGGAGTCAACAACAACTTCTACGACAGAGGAGTCAACAACAACTTCGACAACAGAGGAGTCAACAACAACTTCGACAACAGAGGAGTCAACAACAACTTCTACGACAGAGGAGTCAACAACAACTTCTACGACAGAAGAGCCAACTACAGAAGAAACTACTAAAACGACAACAAGTACGACTACAGTTCTTCCTTCTGGAAATGGATCTGATAAAGGTAAACCAAATGGTTCATCTGTCGGTCAAGCAACAAGTGAACAGTCTGCTGGAACAAAAGCACAAACAAAATCAGCACTTCCAAGCACAGGAGATAAGTCTGATGTTCTTTGGTCAGTAGCAGGTCTTGGTTTACTTCTTCTTGCAGTCCCTGTTGTAAAACGTAAAAGAGACTAGTAATTTTTTCTAATTTTTACCGAAAAAATTGTTTATTTCTCCTTAGAGAGCTAATATAAAAAGAGGTCACTCTGTCACATCCTTGTTGAGGATAACTGACAGTAGTGGTCTCTTTTGTGTTATAATATGTTTTATGATAAAGATTTTTAATCCCGATAAATTAACGCGTCAGCCATTTTTCCAAGAGCTGATAGCCTACATGACTGAGCATGATGATATTATTCTGCGCCAGATTAAGAAGGATTTCCCTGAGGTGAAGCATTTGGACCGTCAGTTGGAAACTTACATTCAGGCTGGCTATATCGAGCGTAAGGACAAGCGCTATTATCTGAGTTTGCCTCTTTTAACTGATCTTAGTCAAGTTTCTTTGGAGGAGATGATTTTCGTTGATACGGAGTCGCCTATCTATGAAGAATTGCTGGCGCTGAGATTTGAGTCAGAGACACTTAACCAGACCAATGTGGCAAGGATTTTTGAGACGACTAATATCAGTCGAGATGAATTAACTCTGTCAAATTATTTTTATAAATTGAGAACTGCGCAGCCTATGTCCCAAGAACAAGACAAACTCTATCACGTTCTAGGTGATGTCAATCCTGAGTATGCCCTCAAGTATATGACGACCTTTCTTCTTAAGTATGGTCGAAAGGATGCCCTTATGCAGAAGCGACCAGATATTTTTGTCAAGAGTCTTGAAATTCTAGGCTATATTGAGAAAAATGCAGATGACAAGTATGAGCTTCGCATGGACTTTGACCAAGACAGATTGACATTTAGAGCATAGAAAAAACTTCCGATTGGAAGTTTTTTTCATTGTTGGAGATTAACTTTCGACCTTTGTCATGAGGTAGAGGAAGTAAGGGGCACCGATGATGGAGACGATGAGTCCTGTCGGGATGCCTGTTCCAATGAGTAGGACACGACCAATGGTATCTGCGATGAGGAGGAGTATCATTCCCATCAGCATACTTGCTGGTAGGCTGATGCGATGGTCGCTTCCCATCAAACGTCGGCTAACGTGACCTGCAACTAGCCCGACAAAGGTGATATTTCCGACCAGAACAACTGATAGGGATGCGAGGGCTGTCGAGAGTACCAGCGAAATCAATCGTTCTTTTTGGAGGTTGAGTCCAAGAGCGAGAGCAGTCTGCTCATTAAGATTCATGATATTGAGAGATTGGCTGCGCGTGTAAGTTAAGAGCCAGAGAATGATGAGAATTGGTGTGAAGATTGCAAGCACTGTCCAATTGTCTCCAGTAATCTTACCACTCAGCCAAGAGACGATGTAGTCGGTTTTATTATCATTGAGTTTGCTGATAACAGAGACCATAACACCTGATAGCATGGTTGAGACACCGACACCTGTGATGATCAGCCTTGTTGGGCTGATACCATGATTTTTCTTTCGAGAAATAAGATAGACAATCATGATAGTCAAGATACCACCCAGCATGGCCATGAAGGGCATAAGTGAGATGATATTGACACTTGAGCTATCTAAGAAGGCAACCATGATAGCAATGACTAGCCCTGCTCCCGTATTGATTCCTAGAATTCCCGAGTCAGCTAGAGGATTTTTGGTTAGGGTCTGAAGGAGCATTCCTGACAAGGCAAGAGAAGCACCGCCTAAGATAGCTGCTAGGATGCGAGGAAGTCTGATTTTAAAGATAATCAGATTCATAGCCTGGCTACCATTTCCAAAAAAGACAGACAAAGTATCACTAAAGGAAGCATTAGCATAGCCGATGGATAGAGAGGTCAGGAAGATTAGCAATAGGACTGCAATCAAGAGTCCGAAACTGATAAGAAGTTTCTTTTTGGTCATCATAGATTTTTCCCCCTTCTAACCAACCAAAGGAAGCAAGGGAGTCCAACAATGGCAATAACAGCACTGATTGGTGTTTCTTTTGGAGGATTGATGGTACGGCAGATAATATCCACCCAGAGCATGAAAGTAGCTCCAGCAAAGGCTGTCATAGGTAGAAGGATGCGGTAGTCCTTGGATACAAACATGCGGATAAAATGAGGGATAATAAGACCGATAAAGGAGATAGACCCGACCAGGGCAACAGATGAGGCAGATAGAACCAAAACGATGGCAAGCAGAGCGATTGTTGTGAGAAAAGTCTTCTGTCCCAGCGCTTTTGCGACGGTCTCGTTGAGACTGAGAATGGTTAATTGATGGGCAAATAGCTGAGCTAGGAGAAGACCAAGAATGATAAAGGGAGCAATGATACCAATCATTTTCCAATTGATTTCAACAAAGCCACCAGCCTGCCAACCGATAACGGTTTTTGACAGGTCAAAGTAAAGTGTAATTGCCTGACCGATAGCAGAGAAAAGTGTAGAAATCATAGCACCAGCAAGAATGAGGCGCAGCTGATTGTATCCCTTTTTAGACTGATAAGACAGACCAAAAACGAGTAGAGCTGCCAATAGCGACCCTAGGAGACAGACAAAGAGAATAAGGCTATAATGCATACTACCGAAAATAGCATAGCCGATAATCAAGGCAAGACCAGCGCCAGCATTGATTCCCAAAAGACCAGGGTCAGCGATAGGGTTGCGGGTGACACCTTGCATGATTGAACCAGCCTGTGCCATGGCGGCACCAACTAAGAGGGTTGCTATGATACGTGGGAGGCGTAGGTCGAAGATGACATCTTGAATTTTAGAGTTGGTCAGTGGATTTTGAATGACCTGCCAGACTTGAGCGTTGCTATAAGCGATAGCTCCAAATCGAAGACCGACATACCAACCGCTGATAAATAAAGCCAGAATAATGAAAAAAACAAGCCAAATATGATTTGGCTTATTCTTCTGACCAAGAGAATTCTTGTTCATGTGTTTACTTTCTATGATTAGCTGTTTGCTTTTTTGACAGCTGAGACGAAGGCATCCAATTGTTTGTCAAGTGACATTGGATCTGAGAAGTAGAAGAGGTTGTAGTCGCTTTCAATGATATGTCCTTCTTTAACAGCAGTCATATTTTTCCAAACATCACTTTCAGTCAGTGAAGCGGCAGCTTCTTTAGTAGAATCGTTGACATTAAGGAGAGCGTAGTCACCAACGTAGTCAGCAATTGCTTCTTGAGAAACGCCGAAGTAACCTGTTGGGAAAACATCGCTTTGAACCTTAGCAGGTGCTGAGTAACCGAGTGCATCGTAGATCAACTCACCACCACGACCCCAGTTGTTACCGTAGAGGTAGATGTTCTTGTCGTAAAGGTCCATAACGGTGAAGGTAGTTGATGTAGGGAGGATTGAGCTGAGTTCTTCTTTAGCGTCAGCAACTTTATCTTTCCAGTTTGAAAGCCATTCTTCAGCTTCGTCTTCTTTACCAAAGACTTTACCAAGGTTGGTCATCATTTCAAGGTAGTCGTTTGTTCCGTAAGTGATTTCAAGGACTGGAGCGATTTCTTTCAATTTATCAATGTTTTCGTCAGTTGAGAAAGCGATGATAAGGTCTGGTTCTTCTGCAGCGATAGTTTCAGTGTCGCTTGAAGTCAATTTTTTAGCGTCAGCTAATTTGTCGCCAAAGGCAGGGCTATCTTTTTCAAGGTCAAGTGAGTAGCTTGAAACGTTGATGCCGAGTTGGAGGAGGTAGCCTGTGTAAGAATAAGCGAAGTTAACTACTTTTTTAGGATTTTCAGGAATATCACCTGAGTAGCTGAAGCCTTCGATTTTTGGCTTGCTTGATAGGGTTGTCTCTTCTGATGAAGAACTTGTAGATGAATTGCTACATGCAGCAAGAGTGACAACTGCAAAGATAGCAAGAAGTGCTGTTAAAAACTTTTTCATAGTCAATATCTCCTAAAAATTTATGATATAAGCTGATAAGTCAGCAAAATAGGTCTCTTATGGATAGGGTCTGTGGTAATCTGAGCATCAATTTTAAAGATGTCTCTGATGACTTCAGCTGTCATGACCTCTTCTACAGAACCCTGATAACGGATGCTGCCTGATTTCATAGCAATCAGATGATCCGAAAAACGAGCTGATAGGTTAAGATCGTGGAGGACCATGATGATGGTTTTTCCAGATTCGCGATTCAGTCTTTGGAGTAACTCCAAAACCTCAAGTTGATGGTTCATATCCAGATAAGTGGTTGGCTCATCTAGGAAAATGGTGTCCGTATCCTGAGCAAGTGCCATAGCAATCCAAACACGCTGGCGCTGGCCACCTGACAGGGAATCGACTTCGCTGTTAGCAAATTCAGTGACCTTGGTCACTTCCATTGCCCAGTGGATTTTATCACGATCTTCTTGGTTGAGAGTACCCAAGTAGCGCTGATGAGGAAAACGTCCATAAGATACTAGCTCATAGACGGTAATGCCTTCAGTAGCTTCAAGAACCTGTGGCAGAAGGGCGATGCGTTTAGCAATCTCTTTGGTTGGTAGTTTGGCAATAGCCTCGCCATCAATATAGATCTGC
This sequence comes from Streptococcus loxodontisalivarius, assembly GCF_016908645.1. GTDB lineage: Bacteria > Bacillota > Bacilli > Lactobacillales > Streptococcaceae > Streptococcus > Streptococcus loxodontisalivarius. The sequence goes on from NZ_JAFBEH010000010.1 coordinate 51,158, forward strand.
CCTTCTTTAAGTGCTTGAATACGTGTCAGAGCCTTTAAGAGAGTTGATTTTCCACAACCATTAGCACCGATGATGGTTGTCACCTTCTGACTAGGAATCTCCACTGTCAAATCATCGATAATCAAACGTTTGTCATAAGCAACCGCAATCTCTTGGGCACGAATGTCTGACATAAAAATCTCCTTTCTAGAATATGATACAAAGAATGGTTTCAATTTATTAAAAACAGATTGAAACATTATATTTTTTTATTTTAACATAGAAAAAAGCCTCGATAAAGGCTTTTAAGGAAAGTTTTTTTATTGATAATCATTAAAAATAGTAATGATAATTGTTATAAAAACTAAAATAATCTCTATAAATTTCTCTTATGGCTAGTAATAAGAAAAAGTGATTATGCAGAGAGAAGGCGCTTTGTTAGAATAGTTGGTATAGTTACCCAATTTATTAACCTAAGAGAGTTTTGAGATTGTATCTAGGCTCATCATTAGTAATGCAAAGGAGATAAACATGTTTACACCAAAAGAACTTGTTGAACAAGCAATCCAATCAGGACAGGCAAAGGCTAATAATAGTTACTTAACAACCTTTATATTAGGTATTTTTGCTAGTGGTTTTATAGCGTTAGCGGGTGTTGCTGTCATTAGAGTTATGGCACTACTTCCTAAAGAATTTGGAAGTTTATCAAGCTTCATAGGAGGATTGGCCTTTCCATTTGGTTTAGTGGCCTTAATTATTTTAGGAGGAGAGTTAGTAACAGGGAATATGTTCTGTTTGTCAATGGCTCTTTTTGATCGAAAAATTAGTCTAAAGCAATGGGGAATTAATCTATTAATAGTTAGTCTTGCCAATTTAGTTGGAGCTGTCTTGGTAGCTTACTTTTTTGGATACTTGTCTGCAACCTTAACAGGAGATTATGCTCCTAAAACACTAGCTATTGCACAGGGAAGGCTGGGACAGCCACTACCAACTTTCTTTTCAGCGGTAGCTTGTAATCTTCTAGTGAGCTCTGGTATTTACATGGCCATGGCAGCAAAGGATGTAACAGGTAAGGTTGTCACTGCCTCGTTGATTGCAGTGAGTTTTATTATTGTAGGTTACCAGCACGTGGTTGCTAATATGTTTTTTCTATTTGCCGGCTACTTGGCTGGTGGTATCAGTCTGGATCAAATTTTTAATAATCTTGTTATTGTTTGGTTTGGAAATCTTTTGGGAGGAGCTGGGCTTCTGGCAGGTGGTTACTTTACAGCCTATAAAATTGGATTTAGGAAAAAATCAGCCTAAGTTATTCCTTCAAAAAAGATGAGGCTGGGCAAAAACTAAAATTTTAGCATTGCAATTAAAATTTGAATATAAAAAAATAGCTTAGAATCAATGTTTCTGACAACATAGTTCTAAGCTATTTTCTATATTTAAAGACTTTTTGCCCAGCCTCTTAACTGGTCAGCAAAAAGTGCTAATTTACGATGCTTACTAGCTTGAAGCGATGAGTTGATTTAGCAAGGAACAAGTCTTGAGGAAATTAACTATTTTAGCTATTTCAAAAGGTTGGATGTGTTGTCCAACCTTTTTATTATAGATATTTTTTAGCGATTTCTAGGTCACCAGGATAGGCTGCGCGTTCACCTTTGACGATTTGGAAGGCGTCGGCACCTTTTCCTGCGATAATAATGGCATCCAACTCGCTTGACGTTAATTGACTGGCCTTTTGGATTGCCTCTTCACGGTCCACAATAATTGAAACAGGACGCTTGATGTGACTGGCAATCTCTTGGCAGATGTCTGCTGGATCTTCGAAGTTAGGGTCATCTGCTGTTAGGATAATATCGAGATCTGGGTAGCTATTGATAACACGACCAAAGTCAGCACGACGGCTTTCTCCTTTATTTCCGGGAGCTCCTAGAATCAAAATCAATTGGCCTTTTTGGTGTTGGGCAACGACATCGAGCAGTTTTTCAAGACTGTCTCCATTATGGGCGTAGTCAACAAAGATTTTGGCACCATTGGCTTGAGTGAGGACTTCCATACGTCCAGGAACTGATGTTTCTGCAATTCCTTTTTGAATGTCAGATAGGCTAGCTCCCAATCGAAGACAGGCTAGACCAGCTGCGATAGCATTTTCCTGATTGAAGTGACCAATCAATTGAATATCGTAATGACCAGCTAGTTTACCTTCAAGATCAAATGAGAAGGCTTGGGATTGACTGATAGTATTTTGAGACTGGCTACCGTAAAAGTCATGTTCTTGGTCTCTCACCTGCTCTTTGAGAACTTGGAAATGGTCCATATCACTGTTTACAATGACTGCTCTGCTATTTTCCATCAAAAGACGCTTGTGGTAGAAGTAGTCCTCGAAGGTCGGATGCTCAATCGGTCCGATATGGTCAGGACTGATGTTGAGGAAAACGCCGACATCAAAGGTCAAACCATAGACACGCTGGGTCAGGTAAGCCTGGCTGGAAACCTCCATGATGAGGTGGGTCATACCGTTGTCAACAGCCTCCGCCATCATAGCGAAGAGGTCCAGACTCTCAGGTGTTGTGAGCTTAGACTTGAAGAAAGTCTTGCCATCAAGAGTTGTGTTCATGGTTGATAGCATAGCGGGTTTGTGATGTTGACTGAGAATCTTGTAAGCAAAGTAGGCAGCAGTGGTTTTTCCCTTAGTTCCTGTAAAGGCTAGAAGTTTGAGCTTTTCCTGAGGATTCTTATAGAAAGCCATAGCAATCAAACTCATAGCCTGTTTAATATTGGAAACCAAAATAAGAGGAATATCAACTTCGTAATCGACTTCTGAAACATAGAAAGTCAGTCCTGCCTCAATTGCAGAAAGAAGGTAATCACGTTTAAAGGCTGCACCCTTGGCAAAAAAGAGAGTCTCTCCATCGACTTGTCGGCTATCATAGGAGATTTTTTGGAAGGTCAGTCCAGACATATCATAGACATAGTCTCCATCCTTGATAATCTCACGAAAATTGTGGTCATTTTTTAAAATGCTTAATGTTTGTTCAATACTTATCATGCTTACTATTTTAGACTTTATGCTAGTGTTTTACAAGTGACAAGCAAAAGTTTATAATGGATTTATTTAGAAATCACAGATTAGTTTTTTAGTATCGTTCAGAACTATCTTGTCTTTTGATAACTTTCTTAGGTGGTGGGGTCGTAAGCAAACCTTTGGTTTCATTACTAAAGAAAAAGCCTCAAGTCTTTTTCTTTCCCCCGAGCGACTTCGTCGCTCTTAACACCACGGCGAAAGTTATCGTTTAGAACTCGCTTAGCTCGTTGCAGTAGGAATTACTATTTTGATACTAAGCTGCTTTCGAAAATAAGTAAGATAGTAGAGCGAAAAGTATTTTATTAAAAAAGAAAATGATTTCTGAACAAATAGTATAAAATAAAAGTCTTTTGATACTTTCCTTAAGCTATGCCAGGGAACTAAGAAACTCCGTGACATAGCAATGAAAGTGTCTTTTGATGCTTACTACAGAAAGAATAAACATGTCAGAAAAAGAAAACAAACTGTCTCAGCAGGAGCAGATGGTCAGAGGGAGTGCCTGGCTAACAGCTTCTAACTTTATCAGTCGCCTTCTGGGTGCCTTTTACATTATCCCTTGGTATAGTTGGATGGGATCTCATGGTGAGGAGGCTAATGCCCTCTTCGGGATGGGTTATAATATCTACGCCATCTTCCTATTGATTTCAACAGCAGGTATTCCTGTTGCTATTGCCAAGCAAGTTTCTAAGTATAATACCTTAGGCCAAGAAGAGACAAACTACTATCTACTGAGAAAAATTCTCAGTTTTATGATGATTCTAGGCTTTATTTTCGCTCTTATCATGTATCTGGGCTCTCCTTTGCTAGCTAGCATGAGTGGTGGTGGAGCAGAGCTAGTTCCTGTTATGAAGAGTCTATCTTGGGCTGTCTTTATCTTCCCAGCCATGTCTGTCATGCGCGGCTTTTTCCAAGGTTTTAATAATCTTAAACCTTATGCCATGAGTCAAATTGCAGAGCAGGTTATCCGTGTCATTTGGATGCTGATGACAGCCTTTATGATTATGAAGCTTGGTTCAGGAAATTATGCTGAGGCTGTTGTCCAGTCAACCTTCGCAGCCTTTATTGGGATGCTTGCCAGTCTAGCAGTTCTTTTCTTCTTTTTATGGAGAGAAGGCATGCTCTTTAAGGTCTTTGGTAAGAAGCCAGAATCTGTTACTGTTGACACTAAATCAATCATTATTGAAACAGTCCGTGAGGCTATTCCTTTCATTATCACAGGTTCAGCCATTCAGCTCTTCCAAATTGTTGACCAATTTTCATTTATCAATGTGATGGAATACTTTACAAGTCAGTCTAACCAAGAGCTTAAGATTGTCTATGCCTATTTCTCAAGTAATCCAAACAAGGTAACCATGATTTTGATTTCTCTGGCGACAGCTATCGGTGGAGCAGGTATTCCGCTCCTGACAGAAAACTTTGTCAATAAGGATCAAAAAGCGGCAGCACGACTTGTCATCAATAATCTTAATATGCTCAATCTCGTCTTGCTCCCAGCCTTGACTGGCTCATTGATTCTAGCAGCACCGCTCTATACCATCTTCTACGGAGCGCCAAGCTCACAGGCACTTTGGCTCTTTGTCGGTGCCCTCCTTCAGGTACTCTTCCTAGCCTACTACAGTATTTTGGCACCAATGCTTCAGGCTCTTTTTGAAAATCGCAAAGCTATTACCTACTTTGTCTATGGTTTGGTGATTAAGGTTGTTCTTCAAGTTCCTTTCATCTATTTCTTCCATGCCTACGGTCCGCTCCTCACAACGGCTATTGGTTTGGCAGTACCGATTGTCCTCATGTTCAATCAAATTCAGAAGGTAACTCGATTTAACCGTCAAAAGATCTTCAAATCAACCCTACTCTATGTGCTTATGGCACTTGTTATGGGAATTGTTGTAGCCGTGGTAACAGGTCTCTTATCGCTCTTTATGTCACCTACAACACGTGTGACAAGTGTTATTTATCTGGTGCTAGTTGGTGCGATCGGTGTGGCAGTCTATGGTAGTCTTTCATTGATGACCAAGACTGCAGATGATTTGCTGGGTGCGCGTGCAGAAGGTCTCAGAAGACGTTTTAAAATTAAATCACTCAAATAAATAAGGTACACTAACTTTTGTATCTGTTCTTGAAGAGGCTGGGCAAAAACGAGCTTCAACATAAAACCACCCAGTGATTTCTGTCTCGAAAACAATCAAGACGAAAGAATCACTGGGTGGTTTTTGAGTATGTGACGTTTTTAAGGCTAGATTCTTAGCCAATTTTGTAAGATTCATGCTCATAAAGAGGAAGCCAAGCTCCGTTTGGACTGCTTGATTTCCTCTAACGTGAACTCTGCGAACGCCAAAAACGCTCTTTAACCTACCAAAAACGGGTTCAACATCGATTTTCCGTTTGGCGTAGATACGAGAGCCTTCTTGGCTATGTAATTCTTCTTTGACGAGTTCCTTAAAATAATTCCAAGTGGGATTGTA
>NZ_JAFBEH010000011.1 GCF_016908645.1 Streptococcus loxodontisalivarius
ACGACTTAACAAGACACCTCTACTTTAACACAAAGAAAAAGTAGTGAATACTCTCTCCCGTCGGAGATTTCCTCACTACTAATCTTAGTATGTTTTTGTATTTTTAAAAATAAATTGACAATTCTGACATTTTTGAGTAATCTAGGAGCAAAGGAGTCACGATATGAAATTACCACGTTTTGGTGTTGAAGAATGGTTGAATACTTATGAAAAATCTGCCACTCACGATATTGCAGGAGTATCAATATCTGCTTTAACTTTAGCAGAGCTTTTTGAATTGACTGGAGATAGTCAAGTAGACTTTTTAGAGCAGGTCAGCCAGACCAAGTTAGACTATGGTTGGATAGAAGGTTCGCCGCAATTTAAGGAAGAAGTGTCTAAGTGGTATTCAAATACCAAACCCCAGCAAATTCTTGCTACCAATGGTGCAACAGGTGCTAATTTACTTGCCCTTTATGCCCTTATTGAGCCAGGTGATCATGTTATCTCGCTTTATCCGACCTATCAGCAACTCTATGATATTCCAAAATCATTAGGAGCAGAAGTTGATTTTTGGGAAGTTAAAGAAGAATTGAATTGGCTTCCCGACTTGGAGGGTCTGCGCAAGCTTATCCGCCCTAACACCAAGATGATTTGCATCAATAATGCCAACAATCCCTTTGGAGCGCTTATGGATAGAGCTTTTCTGGAGGAGTTGGTGACCATAGCAGATCAGGTTGGAGCCTATATCTTATCTGATGAGGTCTATCCGTCATTTCAAGAGGGGCTTGATGTCCCTGCTATTGTAGATATTTACAGCAAGGGAATTTCGATTAACAGCCTTTCCAAGTCACTCTCTTTGCCAGGAATTCGTGTTGGCTGGGTGGCTGCCAATCTTGATGTGATTGATCTGCTTCGTGATTACCGTGACTACACCTTGATTTGTACCGGTGTTTTTGATGATCTGTTGGCGACCTACGCTTTGCAGCATAAGGAACTTATTTTGGAGCGTAACCGCCAGATTGTAGAGACTAATTTTTCGATTTTGGAAAAATGGCTGGCGCAAGAACCTAAAGCGTCAGCGATTCTACCAGAAAAAGTATCTACTAGTTTTGTCAAACTAGATGTAGAACAACCGATAGAAGAATTTTGTATTCGACTACTAAACGAAGAAGGCGTCCTTTTGGTGCCGGGAAGTCGCTTTGGAATCGAAGGTCATGTGCGCCTAGGCTACTGTGGAAGTCAGAAGATTTTGTCAGAGGCGTTGGAGAAACTTTCAAAAGTTTTACATACAAAATAGTTTGTATTTTTATACTGAAATCATTGACTAAAACTCCTCTATTCTGTATAATAGACAAAGTGTTATAAGAAAACTTTAAGGAGTATTTGACTATGAAATTGAAAAAAATGCTTTTGGGAGCTCTTGCAGCTCTCTCAATCGTGACGCTTGTAGCCTGCTCGTCATCATCTTCATCAACAAATGAATTAGAATCTATTAAAAAAGCTGGTAAATTAGTAGTAGCAGTTAGCCCTGACTATGCACCGTTTGAATTTAAGGCTTTGGTAGATGGTAAAGATACGGTTGTTGGTGCTGATATCCAACTTGCGCAAGCTATTGCTGATAAAATCGGTGTTGAACTTGAAGTTTCAACAATGAGCTTTAACAATGTACTTTCAAGTGTCAAATCAGGAAAAGCCGACTTGGCAATCTCTGGTTTGTCTGTGACAGAAGAACGTAAGAAAGCTTTCACTTTCTCAGATTCATACTATGAAACTGAAAATGCTATTCTTGTTCGTGCAGATCAAGTTTCAAACTACACATCACTTGACAACTTTAGCGGTAAAAAAGTTGCCGTTTTGAAAGGTACTATCGAAGAAACCTTGTCTAAAGACCAATTATCTGATTCAAATATTGTTTCCTTGACAACAACGGGTGAAGCAATCAATGAATTGAAATCAGGTACTGTTGATGCTGTTGACCTTGAAAAACCAGTTGCAGAAGGTTACTTGTCACAAAACTCTGACTTGGCACTAGCATCAGTTGCTCTTACCGTAAGTGACGGTGATGCCAAAGCAGTTGCAATGCCAAAAACAGGCAGCGATGAACTTGCAGACGTTGTAAATGAAGTTATCAAAGATCTAAAAGACAACGGAACTTACAAACAATACATCTCAGATGCAGCTGCACAAACAAGCTCACAAGTAGAATAAGATAAAAGAGTGGAATTTCCACTCTTTTTCTTTAAAGACAAAGTCTTTTTTCGATACTTTCCTTAAGTGATGGCGGACGTCAGCGAATTCCTACAGAATTTCATGACTAATATTTGAGCCTAGTGTCTCAAATATTCCGAGTGTAAGAAATGTTTCATATAGTCATTTCTTACACTTTCATCACGGCGGAAGTATCTTGAGGGGCTTGCGAAAATAGAAAAATATATTTAAGGGAGCAGAGCTTTGTATCCTGTTCTGTTGAAAATTAGGTTCGTCTATATTCTTAAGAGTGGAAATTCCACTCTTTTTGGTTTTGTGGAGATTTTAAAATTCTAGGAATGGTTATGAAAAAGGTGTATAATGGTAACATGTTAAAAAAACCGACGTCAGCTTATGTGCATATTCCATTTTGCACACAGATTTGTTATTATTGCGACTTTTCAAAGGTCTTTATCAAAAATCAGCCTGTTGATGCTTATCTGCAGGCTCTTATTCGTGAGTTTGAGTCCTATGATATTAGAGACTTGAAGACTCTCTATATTGGTGGTGGGACGCCGACATCAATTACGGCGCAGCAGTTGGATTATCTTCTGACCAACCTAACGAAAAATCTCAACCTAGACTTGCTTGAAGAGTTCACCATTGAGGCAAATCCTGGGGATTTGACGGCGGATAAAATCGCTGTGCTGGAAAAATCAGCGGTCAATCGTGTGTCTTTGGGAGTGCAGACTTTCAATGACAAGCACCTCAAACAGATCGGTCGTAGTCATAATGAAGCTCAGATTTATGAAACGATTGATGCTCTAAAAGCGGCAGGTTTTGATAATATTTCCATCGACCTCATCTATGCCCTGCCCGGTCAGACCATGGAGCAGGTCAAGGAAAATGTTGCCAAGGCTTTGGCTTTAGATATTCCCCATCTCAGTCTTTATAGTTTGATTTTGGAACATCACACTGTTTTTATGAATAAAATGCGTCGTGGGAAGCTTAATCTTCCGACCGAGGATTTGGAAGCGGAGATGTTTGACTACATCATTGCTGAGCTTGAAAAGAATGGTTTTGAACACTATGAGATTTCCAACTTTACCAAGCCCGGTATGGAAAGTCGTCATAACCTTATGTATTGGGAAAATGATGAATACTACGGAGTTGGCGCAGGTGCCTCTGGCTATCTTGATGGGGTGCGTTACCGCAATCGAGTTCCTATTCAACACTATCTCAAGGCTGTTGATGAGGGCAATGCTAGACTGACTGAGGAGCATCTGACTAAAGAGGAGATGATGGAGGAGGAGTTCTTCCTTGGTCTTCGCAAGAAATCAGGTGTTTCCATGTCAAAATTTGAGAAGAAGTTCGGCTTGTCATTCGAGGAGCGTTATGGTCAGATTGTGGCTGGTCTTGTAGCAGACGGTCTTTTGAAGATTGACGGTGCCCGTATTCGCATGACCAAGAAGGGGCTTTTCTTGGGAGACAATGTTGCAGAGCAATTTATTATTAATTAGAAAGTAGGGTGTTATGGGACATATTTTTAGACGAGATTATCAGATTCCCTTTTACGAAACGGATGTCAATCACGAGGTCAAGTTACCGCATCTCTTGTCGGTTGCTTTGCAGGTGTCAGGTGAGCAGTCATTAGAGCTCGGTGTTTCTGATGAGGCGATTTTTGAAAAATACCATTTGGTATGGGTCATTACTGAGTATAATATTGACATTAAACGTATGCCTCGTTATGCAGAGACAGTGACCATTGAGACTGAGGCGATTTCTTACAATAAATTATTTTGCTACCGCTATTTTAGAATTTTTGACCAAGCTGGTGAGCAAATCATGACCATTTTCTGTCATTTTGTTTTGATTGATTTTGATAGTCGTAAGGTTGCTCAGGTACCAGATGAATTGGTTGCACCTTATCAGGTTGAAAAGATCAAAAAACTTATTCGAGGTCATAAATATCAAGACCTGAAAGAGGCAGAAGAAACCCTCTATCATGTTCGCTACTTTGACCTTGATATGAATGGGCATGTCAATAATGGCAAGTATCTGGAGTGGATGTATGATGTCTTAGATATCGATTTTCTGCGCCAGCATTGTCCTCAATCGGTCAACCTCAAATATGTCAAGGAAATTCACTACGGTGGTGATATCCAGTCTCGTGTGGAAAGAGATGGACTGGTCAGTCATCACGATATCACTTCGGAAACGGGCGTGAATGCGCAAGCTATTATCACATGGAAGGAAAGAGAAAATCATGTATAAGGGTTATTTAATCGACTTAGACGGAACAATTTATAAGGGCAAGGAGCGTATCCCAGCAGGTGAGGCATTTGTTCATCAACTGCAGGAGCGTCAGATTCCTTATCTTTTTGTGACCAATAATACCACTCGTACACCTGAGATGGTGCAGAATATGTTGGCTCAGCAGTTTAATATCCAAACAGGTATTGAGACTATCTACACGGCAACTTTAGCGACGGTAGATTATATGAAAGACCTCAACAAGGGAATGACTGCCTATGTTATCGGCGAAACAGGCTTGAAGACAGCTATTGAGGCAGCAGGATTTGCTCATGATGATGAGGCACCTGCCTATGTTGTGGTTGGCTTGGATACTGAACTCACTTATGAAAAGTTGGCAATTGCAACGCTGGCGATTCAAAAGGGAGCGGTCTTTATCGGAACCAATCCCGACCTCAATATTCCAACTGAACGTGGCATGCTGCCAGGAGCGGGGGCTCTTATTGCTCTTATTGAAGCAGCGACTCGTGTCAAGCCAGTTATTATCGGAAAACCTGAAGCGGTTATCATGAATAAGGCCTTGGATGTGCTTGGGACCAAACGTTCAGAAACAGTCATGGTTGGCGATAACTATCTGACTGACATCACTGCAGGGATTAAGAATGATTTTCCAACCCTGCTGGTGACTACTGGCTTTACCAAGCCAGAAGAAGTAGCTGGGCTACCGATTCAGCCTGATCATGTTTTAGCCAGTCTTGCTGACTGGGATTTTGATGCTCATGACTAAACTAAGACTTCCAGCCCTCCTCTTGTGGCTCTTGTCCTTTTCAGTTTTGGCAACTATCTACCTAGCTTGGTTAATCTATCCTTTGGAAATTTCTTGGTTGGGTTTAGAAAAAGTGGTTTACTTGTCATCAAAGACCATCTCCTATAATTTCAACCAGCTCATGCAGTTTTTGACGATTCCTTGGGTATCTGAATTGAAGATGGCTGATTTTCCGACTTCTGACAGCGGTTTGGGACATTTTGTTGATGTCAAACACCTTTTTGTTTTTTGTCAGCTTGTCTTTCTAGTTCTTCTTTATCCTAGCCTGGTCTGTCTACGTCAGCTTTTCCAGAAAAAAGGGCTTTGGCTCCATCAGAAAGCCTTTCTATTAGCGGCAGTCTTGCCACTTGTGATTGCTGTTATGGCGGCCTTGATTGGTTTTGATGCCTTTTTCACACTCTTTCACCAGGTTCTTTTCCCCGGCAATAGCTCATGGCTCTTCAACCCTTACACTGACCCTGTTATCTATATCCTGCCCGAGGATTATTTCCTGCATTGCTTCTTGATTTTCTTTGTCATCTATGAGTTGCTCTTTTTTGGACTTTATGGACTTGGGAAATGGCAGTGGCGCAAAAGACAGTGATAATCTTCTCTCTTTGAAAGTGGAGTTAGCAGGTGTCCTGCTTGCTATTTAGAATTTGTTTTCGGAAAAGTATCTGAAAATTTACTGAAAAATAATTTCGTGTTACAATGGACTCTGACTAAAAATGGAAGTGGATTGTAATGGAAAAAACATTTTTTATGATTAAGCCTGATGGCGTTGAACGTGGCTTGGTAGGAGAGGTCTTGAAGCGTATCGAACGTCGTGGTTTTGTGTTGGAACGTTTGGACATGCGTCAGATTGACCGTGCTAGTTTAGAAAAGCACTATGAGGATCTTGTAGACCGTCCTTTCTTTCCAGCGATTGCAGACTTTATGATGTCTGGTCCAGTTGTTATGGGAATTATGTCAGGACCATCTGTTGTGAAATCATGGCGTGATATGATGGGTGCAACCAACCCTGCAGAAGCTGCGCCAGGTACGATTCGTGGTGACTTTGCGACTGCACCAACAGGGAATTTTATTCCTAATATTGCCCACGGTTCAGATTCTCTCGAATCAGCAGCACGTGAAATAGCTATCTGGTTTCCAGAAGACTAAGTAAGAATATCTAGTTGCAGGTCTAGTCTTGCGATTAGGTATTCTTTTTACTTTGAATTATTCCCGTTGTTTTTTAACCCAATCCTGATAAGGCTTTGCTGAATCTCAAAAAATTAAATCGCCACGAGAAATTAGGGATTTCATCATATAGGATTGGAGGTTAATTTTTGAAGCGAAACTTTATGCGTACGAAGTACACCGCCTTCGATAGTCTCCGCCGTGGTGCTAAGAGCGACAAAGTCGCTCGGGGGAGAGGAAAAGACCCTAGGCTTTTCCTTTAGTAATGAAACTGAAGGTTTGCTTACGACCCCACCACTTAAGGAGAATATCGAAAAAACAAAAACTCAAACAACGGGAATGATTCACTTTGCAAAAGAGTTCCTTATCTAGGGGAATTTTGCTATAATAAAAAGTAAAGACTATTTTTAGAACAAGCCCTGAGCATAGGGTCAGATGAGCTCGTCTCTTTGACTTTGTGTTTATAGGATTTTGTATATTAGAAGGACTATTTAGAACGATATGGCAATTGATTTAAATGAACTGAAAAAACGACAGGAGAAGATTCGTAACTTCTCGATTATCGCCCACATCGACCACGGGAAATCAACCTTGGCAGACCGTATTTTGGAGAAAACAGAGACCGTTTCAAGTCGTGAAATGCAGGCGCAGCTCTTGGACTCAATGGATCTGGAGCGTGAGCGTGGAATTACCATTAAGCTGAATGCGATTGAACTTAATTACACAGCTAAAGACGGAGAAACTTATATTTTCCACTTGATTGACACACCAGGACACGTTGACTTTACTTATGAGGTTTCGCGTTCCTTGGCGGCTTGTGAGGGTGCTATTCTTGTTGTAGATGCTGCGCAGGGTATTGAAGCTCAAACACTTGCCAATGTCTATCTTGCGCTTGATAACGACCTTGAAATCATGCCAGTTATCAATAAGATTGACCTTCCAGCTGCGGATCCAGAACGTGTTCGTCAAGAGGTTGAAGACGTGATTGGTTTGGATGCTTCTGACGCTGTTTTGGCATCTGCTAAGGCTGGTATCGGTATTGAAGAAATCTTGGAGCAAATCGTTGAGAAAGTGCCTGCGCCAGCTGGTGACTTGGAAGCTCCGCTTCAAGCTCTTATCTTCGACTCTGTTTACGACGCTTACCGTGGTGTTATCCTGCAAGTTCGTGTGGTTAACGGTATGGTCAAACCAGGCGACAAGATTCAAATGATGTCAAATGGTAAAACTTTTGATGTCACAGAAGTCGGTATCTTCACACCTAAGGCAGTCGGTCGTGACTACCTAGCGACTGGTGACGTTGGCTATATTGCAGCTTCAATCAAGACTGTAGCTGATACACGCGTCGGTGATACGGTGACTCTGGCTGATAATCCAGCAGATGAACCGCTTCACGGCTACAAGCAAATGAACCCAATGGTCTTTGCCGGTCTTTACCCAATTGAATCAAACAAATACAACGATTTACGTGAAGCTCTTGAAAAATTGCAACTGAATGATGCCAGTCTTCAATTTGAACCAGAAACTTCTCAGGCCTTGGGATTTGGTTTCCGTTGTGGTTTCTTGGGTCTCTTACACATGGATGTTATCCAAGAGCGTTTGGAACGTGAGTTCAACATCGACCTTATCATGACAGCACCTTCCGTAGTTTACAATGTCAATACGACTGACGGTGAAATGATTGAAGTGTCAAACCCATCTGAATTCCCTGACCCAACACGTATTGACAGTATCGAAGAACCTTATGTTAAGGCTCAAATCATGGTGCCACAAGAATACGTTGGTGCTGTTATGGAATTAGCCCAGCGTAAACGTGGCGACTTCGTAACCATGGAATATATCGATGACAACCGTGTTAATGTCATCTACCAAATTCCGTTGGCAGAGATTGTTTTCGATTTCTTTGATAAGCTCAAATCATCTACGCGTGGCTATGCCTCATTTGACTATGAAATCTCTGAATACCGTCGTTCAAACCTTGTCAAAATGGATATTCTCCTCAACGGTGACAAGGTTGATGCGCTCAGCTTTATTGTCCACAAAGAGTTTGCCTATGAACGTGGAAAACTTATCGTTGATAAGCTCAAGAAAATCATTCCACGTCAGCAGTTTGAAGTGCCAATCCAAGCGGCTATCGGTCAAAAAATTGTGGCTCGTACAGATATCAAGGCTCTTCGTAAGAACGTTTTGGCTAAATGTTATGGTGGTGACGTCTCTCGTAAACGTAAACTTCTTGAGAAACAAAAAGCTGGTAAGAAACGTATGAAAGCCATCGGTTCTGTTGAAGTACCACAGGAAGCCTTCCTCAGCGTCCTTTCAATGGATGAAGATGAGAAGTAGAAAAATAGACAAGTAAGAGTAGAGAAAAATGATGCAAATTAAAGCTCTTGAACTACAATTCTCAGTTTGCAAAGTTGAAGATTACAGCCAAGTGGACTTGGTAGCAGATTTCGTTTTTCTGTCAAAAACAGATGAGGAAAATTCTCTGATTTTACCGACTGAGCTGGTACCGACAAATACTATTGAACGTGAGGATGACTGGTCTGCCTTTCGTATTCAAGGTGTCTTAGATTTCTCATTGATTGGGATTTTAGCAAAAATTGCAGGGCTTTTGGCAGAAGAAAAGATCTCAATTATTGCTCTGTCGACCTTTAATACGGACTATGTTTTGGTTAAGTCTGACCAGTTCGAGTCTGCCCTCAATCTTCTCGATAAAGCGGGCTATCACATTTTAAAATAAGATAAAAAGCTTGTTGTTCCTAGAAGCCTGTCTTTCTATGACGACAAGCTTTTTCTTTTTCCCATTATAAGTAGAAATATGTTATAATAGACAATGATTGTATCTTTAGAAGAAGGAATTTTCGACCAGATACAGAATTAAATAGAATACCATGTATTAGAATGAGGTAAAACCTTGCGCCATGTATTTATTATCGGAAGTCGTGGTCTTCCTGCCAAGTATGGCGGATTTGAGACTTTCGTTGAGGAGTTGGTGTCTCACCAACAATCAGACCAAATCAAATACCATGTTGCCTGCCTCAGTGATGAGGAGCACGGTACACACTTTGACTTTAAAGGTGTGGATTGCTTTAAGGTAAAGGCTTATGCCTTGGGACCAGCGCGTGTTATCGCCTATGATATGCAGGCTCTTGACCTTGCCTTGGCTTATATCAAAACAGAAAAAATTACTAACCCAATTTTTTATATTTTAGGAAATACAATCGGTGCCTTTATTGCACCTTATGCTCGAAAAATTCACAAGAGCGGCGGTCGCCTTTTTGTCAATCCTGACGGTCTTGAGTGGAAGCGTAGCAAGTGGTCACGACCAGTTCAAGCTTATCTCAAGTATGCGGAAAAAGTCATGACCAAACATGCTGATCTGATTATCTCAGATAATGTCGGCATCGAAAATTACATCAAGAAGTCCTATCCCTGGTCTAAGACTAGCTTTATTGCTTACGGAACAGACCTGACGCCATCAGGGCTCACAGCTAGCGATAGCAAGGTCAGAGATTTTTTTGGAAAATGGCAGAGCAGTGAGAAAGAATACTATCTCATTGTGGGGCGTTTTGTTCCTGAAAACAATTATGAAACAGCCATCCGAGAGTTTATGGCCTCTAAGACAGAAAGAGACCTGCTCATTATCTGTAATCATGAGGGTAATGCCTACTTTGACAAACTCAAAGAAGCGACCCAGTTTGACCAAGATCCACGTGTCAAATTTGTTGGGACGGTCTACGACCGAGACCTTCTAGCCTATATTCGTAAGCAAGCTTTTGCTTACATTCATGGTCACGAGGTTGGAGGAACCAATCCAGGTCTGCTTGAAGCACTAGCCCAGACAGATTTGAACCTTGTTCTAGGAGTTGACTTCAACCGTCAGGTTGCTAAGGAAACAGCTCTTTATTGGTCAAAAGAAACTGGCTCTCTAGCGCAGCTTATTGACCAAAAGGACCAAGAAAGTGACTTCACTCAGCTAGGTCAGGCTGCCCGTAAACATATGGCAGACAACTACACTTGGCAGAAAATTGTTGCAGAATACGAGGAGCTATTTTTAAATGAAAGTTAATATCCTCATGTCAACCTACAATGGTGAGCAGTTTCTGGCAGATCAGATTAAGAGTATCCAAGCACAGAGCTTTACCGACTGGACGCTCTTGATTCGTGACGACGGTTCAAGTGACCGCACGCCTGAAATCATCGCCTCCTTTGTAGCAGAAGATGACCGAATCCACTTTATTAATGCGGATAATAGGGAAAATTACGGTGTTATCAAGAATTTCTACACGCTTTTGAAGTATGAAAAAGCTGATTTCTACTTTTTCTCTGATCAGGATGATATTTGGTTGGAGAATAAGCTGGCGCTGACTCTAGAAAGAGCCCAAAAAGAATCACAAGACAAGCCTCTCTTAGTCTATACAGATTTAAAGGTGGTTAATCAAGATTTGGAAGTCATGAATGACAGCATGGTAAGAAGCCAGTCTCATCATGCCAATACACGCTTGGCCGAGGAAATCACAGAAAATACGGTGACTGGTGGTACAGCTCTCATCAATCATGCCTTGGCAGAACTATGGACTTCTTATGAAGACCTCCTCATGCACGACTGGTACCTAGCCTTGATTGCTTCAGCTATGGGGAAATTGGTCTACATTGACCAGCCGACTGAGCTCTATCGTCAGCATGAGTCAAATGTGCTGGGAGCTAGAACCTGGTCAAAACGCATGAAAAACTGGCTGATTCCTCACAAACTTGTTGCCAAGTACTGGTGGCTGATCGGTGCCAGTCAAAAGCAGGCAACTTTTCTGTTGGATCTCGATCTGACTGAGGAGAATCGTCAGTTGGTTGAGGCATTTGTAAGCATCATGGATCAGCCTCTAAACAAGCGTCTAGCAATTTTAAACAAATATGGTCTCCGAAAAAACCGTGCCTTCCATACGCTGGTTTTCAAGACCCTAATTATTACCAAATTTGGTTATAGGAGAAAATAAGATGGATTTATTTAGCAAAAAGAATCGTATTTTGTTAAAAGAATTGATTAAAACCGATTTTAAACTGCGTTACCAAGGTAGCGTGATTGGCTATCTTTGGTCAATCCTCAAACCAATGATGATGTTTGCCATCATGTATCTGGTTTTCATTCGCTTCTTGCGTTTGGGTGGGGATGTTCCTCACTTTGCCGTTGCCCTTTTGCTTGCCAACGTCGTTTGGTCATTCTTCTCAGAAGCAACATCAATGGGGATGGTTTCTATTGTTACCCGTGGTGACCTCTTGCGAAAACTGAGCTTTTCAAAGCATATCATCGTTTTATCAGCAATCTGCGGAGCAATGATCAACTTTGGTATCAACCTGATTGTTGTGCTCTTGTTCTCAGTCATCAATGGTGCTGTGACATCATGGCGTGCAATCTTTGCCATTCCGCTCTTTTTAGAACTCTTTGTCTTGGCATTCGGAATTGCGCTTATCCTTGCGACACTCTTCGTTAAATTCCGTGATATGAATCAGATTTGGGAAGTCTTCATGCAGGCTGGTATGTATGCCACTCCGATTATCTACCCAATCAGTTTCGTATCTAATCAAAGTCTTCTTGCAGCCAAAGTGATAATGCTTAATCCCTTGGCTCAAATCATCCAAGACCTACGTTATATTTTGATTGACCCAGCTAATACACCAATTTGGAAAATGTCAAATCATATTTGGTATATCGCTATTCCATACATCTTGCCATTTGTCATTTTTGCTATTGGTCTTGCTATTTTCAATCGCAGTGCTAAGAGATTCGCGGAGATTATCTAATGACAGAAAATAATATTGCAGTAAAAGTTGACCATGTCAGCAAGTTTTTCCGACTTCCGACAGAAGCGACACACAGCTTGCGCACAGCTATGGTCAATCGTTTTAAAGGAATCAAAGGTTATAAAGAACAGCACGTTCTTAAAGATATTTCCTTCGAAGTTAACAAGGGTGACTTTTTCGGTATCGTTGGACGTAATGGTTCAGGGAAGTCAACACTTCTTAAAATTATTTCTCAGATCTATGTTCCTGAAAAAGGATCAGTGACTATCGATGGGAAATTGGTTTCCTTCATCGAGCTCGGAGTTGGTTTTAACCCTGAGCTGACTGGTCGTGAGAATGTCTACATGAATGGTGCTATGCTTGGTTTCACAACTGAAGAAATCGATGCCATGTACGATGACATTGTAGAATTTGCAGAGCTAGAAGACTTCATGAACCAAAAACTCAAGAACTATTCTAGTGGGATGCAAGTTCGTCTTGCCTTCTCAGTTGCCATCAAGGCACAAGGTGACGTTTTGATTTTGGACGAAGTCTTGGCCGTTGGTGATGAAGCCTTCCAACGTAAGTGTAATGATTACTTCATGGAACGCAAGGAATCTGGAAAAACAACGATCCTCGTTACCCACGATATGGGAGCAGTTAAGAAATACTGTAACCGTGCCGTTTTGATTGAAAATGGTCTCGTTAAGGCTTATGGAGATCCTGAAGATGTTGCCAACCAATACAGTTTGGATAATACAACTGTTCAGGTAAAACCAAAAGAAACAGTTAAGGAAGAAAAATCAGACTCTGATGTAGAAGAAGTTGTCGAAGAACCAACAGTCTTGGTTGATAACCTTCAAGTTAAACTCTTGTCACCAACTCAGGTAACACAAGATGATTTAGTAGAGTTTGAAATCTCTTATGATGTGCTTGAAGATATTGAAGCACATCCAGTCTTTTCTATGACAGATATTGACCGTAATATCTGGATCTACAATGACAATGCCTATGACTACCCAACTAAGACTAAAGGTCACAAAGTATTGAAATACTCATGCAGTCTGGAAAGTGTTAACAATATCAAGTTGAAATTACAAGTGACGATCCTAGGAAAATCACGTGAGATGTTGGCTTTTGCAAACTCAGAAAATGCACCAATTATCATGGTTACACGTTCTGATATCGCTCGAGATGACTTCTCAGCAGTGGATTCTGCAGCTGGTCTAATTCGTAGAAACGGAAGCTGGGTCATCACAGAAGAATAAAAGGAGGCAGCTATGTCCAAACCTCTTGTTTCCATTGTTTGTACCGTCTACAACAAAGCGCCCTGGTTGCGTGAAACGATTGACAGTTTCTTAAAGCAAGAAACAGATTTTCACTATGATATCCTTTTGATTGACGATTGTTCAACAGATCAGTCAGCTCAGATTTTGGAGGAGTATGCGGAAGGTTTTCCAGATAAGATTCGTCTTTTTAAGAACGAAGAAAATATGGGAATTGCTCGTACTTGGTTGAAAATTTGTGATTTGGTGGAAGCTCCCTATCTGGCACGTTGTGATGGTGACGATGCCTGGACAAATCCACAAAAATTGCAGTTGCAGCTGGATGCATTGCGCAAGCAAATGGATTCAAAATGGGTAACAACCGATATTGACTTTGTCGATGAAAGTGGACAGATTATAGGAACTTCTATTTTTGAAAGTCACCAAATGCCTTATGTGCATGACTTTGAAACCATGCTTGCAACAAGAGGTTTTTTAGCACCCTCTACTTGGTTGATTGAGACAAAACTGATGCAAGAAATCAATCATCAAATCGATTTAAATACGGCTGATGATACCTTTGATATGCAATTGGATTTGTTCCAAAAAACCAAACTAACCTACCTTCCAATTTCAACGGTTGCCTACCGTATCAACCAAGGTTCTGATTCTAGACCAAAAGATTTTGAAAAGATAGAAGAGCGTTTTAACAAACTGCTCTCTACTCAAGAAGCCTATCTTGATAAGTATCCTGATAGCAATTATCGTGAGATGCTGAGAATCTTGCTAGAGCGAAATAATAGTTATGAGCTTGAATTGACAAGACATCAGGCAGGTCTAGCTAAACTTGGAATGGAGAAGGTAACCATCTATCTGGATTGTGGTCAGGGCTTTCGTCAGGAAGACATTCTGCAGTACCCTCTTGCTAATGAAGATGACATCAAGTTCATTTTGCCTGAGAATTGTCGCTGTATTCGAGTGGATTTATCAGAAAGTCCAAGCTTTTACAAGGAAGTTCGTTTGGTATCACTTACTTATCAGACAGAAGTACTCCCTAAATTTACCAATGCTATAGTGCTGGGAAACAGTTATGTTTTTCCAAACCCAGATCCTCAGATGATTTTTGACATTCAAACAGACTTATATGGACGTGAGATGGCCTTGCGTTACAGTTTGTTTGAAATCAATGATATCTATTCAGATAACTATGTTGCCAAAATTTTGGCACAAGAATTGCTTGATGTGAAACATGAAAAAGAAAGGTTGCACCAAGCACTCCATCAATACAAAGCCCAGTATGACAATCTGACAGAAAAAGTGGAAAGACAACGAATTGATCTCGAAGAGGTCACTCGTGTCTATAATTCCGTAACCCATTCTCGTCGCTGGACAATTCCAACCAAATTGATTAATTTCTTTAGGAGAAAATGATGAAGCGTTTGCTTTTGTACGTACACTTTAACAAATATAATCGACTCAGTCAGCATGTCCTCTACCAACTAGAAGAAATGCGTCCGCTTTTTACCAAGCTAGTCTTTATTTCAAACAGCCAATTATCACAAGATGATCAAAATCTCCTTTTTGACAAAGGCTTGATTGATGATTTTATTCAACGTGAAAATAAAGGGTTTGACTTTGCTGCTTGGCGAGATGGAATGAATCATGTCGGTTTTGATCAGATTAAAACTTACGATTCTGTGACTGTCATGAATGATACTTGTTTTGGTCCACTTTGGGACATGGCACCGCTTTATCATAAGTATGAGGCTGATGAGTCAACAGACTTCTGGGGGATGACAAATAACCGTGAGACAGCTAAATCACGTCACACACAAGGTTTCCGTGAACACTTGCAGTCTTATTACATGGTTTTCAAGTCTCCTGCTATCAAGAGTTCGGCCTTCAGCAATTTTTGGCAAAATGTTGTTGATTTTGATAATGTTCAAGATGTTATTGACCATTATGAAACACAGGTAACAACAACCCTTTTGGATGCTGGATATCACTATAAGGCGGTCTTTGACACAACCAAAGAAGATGCCAGTCATCTGCTTCATGCCGACTTTTCTTACTACCATCCGACAGCGATTTTGGAGCACCGAGTTCCATTTATCAAGGTAAAGACTATTGATGCCAACCAGCACATTACGCCTTACATCCTCAATCATATTACTGAGATTTCATCTTACCCAGTTGACTTGATTGTGAGCCACATGTCAGACATCAACTATCCTGACTTTAAGTATCTCTTGGCTCGCAAGTATTTGGATAAATCTAAAGCTTTGGTAACTGTTTCTGGAAAAATTGCAGTGCATCTTCACGTTTTCTACGTTGACTTATTGCAAGAATTTCTAGATGCCTTTAAAGCCTTTCACTTTGACTATGATCTTTTTATTACAACAGATAATAGTGAGAAAGAAGCGGATATTGAAGCAATTTTGATTGAGAACAATCAGTCTGCGCGTGTCTTTGTGACAGGTAATGTTGGACGTGACGTCCTTCCAATGCTTAAACTCAAAGAATATCTAGAAGCTTATGATTATGTTGGTCACTTCCACACTAAAAAATCAAAAGAAGCAGATTTCTGGGCTGGTGAATCATGGCGTAAAGAGTTGATTGATATGTTGGTTAAGCCGGCGGATGCTATTCTCGCGTCTATGGAAGACCAGTCTGATCTAGGTCTTGTCATCGCTGATATCCCAACCTTCTTTAGATTTAATAAAATCGTTGATGCCTGGAACGAAAATCAAATCGCGCCAGCCATGAATGACCTTTGGCAAAAAATGGGAATGACCAAGTCAATCGACTTTAACAGTCTTCATACCTTTGTCATGTCATACGGAACCTATGTCTGGTTCAAGTATGATGCTCTAAAACCTCTCTTTGACCTCAACCTCTCAGAAGAAGAAGTGCCAGCTGAGCCATTACCACAAAATTCTGTTCTGCATGCTATCGAGCGATTATTGATTTATATCGCTTGGAATGGTCACTATGATTTTCGTATTTCACAAAATCCAGTTGCCCTGACACCATTTATCGATAACAAATTGCTCAATGAACGTGGTGATACAGCTCCGCACACCTTTGTTGATTTCAATCATTTAGGAGGAATAAAAGGTGCGCTTAAATATATCGTGATTGGCCCTGCACGAGCTGTCAAATATATTGTTAAGCGTTCTTTGGAAAAAGTTAAGTCATGAAACGTCGATTAAAACATAGCAAGTGGGCCTATTATTGGGATTTGGTCAAAGATTACACTAAAGATTATTCATCTGAAATCATGATGGCACTTAAGTTTATCTTTCCATTTATTCTTGTCATCATGGCAGCCATCTCAATGGGGCAGTTTGCCTACTTTTTAGTAGGAATCTTTGAACTTGCAAGTATTCTTATCATAACCAATATTATCTACACTAGGCACGAAAAGTGGGCTTACGCCTTCAACTGTCTAGCCTTGCTAGTATTTAATATTCAATTCTTTGTTCTTTATTATGGTGGTTCCTTTGTGACTTTGGTCATGTTGACCAATGTTGATTCACTAGGTGCTCTGAGTGGCAAGTTGCCTCTCTATATTATTGGGATTTTAGTCATGCTGGTTATGACCTTCCTTCCAATCATGGAATTGGAGTATCCTTTTGAACATGCTAAAATGCTTTCTGTTGTAGTCATTTTGGATTTGATTTTCACTCTCTTTGCCGGGAATGGCTACTCTGCAGCCTTTGGCGTTTTCGATATTTTTCAACAATACGCTGAAAATCGACAAATGTTACAAAAGATTGCTGATCAGGACAATGTTGCAGAAACTTTTTACCAGGCTGGAATCCAGAGTGCCATTGATAAACCTGCTAACCTAACTCAAAATCCAAATGTGATTGTGATTTTTGTCGAAGGGCTATCACAGAATGTCATTGATGACGAGCAGAATATTATGCCCAACGTTGCCAAATTTCAGGAGCAATCGCTGAGCTTTAAAAATTATTACAATCATACCTTTGCTACCTACCGTGGCTTGATCGGTCAACTCTTTTCTGGATACCAGTTGGACAACTATGACAAGAACAATTTGGTTTCAATGCAGAGCATTCTTGCCTCTCAAGGTTACCAAACATCCTTTGTCAATACAGAGCCTGAAAACACCCAGTTCACTTCTTATCTAGAAAATCTGGGTTACAATGAAGTGATTTCTGATACTTCTAAAACATCTGGTTCTGAAAATACGCTTTCGGATAAAGAGGCCTTTGACAAACTCTTTGAGGTTGCTAGTCAGCAGGAAAGTACAGGTCAGCCTTTCTTCACAACCATGTACACTTTTGGTACCCACATGTCGCTTGATTCGACAGATGAGAAGTATGGCGATGGAAAGAGTGCCTTTCTCAATAAGTTCTACAATTTTGACTATCAGTTCAACGAATTTATGAAGAAATTCAATAACAGCTCTCTATCTGATAATACTGTTATTGTCTTTACAACTGACCACTCAACCTATACGGATAATGATTATTCAGAAGCCTTTCCAAGTTATACCCGTGAAAATGGAGATGTGGATCAGGTGCCATTCTTTATCTACTATAAAGGAATCACTCCTCAGGAAATCGATGTTCAGGGCCGTAACTCACTAGACATGGTGCCGACAGTGCTGGACTACTTGGATATTTCAGAAGAAAACTACTTCCTTGGAGTCAGTCTCTTTATGCCAAAAGAGAATAATAATAATTACGATACAGTCTTCCATGATAACTCAAATCTTCTATCAACTGATGGCGCAAGCATTTCAGCCCTGACTGCTAGTCAGCAAGAAATTATTGAGAATCAATTGACCAAGTATTTTGCAGCAAAATTGGAAGTTGTGAGGTAGGAGATGTCATTAAAACGAATTATTTTAAATGCCTATTATTTGGCAGCTAGTTTGATTTTCTTGATTGAAGCAACGACCTTTATTAAAAGAAATGGTGACCAGATTTGGTTTGCTGAACGAGCTCAACATCTAAATTACAATTATTTGGGTTTTGCTATTGAACGTTATATGACATGGAGTAGCCGTCTCTTGATTGAGTCTGCGACCATGTACTTCTCAGTTCATACCATTCTCTTTCAAGTTGTCTTATTTATAGGTAGCTTTGTCTTTCTCAAGCTCTTTAAAAATTACTTCTTCAAAGGAAATCTTATCCTGGAATTGACTCTACCAATTCTCTTTTTAGCAACATTCTTCCCAGATACTTATACAAGTGCTGGCTTGATTGCTACGGTAACCAACTACCTTTTCCCAACATTTACCTTCATGATTGCTTGGTACATGACGGAGAAGAGAGGTCCTAAATGGTTTTACGCTTCAATTCCTTTCTGGATTTTTACCTGCATGCAGGAACAATTTGCCATTATTACCTTTATCCTCTGTCTTTTCCTTTTAGGTAGAGAACTTCTTATGGCAAAAGGAAAAGTCAAAATGCTCAATGTCTATCGACTGTCAGCTTTTGGATTTGGTATCTTGGGAATCTTATCAGCCCTTGTATCTCCTGGTAGTGACATTCGTTCAAAATCAGAGATTACAAGCTGGTACAGTCAGTTTTCAAAATTGACAGTCCTTGATAAGATTTATCAAGGATTTGTGGAGACTAACCGAATGGTTTTCCTCAATTTAACCTTCTCAGTTGTCTTTCTCTTACTAGCGGCTTTGGTCTTGTTAGCCTTTCTTAAACGTGATTGGATTTCAGGGCTGATCAGCCTTGCCGTTTCAGCCTTACTCATTCTGACAAAATTGGAAATGATCGACTGGTTGAAATCAATTATCAAGGCAATCACTGTTAAGGATATCTATAAGGGACTTGTTTATAATCTTGCTAAGCAGGATTGGTTAACACCGACCTTATTCTTCCTTGTACTGATTTTGCTACTAGTAATTGTTATCTTCCGAGTCTTTGATAAATCGCATGCCTACCTAGCATTCTCAATGGTTGCTGCAGGTTATGCCTCAAGAATGTTGATTTCATTCTCACCGACAATTTATGTTTCGGAAGAAAGAACCTACACGCCATTAATTTTTACACTGTTCTTTGTATTGATTATGGCATCACTTGATATTTACAATGAGCTGCGCAAGCCATTTCTAAAATCAGAAGAAATATAAAGACTAAATAGGAGTAGTGAAAGTTCTCTAATGCAAAAAAAGAGTTCTTTACCTGCTCCTTTTTATGTTACAATGAAAACTATGAAAAGAAAAAATGAATTATCCAAATGGAGTCAGTATGCATTAGTTTTACTGGTGAGCGTGATGTGCCTCTTATCACTTTATTGGTTTTATGCAGCAACAGGGCTCTTAGCTGGCTTAGACCTAGCCATAGTCTTAAGTGGTATCCTAATACTGGCTTTGCTATTCGTTAGTAAAAAAGGGTTGAGATGGGCTGGACTTGTCCTGCAAAAGGCGATGCCTATTAGTCTGATTCTTCTAGTCAGCTTGCAGATTGCTATGTTGCTGTCGACTAATCTTATGATTCGTTCTGATGCTGCCATGGTTTATAATGGTGCTAGTAAATTAGTTGATTCTGCTATTATCTCAAGCTATCTGACTGAGAATACCAACAATCTGACTCTCTTTTTGTATGAGCGCTTTTTCTATAATATCTTTGGAAGTAATGCGATTTGGGTCTTGCAGGGCTTGAATATGCTTTTTGTGGATAGCGCAGCCATTGGTTTATACGGTTTAGCTCTGCGATTTTTCAACAAGAAAACCGCAGTAATCAGTTTTTATGCCTATCTTCTGATTTTAGCAGCTACGCCGCAATTTCTAGCCATGTATACAGATGTTATGGCCATGCCTATAGTCGTTTGGCAGCTTTATCTTGTCTTTAGCTTAATGGATCAAAAAAGTCTGGCTTGGAGTGGAGTTCTGATGAGAGGAGTCTTTCTTGGCAGCTTATCAGGTTTAGCCTATGCCATTCGTCCACCACTTTTGGTTTTGATGATTGCCTTTTTCATGATGCTTTTTCTTTATGGAAAAGCCAAGCTACTCTTGCAGGCTAGTCTTGGTTTTCTTCTAGGATTTGCCTTACTTTTTGTGACATTGACAGTTATACAAAAAAATCAAGATCAGGTTGAGATTACCTATGGTCAGAGTAAAACCAGCCTAGCCTTTATTGATCTAGGACTGACCTATTTGGGAACTGATCAGGCGGATTTCCAATCTGGGCTGGCGCTTTTTACTGATGAAGTGACAGACGGTAGTTACGATGGTCGCTATTCAAATGAGGTTGTCCTCAAAGATATCAAGCGCCGTTTAGAGGATTATAGCTTGTCGACATTTGTAGGTCATTTACTCCTCAAATCGAGTTTGACCCTGCGTGACGGAACTCTAGGTTGGACTTATAAGGATGCCAGCTTAGAAGGTGCCTCCTTCCAAAATCCTCTTTATGAAAAATTCAAGGATCAGTCATGGGCAAAATGGATTAGCAGTCATTTAATCTATACTGACCAAGAACATTTTGTCTTTGCTAGAAGCTATTTGCAGCTGGTTTGGCTGGTGCTGATTTTGGGACTGCTACTTGTCTTTTTATGGCCAAGGTCGCTCGGTATAAAAGAGCATTTTCTCTTGTTAGCTCTACTAGGAGGTTTTCTCTTCCTTATGGTCTTTGAGGGGAGCAAGACACGTTACATGATTCAATTTCTACCTCAGTTCTTGCTATTAAGCGCAGCGGGATTTGACAAGCTGATAACAAGACGTTTATCTTAATATCACTGGCTAGTATTTGATTTGACGAGAGTATGAGTTAAATACTGGTCTTTTTGTTTTCTCTTTTTACGAATAGTATGATTAGGAAGCCCTTTCAGGAAGAAGGGGTTATCAAAAATCTATTTTGATAAGAGGAGAATTTTATTGAAATTTATTAAGACAGCTCTCTATGCAACCGCAATTCTTAGTACCTTTGCAGCAGGATCAGCAAGTGCTGACAGTTTGGATGCTCAGTCACAGGTCTTGAATTATTCAGAACAAGCATCTGAATTTGATGTCCTAACACAAAAGGTTGGTAAGGACATTCAGCAGATTGATGTGGCAATTTGGTCTGAGGAGGGAGGTCAAGACGATATTCGCTGGTATTCGGCAAGTACAGACACAGATCAAGCTTCAATTCACTTTTCGCTTGCTAATCATGGCAACAGGGCTGGGACTTATAGAATTCATGCCTATACTAGCTATAAAGATGGGAGTCGTAGCGGTAGCGATTTAGGAAGTTATCGTATTTTACCGACTGCGCCTCAAATCAATCTAGATTTGAATACGGTCAGCTTACAGTCAGAACGACTAGCAGCAACTGGTAGCAAAATAGTAACAGCAGTCTGGTCGGATCAAGATGGACAGGATGACCTGAGATGGTATGAACTTAATGACACAGGACGAGCCCAGTTTGATGTGACTAACCATAAAGGTTATGGAGTCTATCAAGCTCACTCTTATCTCAGTCAGGATGGCAAGATGATTCCGATTGGAAATCAAAGCTTTGAAGTCGCACGACCACAGTTGACACCACGATTTGAAAAATTGTCTGATACTCGCTATGATGTCTATATCGATAATGTTCCAAGTCATATAAGTTCTTTGAAAATTCCAATCTGGAGTGACACTAATGATCAGGATGATATCCAGTGGTATCAGGCACAGAAGGTAGCTCCAAATACTTACAAGGTCAGTCTTAATCTCAAGGCGCATGCATTTACCTTAGGAAGCTATCAAGCTCATATCTATGGTGAGAGCAGCCTTGCTCAAGGTTTAGAAGGTTATGGTGCAGGATTGCTGACAGTTGATACCATTTCCCACTTCGATGAGCCAGAAAGACGGATTACAGATAAATCGTCTGAGGGCTTTCGTGTCAGCGTTTCAGAGACCGACGCATCAAAAATGATTCAGTCCGTCAGCCTAGCCGTTTGGTCGGAAGCTGATAACAGCAATCTGAAATGGTACCAAATTAATCAAGCGACTGAGGGACAATTCACTGCCAAGGTCAATGTCAAAGATCATGGGAATAAAAGTGGTCTCTACCAAGTTCATGTCTATGTCACCTTTAAGGATGGCAGTGTCTCAGGTTATGTTTTGGATAGTCAAGAATTGACTGCAAGTAGCCAAGTGGCAGCTAGTCCAGTCATTACTAGCTACATCTCAGAAACTAATAGCTATCCAGTTGGTCAGTGTACTTGGGGAGTCAAGGCACTAGCTCCTTGGATTCCAAATAGTCTAGGAAATGCTAAGCACTGGGCAGCGAATGCCAGTCGGCTTGGGTTTAGAATTGGAAATCAGCCACAGGTCGGTTCCATTGCCGTATGGCCAAGAGATGGTGGCGGATATGGACATGTTGGCTATGTTGTTGCCGTAGATAATAGTCATCGCATTCAGATCAAAGAGGCGAATTACAAGGGAAATCAGTATATCAGTAACTTCCGTTCTTGGTTTGATCCTCTGGAAAGCATGTGGGGTGGCGAGGTAGTCTATATCTACCCCAACTAGTCTCTTGGAAAATAGCAGAGCAGATTTCTTGTCTGCTCTTTTGTTTTGTGTTAAAGTATGACTATGAAGTTGTACCGATTGGTACAGATCTATCGTAGCCAAAAGTTGAGACAGCTTGGCAAATATGATAGAGTAGGGTAAGAATTTAAAAATAAAGATAGGAGTTCACATGGTTAAAGAATACGACTATATCGTTATCGGTGGTGGTTCAGGAGGAATCGCAAGTGCTAACCGCGCAGCAATGCATGGTGCAAAAGTTATCCTGTTTGAAGGAAAAGCAGTTGGTGGTACCTGTGTCAATGTTGGCTGTGTCCCTAAAAAAGTTATGTGGTACGGAGCTCAGGTTGCTGAGACAATCAACCACTATGCAGCTGAATACGGTTTTGACGTAGAGCAAAAAGCCTTCAATTTTGAGACTTTGAAAGCCAATCGTCAAGCCTACATCGAACGTATTCACGGATCTTACGAGCGTGGTTTCGATAGCAATGGCGTTGAGCGTGTCTATGAGTATGCAACATTTATCGATGCCCACACTGTGGAAGTGGCAGGTGAGCGTTATACTGCGCCGCATATTCTGATTGCGACTGGTGGTCATGCTCTTTATCCTGAAATTCGTGGTGCTGAGTACGGAATCACTTCAGACGGTTTCTTCGAATTGGATCAACTTCCAAAACGTACTGCCGTAGTTGGTGGTGGCTATATTGCTGTTGAGGTTGCAGGTGTACTCAATGCTCTTGGTTCAGAGACACATCTCTTCGTTCGTCAAGATCGTCCGCTCCGCAATTTTGACAAAGAAATCATTACCACTCTTGTGGATGAAATGCAGGTCAATGGTCCACAACTTCACACCTATTCAGTTCCAAAAGAAGTCTTGAAAAATGAAGATGGCAGCTTGACACTTGTTCTTGAAAATGGTCAACGCCACATCGTTGATACTCTTATCTGGGCAATCGGTCGTCGTCCAAACATTACTGGTTATGGTCTTGAAAATACTGGCGTTGAATTGAATGAACGTGGCTTTATTGCGACAGATGACTTTGAAAATACAAACGTTGAAGGTCTTTATGCCATCGGTGATGTTAATGGTAAAATCGAATTGACACCAGTTGCCGTTAAGACAGGTCGTCAGCTATCTGAACGCCTTTTCAACAATAAACCAAATGCCAAAATGGACTACAAGGATGTGGCGACTGTTATCTTTAGCCACCCAGCCATCGGTTCAATCGGTTATTCAGAGGAAGCAGCTATCGCTGAATTTGGCGAAGATCAAATCAAAGTATATCGTTCAAGCTTCACACCTATGTACACAGCTTTAGGAAACCACCGTCAACCAAGTAAGATGAAACTTGTTACACTTGGTAAGGAAGAAAAAGTTATCGGACTTCACGGTATCGGCTACGGTGTTGATGAGATGATTCAAGGCTTCGCAGTTGCCATCAAGATGGGAGCAACCAAAGAAGACTTTGACAATACAGTTGCCATTCACCCAACAGGAGCAGAAGAATTCGTTACAATGCGATAAGAGAGTGGGATAGTAAAACTATCTGGGAGATAGTTTTAGCATCTAATGAAGGAATTCGATTTTGTCAGCAAGTTTTGACTTTCAGTTGCTGACCTGAAACAGTCTATCCCCAGACTGTTTCACTCCCACCTCCGCATAGCTCAAAAGGTTTGGGAAACCTTTTGAGGTTGCAGATAAAATCAAGCGAAGTTTGATATCAAATTAGGGCTGTAAGAGTTGATTTATCAACGAATTAGAGCCCACTCAACCCCTGCGTCTTGCAAATCAGAACAGAATAAAAATAATTTCTACTGTTGTCTGAATGCCTTCAATTGAAAGTGACTTATGGCTGAAGCCATAACCTCCCTTAGTTATTGACTAAGGGAGCCATTCACCCAACAGGAGCAGAAGAGTTTGTTACAATGCGATAAGTTCTTTAAATAATTTAAAACTGGCTTGAAAGCTGGTTTTTTATTATAATCAGTTTGGAGGAAGTTCGCTATGAAAAAAATCTATTTTTTGGATGGCTTGGGTAGCAATCGTTATTATTGTCAGAAGTTTAAGGATGTTTTGTCAAAGGCTGGTTTTGATCTTATTTATTTAGAATATGATACTAATGATATTAGCGATGAGAATTATTTTATCAGTTGGTTTGAGGAGAATATTTCTGAAGAAAAAATTATTCTTATGGGATTTTCAATAGGTGCTGACTTGGCGAATGCCTTGGCTTATTTGACGAATAGAGTCTCACAGTTGATTTTGTTAGATGGTGGGCTTAATGTTCACGCTATTGATCAAATGTCTTTGGATGATGAAATTAATGAAAATATAAGTTACCTTCAACATAATCAATTCCAAAGTTTGAATGAGTTGATATCAGAAGAGATAACTAGCTCTCCAAAATCTGCTGATATTATTGAAAAGGCTGTGAGAGAATCATACTTTTGGGATGAGAATAAAAAAGTTTACAAATTGAAAATTACAGAAGACTATCTAAATAACTTACTAAGATTAAGAAGATATTTTTATACTAAAAATAGTCAGATTCACCTCAATCAACCTATCTTGCTTTGTCTATCAGGACAGCCTGAGGAATACTATCGTGATAAACTGTTGCGTCTCGAGCAGTTTAAAGATGATAATTTTTATTTAACTACTTTTGAAAACGCCAGTCACCAGATATATTTAGAAGAAGTCGATGCTCTAGTTGAAACAATAGAGTATTTTGTAAGAACTACATAATGAAAAACTGAGATTGACGATTCAATCTCAGTTTTGATTTTCCAGTAGGTATTCCCTGACTTGGGAAATGAAGTAGAGTGAGCCTGTGATGACGTAGAGGTCTTCGGAACCTTGACTCTTTTGTATCCAATGGCGGAAGTCTGTGATTTTAGCAAAATGGTCATCGTAGTCTTCCAAGGGCATGGCTTCAAAGAAGTCAAAGCTGGTGACGGTGATATCATAGTCCTTGAGGATTGCAAGCATGTCGCCGACTGGCTTTCTTTTGAGTCCTGCAAAGAGGATATGGACGGTCCTATCAGGAAAATACTGGTCTAACATTGCTTTGAGGCTTTCCAAACCTTGCGGATTATGGGCGCCATCCAGAATCAGATTATCTGCCAGCCATTCACTTCGTCCAGGCCAGCTGGTCGTTTCCAGTCCCACCTTGATGTTTGCTAAGCTAATTTGAGGAAAATCCTTAGTCAGCACAAGACTAGTCATGCTTGCCAGCGCAGCATTAGCAACTTGATGTTGTCCTAGCATCTTGAGTCTAATATCAGAGATTTTCTGATCACGATAGCCAAATTCAAAAGCTCTGCCATTTTCCAAAACGGAAAAATCTGTACCTAAAGCATAGGTCTCAGACTCCTGCTCTTGGGCAGTTTTGGTAAATAGCTGGCGCAGCTCAGGAGTTAGCTGAGGGAAGATTATGGGAACCTGCTTATCAAGTGCTCCCAGCTTGTGTCCAGCGATATCAGCTAGACTCGTCCCCAGCTTATCCGTATGGTCAAATCCGATAGAAGTGCAGACCATAGCCTTGGCGGTAAAGACATTGGTAGCATCTGTTTTGCCGCCGATACCAGCCTCAATCATGGCAATATCAACCTTTTCATTGGCAAAGTGCTGGAACATGAGTAGGGTCACCAATTCAAACTCGGTCACAGGTCCGAAATCAGTCTCCTGATCAACTGTATCAATAATAGGTCTGAGGCTGTCAACCAGCTCAATCAGTTTCTGATCAGAAATTTCTTCAGAATTGATAGCAATGCGCTCGTTGAAGCGACGGATAAAGGGTGATGTGAAACTCCCAGTTTTATAGCCAGCCTGCTTGAAAATCTCTCTGAGATAGGCAGTGGTAGAGCCCTTTCCATTGGTTCCGACAATGTGGACAGCAGGGAAAGTATTTTGAGGATTTCCAATTTTATCTAAAACCCATCGCATACGCTCAAGGTTGGTCGGGCGTCCCTTGGCTTTGAAAGAATGGATGTAGTTCAGTGTTTCTTGATAGTTCATAAGTCTAGTTTACCATAAATGCCTTGCAGATATAAAAAAGACCGAGCTCTTTAAGCCCAGTCTTTCTACACTTATTGCGATGCATTGCTGTCGCTACTTGCAGCTGTGTCGGTATTTGATCCAGAGTCAGTATTGCTATCAGAAGATTGATCTGATGAATACTGACTATCTGAAGAAGCACTTGACTGATAGCTATCAGTATCAGAACTGCTAGAGTAGCTGTCATAACTATCACTACTTGATGACTGATAAGTGTCAGATGAAGAACTATCTGTCTGACTGCCACTACTGTCTTTGTAGACAATGGTTGTAGATGTTGACTTATTGCTACTGTCACTTGTTTTATCTGAGTTCATATAATTTGTGATAGTGATAGAAGCGACGATAATGGAAAAGATAGAAGCAATGGTAGCAACTGTTTTCTGAAGTGCAGAGAAACCAGTTTTCACATGAGTCGTCACTTTTTTATTTGACTCTTCTTGTTGATCTGGCTTGTGACTGCGGGAATAGTTTGACATTGAAAAAACTCCTTTTTAACATAGATCAGGTTAGACCTGCCCATGGATTTCTTTTCTAAAACCCATTATATAATTTTCTCTTAAAAATTGCTAAAGAAAGTATGACTTGTGACAATGGCACAGCCCTCAAACCTTATCAGTATAGGTTTTATAGGAGGAAAAAAGATTGAGCAGCGCAGCATTTTCAAGAAACATTGTCAGAGTGGGAAAGTCGCCTCATTTATGCTATAATGTCCCTTAGGAAAATCTAGAGATTTAGAAAGATAAACTGTAACAAATGATTTATTTCGACAACTCAGCGACGACCATCCCCTATCCTGAGGCCCTTCGTACCTATCAGGAAGTCGCAAGCAAAATCTGGGGCAATCCATCTAGTCTTCACAACCTCGGTAGTCAATCGACTCGTATCTTAGAGGCATCACGCAAGCAGATTGCTGGGCTTCTAGGCAAGGATAGCAAGGAAATCTTTTTCACATCTGGTGGGACTGAGAGCGATAACTGGGCCATCAAGGGGGTCGCTTTTGAGAAAGCTCGCTACGGCAAGCATATCATCGTTTCTGACATCGAGCATCCTGCCGTTAAAGAGTCAGCAAAATGGCTGAGCAGTCAAGGTTTCGACATTTCTTACGCACCAGTTGATGCGCGTGGCTTTGTGGATCTTGAAGCACTGGCTGCGCTTTTAAGACCAGATACCATTTTGGTTTCTATTATGGCAGTCAATAATGAAATTGGCTCTGTTCAGCCTATTCAGGAGATTTCACAACTCCTAGCCGATAAACCAACCATTACCTTTCACGTGGACGCAGTGCAGGCTATCGGAAAAATTCCGACCAGCCTCTATCTGACTGACCGAGTAGACCTAGCTTCATTTTCAGGTCACAAATTCCATGCTGTCCGCGGTGTCGGTTTCCTCTATAAAAAAGCTGGTAAGAAAATCGCTCCGCTATTGACAGGAGGAGGACAGGAGAGCGACCTTCGCTCAACGACTGAAAATGTGGCAGCTATCGCTGCTATGGCAAAGGCACTGCGCTTGACTCTAGATAAAGAGGAGCAGTCCTTGGTCAAAATCGCCAAAATGAAGGCTATTATCCACGATGAACTAGCCAGTCATCAAGATATCACTATTTTCTCAGAAAAAGGGGAGGACTTTGCGCCAAATATCCTAACCTTCGGTATCAAAAATGTCCGAGGCGAAGTTATCGTCCATGCTTTTGAAGAGCATGAGATTTATATCTCGACAACATCAGCTTGCTCATCTAAGGCAGGCAAACCAGCTGGAACTCTGATTTCTATGGGAGTTTCGAGTAAGATTGCCCAGACCGCTGTTCGCATCAGCCTTGATGACGACAACGATATGGGACAAGTCGAACAATTTTTAACCATTTTTAAACAAGTTTACGACAAAACTAAAAAGGTGAGATAAATATGGGTGAGTTAAAAAAAAGTTGGTCAATTTCATAGCATCACTATTGCACAGAATGCTAATCTTAACATTGGCCAGTGGGTAGAAGTGAGAAACTTTTCTAGTATTGAAGTATTTCCAAATGCTTCGCTTAATCTAGCAGATGGTGTCTTTATAAATGAGCACTGTACTTTAAGGTGTGCTAAAGAAATTAGCATTGGACCTTATACTATGCTAGGTGACGGTGTTAGAATCTATGATCAAGACCATTTTTTTAATAACTACACTTTTTCACGTCGCATTACTCAATCAGAGAAAGTTTCAATTGGTGCAAGATGTTGGATTGGAGCTAATTCAATCATCACTAAAGGAGTAAAGATTGGTGACAATGTTATCATCGGTGCTGGCTCTGTTATTACCAAGGACATTCCTTCAAATACAATTGTTTATGGAAAGAAAAATCTGATTATCAAAAACCGTCCGCAAGCCAAATATCATGCTTTGATACTTACGGCATCAGAACATCTGGAACATATAGCAGAGTTGTTGAAAACACTTCCTAAAATGGACTTTCATATTGCAGCTTATACGGATATGGGTGCGGGGCTCATGGAATTGCACAGCTATCAAAACTGTCAACTTTATCCCAAAGTTCATTTGGATTATAGTTTGAAATCATTAATAGAAAAGGCAGATATTTACCTGGATATTAATCATGGTATCGAATTAGATAATATTGTTGAACAGATTTTGTCTTTAGAGAAACCAGTTTTATCATTTGAAACGACCAACCATAGACCAGAAGATGAACGTATCCGTAGTTTTGAACAAGTCGACCAAATGGTTATTGCAATAAAAGAAATTATAGAAAGAAAATCGAAAAATAAATGACACTAACTTATTCAGAAATCATGGTTCGCTACGGCGAACTATCAACCAAAGGTAAGAACCGCATGCGCTTTATCAATAAGCTCAAGCATAACATTCAGGACGTTTTGTCTATCTATCCAGATGTCAAAGTGACTGCTGACCGTGACCGTGGACACGTTTTCCTAAACGGGACTGACTACGCTCCAGTTGCAGAGTCCCTCAAACAAATTTTTGGGATTCAAGCCTTCAATCCAGTCTATCGTCTTGAAAAAGATGTGACGGTTTTGAAAAAAGCTGTGCAGGACATCATGACAGATATCTACCAAGAAGGTATGACCTTCAAGGTTTCAAGCAAGCGTGCTGACCACTCATTTGAATTGGATTCACGTGAGCTTAATCAAACCTTAGGTGGAGCTGTATTTGAAGTGCTTCCAAATATTCAAGCTCAAATGAAGAAACCAGACATCAATCTCAAGGTAGAGATTCGTGATGAAGCTGCCTACATTTCCTACGAGGAGATTAAAGGCGCAGGTGGACTTCCAGTTGGAACCTCAGGGAAAGGGATGCTCATGCTTTCAGGAGGTATCGACTCACCAGTTGCGGGCTTCCTTGCCCTTAAACGTGGTGTTGATATCGAAGCGGTCCACTTTGCAAGCCCTCCTTACACAAGCCCAGGTGCTCTTAAGAAAGCTCATGACTTGACACGTAAATTGACAAAATTCGGTGGGAACATCCAGTTTATCGAAGTGCCATTTACTGAGATTCAAGAGGAAATCAAGGAAAAAGCGCCAGAGGCTTACTTGATGACCTTGACTCGTCGCTTCATGATGCGTATTACAGACCGTATTCGTGAGGTTCGTAATGGTCTCGTCATCATTAACGGAGAAAGCCTCGGTCAGGTAGCTAGTCAGACCTTGGAATCCATGCAGGCAATCAATGCCGTGACAACAACACCAGTTATCCGTCCAGTTGTTACCATGGACAAACTTGAAATCATTGATATCGCCCAAGAAATCGATACTTTTGAGATTTCTATCCAACCATTTGAAGATTGTTGTACGATCTTTGCACCTGACCGTCCGAAAACCAATCCAAAAATCAAAAATGCGGAGCAGTACGAACGCCGCATGGATGTCGAAGGTTTGGTTGAAAGAGCAGTTGCAGGCATCATGGTAACTGAAATCACACCAGTAGAAGAAAAGCAAGACCAAGTCGATGACTTGATTGATGATTTGTTGTAAAAAGGAGGCTGGGAAAAAGTCCCTAGCCTCTTAGTGTGTTTGTAGTCTGATGTGCAAGACGCAGTGGTTGAGTGGGCTCTAATTCGTTGATAAATCAACTCTTACAGCCATACTCAACTGTGCGGAGGTGGGACGACAAAATCGAATTCCTTCGGAATTACCGATTTTTGTCCCACTCTCTTTTTTACTTTAGCGATTCTTTAATTCACCTTTACAGATTAGCATCATGACTTGCTGTGCTATAATAAAAGTAAGAAAAAAGTTTAGGAGGACTAAGATGAGATTTCTTTATCAGAAGACCAGTTTAGCTTGTTTAGGTGTGATTGGACTAGCTTTTCTAGCGGCTGCTTACAGCGATTTTACTGGGCAATCAACTCAGCAAAGTTCAACAAGCAATCAAGAAACGACAAGTAGTCAAACAGCTCGTGTTGTTGCAAATGGCGATATCCTTTTGCACGATATTCTCTATACCAGTGCTTTGCAGGCTGACGGCAGCTATCAATTTGATGATTATTTCCAGTATGCCAAGGACTGGATTTCATCGGCAGACCTAGCCATTGGCGATTATGAGGGGACCATTAGCCCCGACTATCCACTTGCAGGCTATCCGCTTTTCAATGCACCTGCTGAGATTGCTACAACGCTTAAAGATACAGGCTATGACGTGATTGATTTGGCGCATAACCATATCCTTGACTCTGGACTTTCTGGTGCTATCAATACAGCACAAACCTTTGAAAGTCTTGGTCTCTCGACCATCGGTGTCTACAAGGAAGATCGTGCGAGCGAAGATATCCTTATCAAGGAAGTTAATGGCATCAAGATTGCAATCTTGGGCTACGCCTACGGTTACAATGGTAATGACGCAAGCCTCACAACGGAGGAGTATGAGGCACATATGTCGGACCTTGACGAGGCTAAGATTCAGGCTGATTTGGAAAAAGCAGAGCAGGAAGCCGATGTAACCATCGTCATGCCACAGATGGGAGTTGAATACCAAAGAACACCTACTGATGAACAGGTGACCCTTTACCACAAGATGGTTGACTGGGGTGCCGATGTCATCTTTGGCGGGCACCCTCATGTGGCAGAGCCATCTGAAACACTTGAAAAAGATGGACAGCAGAAATTTATCATCTATTCTATGGGGAATTTCATCTCTAACCAAAGGGAGGAGACTGTCGATGACATCTGGACAGAGCGAGGTCTTCTCATGGATGTGACCTTTGAGAAAACTGGCAATCAAACCATTATCAAGACGGTTCAGGCTCATCCTACCATGACCTGGTCTTGGGGCAAGGGAACTTACGATGCCACTTACGGCTACGAATACCGTGATTACCGTGCCATTATTCTTGAAGATTTTATCGAGGGTGGTCAGTATCGTGACCTTTTGGATGATAACATGAAGTCGCGCGTGGATACTGCCTACACAGAAATGAATGAATTGGTGAACCTACAATGGAAATAAGTTTCAAAAAAGTTCGACCATTCACGACTGTCTCAAGACAGGTCAAAAAACTCTATTTTGACGCTTTCCCAGCTAACGAGCGACTGCCTTACAGTCTTTTATTGGTCAATAGCTGGCGCAAGCAGTCAGATTTTTATGCCTTCTATGACAAGGAAGTCTTTGCTGGTCTGGCTTATGTTATAGCGGATGCTAAGAATTACTTTATTCTATTTCTAGCCGTAGATGGTCAGAATAGATCAAAAGGTTATGGCTCTGCTATTCTCCAAAAACTAAAGGGAGAAGCAGGAGAGCGTCCTGTGATTTTGACCATTGAGCCTATGGATGAGTCGGCGGAAAATATTGATCAGCGTCGTAAACGATTGGCTTTCTATGAACGTAATGGCTTCATCTTGACCAATCACTTTTACCATGAGGGTCAGGAATCCTATCAGGTTATGGTGACGGATGAGAAAGCATCGCTAGAGGACTTTGAGCGACTGATGAAGGCTGTTTTTCTAGGATTCTTGAAGGTTTCACTGGACTGAAAACAGTTTTATTAAAAAAGTGATGATAAATCCTTGAAAAAGAAGACTCAGAGTGATAAAATAGCAATGTTGACTAAATGCACATCCTGTGCAACCGCACGACTACCGTCCTAAGCAGTTTCGTACTCACGGTACTAGGCGAGTCTTCACAAGAGGTCTTCCTCAAACAAAATTTTATAGGAGGTGCATAATGAGCACATACGCAATCATCAAAACTGGTGGAAAACAAGTTAAAGTTGAAGTAGGTCAAGCAATCTACGTTGAAAAACTTGACGTTGAAGCTGGAGCAGAAGTAACTTTTAACGAAGTTGTTCTTGTTGGTGGAGAAACAACTAAAGTTGGTACTCCAGTCGTTGAAGGAGCTACTGTTGTTGGAACTGTTGAAAAACAAGGAAAACAAAAGAAAGTTGTTACTTTCAAATACAAACCTAAAAAAGGTAGCCACCGTAAACAAGGTCACCGTCAACCTTATACAAAAGTTGTTATCAACGCTATCAACGCTTAATCTTAAGCTAATATGATTCAAGCAACCTTTGTTCGCCAAGAAGGCAACCTTGCTAGCGTTGAGCTAACAGGTCATGCTGGTGCTGGTGAATATGGCTTTGATATCGTATGTGCAGCTGTTTCGACTCTCTCTATTAATCTGATTAATAGCTTAGAAGTCTTAGCTGGCTGTACTGTTGATTATGACATCAATGAGATTGATGGCGGCTACATGAAGATTGATATCTCCATGGCAGCCAACAAAAATGAGGAGAAGGTACAAGTTCTATTTGAAAGCTTTCTCCTAGGAATAACGAATCTTGCTGAAAATTCTTCAGAATTTGTAAGCTCGTCTGTTATTACCATTTAAAATAAGAGAGGACACAACATTATGTTAAAAATGAATCTTGCTAACTTGCAACTTTTCGCCCACAAAAAAGGTGGAGGTTCTACATCAAATGGTCGTGATTCACAAGCTAAACGTCTTGGTGCTAAAGCAGCTGACGGTCAAACAGTTTCAGGTGGATCAATTCTTTACCGTCAACGCGGTACACACATCTACCCAGGTGTAAACGTTGGCCGTGGTGGAGATGACACACTTTTCGCTAAAGTTGAAGGTGTTGTACGTTTCGAACGTAAAGGACGCGACAAAAAACAAGTTTCAGTTTACCCAGTTGCTAAATAAGCTTGTAAGCTGAATAAGAAAAGCTATCCAAATTTTGGATAGCTTTTTTCTTTTTAACAACTCAATCACGATTTTAGAGTCCGTTAATTTTTAATCTGTTCTGGTATGCCAAATTAAAAAGATAACGGTAAAGTGGTGTGATATCAGTCTTTTTAGGAAATTCGAATTTATGTGATGAAAATAGTTCGTTGTGAGTCTTCAAATGAACATTTTCAAGGTAGGTAATAGTAATCTCA
Organism: Streptococcus loxodontisalivarius; assembly: GCF_016908645.1. Taxonomy (GTDB): domain Bacteria; phylum Bacillota; class Bacilli; order Lactobacillales; family Streptococcaceae; genus Streptococcus; species Streptococcus loxodontisalivarius. The sequence goes on from NZ_JAFBEH010000011.1 coordinate 34,379, forward strand.
CTATCATCTAGACCAAATCCAGCTGTTTCCATTTCAACTTGTACTATGTTCATCAAGAAAATTGATTTGAAAGCAGTTTTCTTTCCAGTTGCACCTTGTTTGTCAACAAAGATAATTCGAAGATTAGTATGATAAGGTCGCGGATGAGGACATAACCATCGGTTATCTCTTCACCTTCAATTAGATATGCCTCATATTCTTTGCCGAGTTTATCCTTATCCTGTTTATTAAAGTTTCCTGCTAAGCCTTGAGCTAATTTATCGAGTCCAAATGCCATTTCAATCTCCTCCCAGCTTTTTACGTGGATCAGTTTTGCACGATATTATAAAGCGCTTTCTTAAAATTTTATCCTAAACTTATATGGTGGTCAATGAATTTTTCGATTATTTAATAATTTTAAAGATATGATTCGTTTATTTTAATCTAAACTTGTAAAAATGGTGAAAGATGATAAAATAACTGTAAAAAGTCAAGGAGGTCATTTATGGTTTTGAATGTATATGGACAAGAGGTCGGCCCAAATCTAGCCAATTACACAGTTGGTGCAATGCCAGATATAGCTCTTATTGAGGGAAATTATTGTCGCTTGGAACATATTGATGCACAAGAGCATTTAGATGATATCGCAGATTTTTATTGGAGGCATGTGAATCCCTCAGATTGGACCTACATGTATGGTCAGCCATTTACGTCAAAAGAAGCAGTGCGTGCTTGCTTAGAAGACTATCAAGCGTCTGAAAATCCTTACTTTTTTGCGATTCGTGAGAAACTTTCGGGTAAGGTGCTTGGGACCTTTTCTCTTATGCGAATTGATCCACAGAATCGTGTCCTTGAAATGGGGCGAGTTATTTATGCGCCAGCCCTACAGAAGACTAGAGCTGCAACCGAGGCTCAATATCTTGTTATGAAGTATGTCTTTGAGGAGCTCCTCTATCGCCGCTATGAATGGAAATGTGATAGTCTCAACAAGCCCTCCTCTCAGGCTGCCCAGCGACTTGGTTTTCGTTATGAAGGAACCTTTCGTCAGCATGCTGTCTATAAAGGTCGCACGCGCGATACAGACTGGTTCTCTATCGTTGATAGCGAATGGCCTGGTTTAAAATTAGCTTTTGAAAAATGGCTAGCGCCTGAAAATTTTGATCAAGATGGACAACAGAAGAAATCTTTAAAAGCGTTTAGGGAAAATTAAGAAATCGTAAAAGGAACAGGCAGATTGTCTGTTTTTTTGGTATAATAGAAAGAAGTATTGTAAGAAAGTGTGTCATAATGAATATACAACAATTGCGCTATGTGGTCGCCATTGCAAATAGTGGGACCTTTAGAGAAGCAGCTAATAAACTTTATGTTAGTCAGCCCAGCCTTTCAGTGGCTGTTCGTGACTTGGAAGCGGAGTTAGGATTCCAGATTTTTACCAGAACAACAACTGGTGCTGTTTTGACCAGTCAAGGGATGGCTTTTTATGAAAAATCGCTCGAAGTTGTTAAGAGCTTTGATTCTTTTGAAAAACAGTTTTCACAGTCAGATGATGATAATCAGCAATTCTCGATTGCCAGTCAACACTATGATTTTTTACCACCTCTGATTACAGCATTTTCAAAGGAACATCCCGAGTATCGTGATTTTAGAATCTACGAATCAACGACCATTCAGATTCTTGATGAGGTGGCTCAAGGTCATAGTGAAATTGGGATTATCTACCTTAATAATCAGAATACAAAAGGCATTCAGCAACGTATGGATAAGTTGGGGCTTGAGTCAGTCGATTTGATTCCTTTTCAGACACATATCTATTTGGCAAAAGACCATCCTTTGGCTGATCGAGAGAGTCTGGTCATGGAGGACTTGGTCGGACTACCAACCGTTCGTTTCACTCAGGAGCAGGATCAGTATCTCTATTATTCTGAGAATTTTGTGGATACCTCGGAGTCATCGCTTTTGTTTAATGTAACGGATCGTGCGACCTTGAATGGTATTTTAGAGAGAACAGATGCCTATGCGACTGGTTCTGGCTTTTTGGACAGCCGCAGTGTGAACGGCATTACTGTCATTCCCTTGGAAGACAATCTCTCTAATAAGATGGTCTATGTCAAACGTCGTGACACCAATCTATCAAGCTGTGCTCTCAAATTTATCTCAGTCATGGTAGACTATTTCGACAAATATAGACCATAGAGGAGGGCTTATGAGAAAAGTAGTTCTACCTATTATCATTCTTGTTCTAATCGGACTTGACCAACTCTCAAAATGGTGGGTGGTTTCAAATATCGCCTTGGAAGAGATTGTTAGCTTTTTACCTGGTGTTTTTAGTTTGACGTATTTGAGAAACTATGGCGCAGCCTTTTCTATGCTGCAGAATCAACAATGGCTCTTTGCCTTAATCACCTTTGCGGTTGTCGGTTTTGCTTTCTACTATCTTTGGAAGCATCTCAATGGTTCTTACTGGTTATTGACAGGACTGTCCCTGATTATTGCAGGTGGTTTAGGGAATTTTATCGACCGTGTTCGTCTGGGTTATGTTGTGGACATGGTGCATTTAGATTTTATGGATTTTGCCATCTTTAATGTGGCAGATTCCTATTTAACAGTTGGGGTAATCGTTTTGATGATTGCCTTTTGGAAAGAAGAGGAAAATGAAAGTAATCGTTAAAGAGGCTGGTAGCCGTCTAGATAAGGCTTTGGCAGACTTGTCAGAATTATCACGTGCTCAAGCAAATGAACAGATTAAGGCTGGACTTGTTTTGGTCAATGGCCAAGCTAAAAAAGCCAAGTATGCTGTCAAAGAAGGTGATGAAATTTCTTATCAGGTCCCTGAGGAAGAAGTTTTAGATTATCAGGCTGAGGATATTCCTCTTGATATTGTCTACGAAGATGCTGATGTCGCAGTTGTTAATAAGCCACAAGGTATGGTCGTTCATCCATCTGCTGGACACGCATCAGGTACCTTGGTCAATGCACTCATGTACCACGTAAAAGATCTTTCTTCAATCAATGGCGTTGTTCGTCCAGGTATTGTCCACCGTATTGATAAGGACACCTCAGGTCTCTTGATGATTGCCAAGAATGACCAAGCTCACAATGCTCTTGCTGAGGAATTGAAGGAGAAGAAGTCACTGCGTAAGTATTTAGCGATTGTTCATGGAAATCTTCCCAATGACCGTGGAATGATTGAAGCGCCGATCGGACGTTCTGAGAAGGACCGTAAAAAACAGGCTGTGACAGCTAAGGGAAAACCTGCTGTTACTCGCTTCCAAGTCCTTGAACGTTTTGGTGATTATACTTTGGTAGAGTTGACTTTGGAAACAGGTCGCACCCACCAAATTCGTGTTCACATGGCTTATATTGGTCATCCTGTGGCAGGAGATCCCCTCTATGGACCACGTAAAACGCTCAAGGGTCATGGTCAATTTCTACATGCTCAGACACTTGGCTTCACCCATCCAACTAGTGGTGAGTTGGTGGAGTTCTCAGCAGAAGCGCCAGCAATTTTCCAGAAAACCTTGCAAGAGTTGCGTTCAAAAGCAGAAAAATAAAAGCTGTCGGTCTTTCCTATCGAAGACCGATTTTTATTTAGGCTTCGTTCTTTTCTTGCAATTCTACCTATTATTTGCTATTATAGTTAGTGAACTAATATTCCTTTAATACTGTCCCGTGAGGCAGGCAAGGAGACCATGAGAAAAAGTGCGGGTGGACTGTACTTATATTTGTGTATCTCCTTGTTTTCAAGGAGATTTTTTTGTTATTTTGCTCCCAAAGAGTAAAAGGGTAAATGTAGAAAGGAAAATTCCTATGAAACGTAAAGAAATCGTTGATGATGTCACAATGAAACGTGCCATTACACGTATTACTTATGAGATTATCGAGCGCAATAAGAGTCTTGATAATATCGTTCTTGCAGGTATTAAAACGCGTGGTGTCTTCATCGCTCGTCGTATCCAAGAGCGTCTCAAGCAACTTGAAGGGCTTGATATTCCAGTTGGCGAATTGGATATCCGTTCTTTCCGTGACGATGTCAAGGTATCAGAAAACACAACTGAAATGCCTGTTGATATTACAGGACGAGATGTGATTTTGATTGATGATGTCCTCTATACAGGACGTACAATCCGAGCAGCTATTGACAATGTCTTTAGTCTAGGTCGTCCATCACGCTTGAGTCTAGCGGTCCTAGTTGACCGTGGGCACCGTGAGTTGCCAATCCGTGCTGACTATGTTGGTAAAAATATCCCAACAAGTTCTAGCGAAGAAATTATTGTAGAAGTGTCTGAGGTCGATGGGAAAGACAGTGTGTCTCTTATCGATCCAGCATAAAATTATTAGATTAGGAGTTATTCATTAACCATGAACGACGTAAAATATGATGTCCACGATATGCCAAAACCAGCTATGCTCTTTGGTTTATCATTCCAGCACCTCTTTGCCATGTTTGGCTCAACAGTTCTCGTACCAATCTTGGTTGGTATTGATCCAGCGGTCGCCCTTCTTTCAAGTGGTTTGGGAACCTTGGCTCACTTGTCAGTGACCAAATATAAAATTCCAGCCTATATGGGATCAAGTTTTGCTTACATTGCAGCAATGCAGATGTTAATGAAAACAGATGGTATCGCAGCAGTAGGACAGGGTGCTATCACCGGTGGTTTGGTCTATCTGATTGTTGCTTTGATTGTTAAGGCAATCGGTAATGATTGGATTGATAAGGTTCTGCCACCAATCGTCGTTGGACCAATTATTATGGTCATCGGTTTGAGTTTGGCAACAACAGCCGTCAATGATGTGATGTACAAGGACAGTGTTTATAGCCTGCCTTATCTGCTTATTGGTTTGGTAACACTCTTTGCGGTTATTCTCTTTAACATTTACGGTAAAGGGCTCTTGAGCATCATTCCTATCTTGATGGGGCTTTTGACAGGTTATGTCTTTGCGATTATCCTTGGATTTGTGACTGGTGATACTTATGTTGATTTTAGTTCAGTAGCAAGTTCAAGCTGGTTGTCAATGCCATCAGTTGATATTCCTTTTATTTCATATAGTTTTAAACTTTACCCAAGCGCTATTTTGACAATGGCACCAATCGCCTTTGTTACCATGACAGAGCACTTTGGTCATGTTATGGTTCTTAACAGTTTGACTGGTCGTGACTACTTTAAGGATCCAGGGCTTGATAAGACCTTGACTGGTGACGGGGTTGCCCAAATCATCGCTGGTTTTGTTGGAGCTCCTCCAGTAACATCATACGGTGAAAACATCGGTGTTATGGCGCTTAACAAAATTTACTCAGTATATGTTATTGCTGGCGCTGCAGTTATCGCAGTCTTGCTCAGCTTTGTTGGAAAGGTTTCAGCCCTTATCCAATCAATTCCAACACCAGTTATCGGTGGGATTTCAATTGCCCTCTTTGGTGTTATCGCAGCCAGCGGTTTGAAAATCTTGATTGAATCTAAGACTGATATGGATAATAAGAAAAATCTTTTGATTGCCAGTGTTATCCTTGTTTCAGGTATTGGAGGACTCATGCTTCAAATCAATGGTCTTCAAATCTCAGGCGTTGCCTTTTCAACGATCCTAGGTATTGTCCTTTACCAAATCCTTCCAGAAGATAAGGATTAAAATCAGTTTTTAAATCAAGTAAGGAAGCAAGTATGACCATTACAAACGGACAGGTGTCACTCAAACACTTGGTGACCATGGAAACATTATCAAACGAAGAAGTTCTGGGCTTGATTGAGCGAGGAATTGCTTTCAAAAATGGCTCAGCAGACTTTGACTTAGACAGACAGTATTTCGCTGCCAATCTCTTCTTTGAATCGTCAACCAGAACACACAAGTCTTTCGAAGTTGCCGAGAAAAAGCTGGGCTTGGATGTGATTGAGTTCGATGCTAAGGCGAGTTCGGTCAATAAGGGTGAAACGCTTTATGATACTATTTTGACCATGTCTGCCTTGGGAGTCGATATCTGTGTCGTTCGACATTCGGAGGTTGATTACTACAAGGAGTTGATTGACAGTCGTACGATTCAGACAGCTATCGTCAATGGTGGTGATGGCTCAGGTCAACACCCTAGCCAGTGCTTACTTGATTTGATGACTATTTATCAGGAGTTTGGTCGCTTTGAAGATTTGAAGATTTGTATTGCTGGAGACATCACGCATTCACGAGTTGCCAAGTCAAATATGCAGATTTTGAAACGCTTAGGAGCGCAGCTCTACTTTGCTGGACCTGAAGAGTGGTATTCAAGTGAATTTGACATCTATGGTCAACATATTGCTATTGAAGATATTATTGAAGACCTTGATGTCTTGATGCTTCTGCGCGTGCAGCATGAACGTCATGATAGCGCAGCAGGATTTTCTAAAGAAACCTACCATGACCGTTTTGGTCTAACCCAGGAAAAGTACGAGCGACTCAAGGAGTCAGCCATTATCATGCACCCTGCGCCCGTCAATCGTGATGTGGAAATCGCTGACCAGCTGGTTGAAGCGCCGCAATCACGTATCGTGGCTCAGATGCAAAATGGTGTTTACGTTCGTATGGCGATTTTAGAGGCTATTTTAAATGGCAAAGCTTAGTTTCAGACGTTAAAGAGACCCTGTGAGGTCTCTACGAGGAGAAAAAATGACAAAAAGACTTTTAATTTTAGAAGACGGAACAATTTTTGAAGGTAAAGCCTTCGGTGCAGATATTGATGTGACTGGTGAAATCGTCTTTAATACAGGGATGACAGGTTACCAAGAATCAATCACTGACCAATCTTACAATGGTCAAATCTTGACCTTCACTTATCCTTTGGTGGGAAATTACGGTGTTAACCGTGACGATTATGAATCAATCACACCGACTTGTAAGGGTGTTGTTGTTGCAGAAAATGCTCGCCGTGCAAGTAACTGGCGTAATCAGATGACCTTGGATGAGTTTTTGAAAGCAAAACGCATTCCAGGGATTTCAGGGATTGATACGCGTGCGCTGACTAAAATCATTCGTCAGCATGGTACCATGAAGGCTACGCTTGCTAATGCAGGGGACACGATTGAACATCTTCAAGATCAGCTTCGTGCAACGGTTTTACCAACAAATAACATCGAGCAAGTTTCAACCAAGACAGCTTATCCAGCTCCAGGTATCGGTAAGAATATCGTTCTTGTTGACTTTGGTCTCAAACACTCTATCCTACGTGAATTTTCAAAACGTGACTGTAATGTGACTGTAGTACCACATGATATCACGGCAGAAGAAATTCTCCACCTCAACCCAGATGGAGTCATGTTGTCAAATGGTCCTGGTGACCCAACGGATGTGCCTCATGCACTTGAGATGATTCGAGGTGTTCAAGGTAAAATTCCGATTTTCGGAATCTGTATGGGACACCAATTGTTCAGTCTTGCTAACGGTGCGACAACTTATAAGATGAAATTCGGTCACCGTGGTTTCAACCATGCTGTGCGTGAAATTGCGACTGGTCGTGTTGATTTTACTAGCCAGAACCACGGTTTTGCTGTTGACCGTGAAACTCTTCCTGACTGTCTCATGGTAACTCACGAAGAAATCAATGACAAATCAGTAGAAGGTGTGCGTCACCGTGACTTCCCAGCCTTCTCAGTACAGTTCCACCCAGATGCTGCGCCAGGTCCCCACGATGCAAGCTATCTCTTTGATGAATTCCTTGAATTGATTGATGCCTTTCAAGCAGAGCAGAGAAATTAACCAGCTGGTTGCTATAAAAACAACCACTTAACTTATTTAATGTCAACCTGAGAGTTGACACATAGAAAGGTCTGAGTATTCTCAAGGGCTAGCAAGCTAACTCCTTGAGAAATGCCAAGCACTAATCTGCCTGGCTAACTCATACACTAGTTCGAAAATAGATTATTATCGAATCTATTTTCTCACGTCGGAGACTTATTTAATGTCGATCTGAGAGTCGACAAATAGAAAGGAGAAGGTACAAGTTCGCGAAAGTGAACACGCCCTAACGACTGGGTGAAAAAGAGAAAGTTTCTAGATGCAGGAGCATCTGCGAAACGTTTCCTATTTTCACGGTGTCGTTAACGGGCTTTGTATCATAAATTATGCCTAAACGTACTGATATTAAAAAAATTATGGTTATTGGGTCTGGTCCGATTATTATTGGTCAGGCTGCTGAGTTTGACTATGCTGGGACTCAGGCTTGTCTTGCTTTGAAGGAAGAGGGTTATAGTGTTGTTCTTGTTAACTCTAACCCTGCAACAATCATGACTGACAAGGAGATTGCAGACAAGGTTTATATTGAACCGATTACCTTGGAATTTGTCACTCGTATTCTTCGTAAGGAACGTCCAGACGCACTTCTTCCAACTCTTGGTGGTCAGACTGGTCTTAATATGGCAATGGAATTGTCAAAAGCTGGTATTCTTGATGAGCTGGGAGTTGAGCTTTTGGGGACAAAATTGTCAGCCATCGACCAAGCCGAAGACCGTGATCTCTTCAAACAACTCATGGAAGACTTGGAACAACCAATTCCAGAATCAGAGATTGTCAATACAGTCGAAGAAGCGGTAGCATTTGCCAACCAAATCGGCTACCCTGTTATCGTTCGCCCTGCCTTTACCCTCGGTGGTACAGGTGGCGGTATGTGTGCCAATGAAGCAGAGCTGCGTGAAATTGCTGAGAATGGGCTCAAGTTGTCACCAGTTACTCAATGTTTGATTGAGCGCTCTATCGCTGGTTTCAAGGAAATTGAGTACGAAGTGATGCGTGATGCCGCTGACAATGCTCTTGTGGTATGTAACATGGAAAACTTTGACCCAGTTGGTATCCACACAGGGGACTCAATTGTTTTCGCTCCAACACAAACACTTTCTGATATCGAAAACCAAATGCTTCGTGACGCCAGCTTGAAGATTATCCGTGCCCTTAAAATTGAAGGGGGTTGTAATGTTCAGCTTGCCCTTGACCCACACAGCTTCAAGTACTATGTGATTGAGGTTAATCCTCGTGTGTCTCGTTCATCAGCTCTGGCCTCAAAGGCAACTGGTTATCCTATTGCTAAGCTAGCAGCTAAGATTGCGGTTGGTTTGACCTTGGACGAGATGATCAACCCTGTTACAGGAACAACCTACGCCATGTTCGAGCCAGCGCTTGACTATGTGGTTGCTAAAATCCCTCGCTTCCCATTTGATAAGTTTGAACATGGTGAGCGTCGCCTCGGTACGCAAATGAAGGCGACTGGTGAGGTTATGGCAATCGGTCGTAACATCGAAGAGTCTCTTCTAAAAGCCTGCCGTTCGCTTGAAATCGGCGTTTATCACAATGATATGCCTGAGCTTGTAGATGCCAGCGATGACCAACTCTTTGAGAAAATTGTTAAGGCTCAAGATGACCGTCTCTTCTACGTTTCAGAAGCTATCCGTCGTGGCTTTAGCATTGAAGAAATTGCAGAGCTGACTAAGATTGACATCTTCTTCCTAGACAAATTGCTTCATATCTTCGAAATTGAAGAAGAGCTCAAAGCGAATGTCGGTGACCTAGACGTCCTTAAAGAAGCTAAACGCAATGGTTTTGCGGACCGTAAGATTGCTGACCTCTGGAATACAGAAACAGCAGCAGTTCGTGCCCTTCGTACAGAAAATAAGATCTTGCCAGTCTACAAGATGGTAGATACCTGCGCAGCTGAATTTGAATCATCAACGCCTTATTTCTACTCAACCTACGAGTGGGAAAATGAGTCTACCAAGTCTGATAAAGAATCTGTTATCGTTTTGGGTTCAGGTCCAATCCGTATCGGACAAGGGGTCGAATTTGACTACGCAACCGTTCACTCTGTTAAGGCTATTCAAGCTGCAGGCTATGAAGCCATTATCATGAACTCAAACCCTGAGACTGTCTCAACTGACTTCTCAGTCTCTGATAAACTATACTTTGAGCCATTGACATTTGAAGATGTTATGAATGTTATCGAATTGGAACAACCAAAAGGTGTTGTCGTGCAATTTGGTGGACAAACAGCAATCAACTTGGCAGAAAGTCTGTCAAATGCTGGCGTTAAAATCTTGGGTACTCAGGTTGAAGATTTGGACCGTGCCGAAGACCGTGACCTCTTTGAAAAAGCCCTCAAAGACCTCGACATCCCACAACCTCCTGGACAAACTGCAACCAATGAAGAAGAAGCTGTCGCTGCTGCTCGTAAGATTGGCTTCCCAGTACTTGTTCGCCCATCTTATGTTTTGGGTGGTCGTGCTATGGAAATTGTTGAAAATGAAGAAGACCTTCGTTCATACATGCGTACTGCGGTTAAGGCTAGTCCAGAACATCCAGTCTTGGTGGACTCATACATCGTCGGTCGTGAGTGTGAAGTGGATGCTATTTCAGATGGTACAAATGTTCTTATCCCTGGTATCATGGAACACATTGAACGTGCGGGTGTCCACTCAGGTGACTCAATGGCGGTTTATCCACCACAGACACTTTCTCAAAAAGTGCAAGAAACCATTGCAGATTACACCAAACGCTTGGCAATCGGTCTCAACTGTATTGGTATGATGAACATTCAGTTCGTTATTAAGGATGAAACGGTCTATGTTATCGAGGTTAACCCACGTGCTAGTCGTACTGTACCATTCTTGTCTAAGGTGACCAATATCCCAATGGCTCAGGTTGCTACTAAGCTTATTCTAGGTCAGTCACTGACTGAGCTTGGTTATGAAGATGGTCTTTACCCAGAGTCACAAGAAGTGCATGTTAAGGCACCGGTCTTCTCATTCACTAAATTGGCTAAGGTTGACAGTCTCTTGGGACCAGAAATGAAGTCTACTGGTGAGGTTATGGGGTCTGATTTGACTCTTGAAAAAGCGCTCTATAAAGCCTTTGAAGCGTCATATCTCCACTTGCCAGCCTTTGGTAACGTGGTCTTCACAATCGCAGATGATACTAAAGAAGAAGCTCTGCTATTGGCACGTCGTTTCGATGCCATCGGATACGGTATCTATGCAACTGAAGGAACACAGAAATTCTTCGCAGAAAATGGCTTGGATACTGTCTTGGTCAACAAACTGGGTGAAAATGATGATAATGATATTCCAGCTCTTGTTCGTTCAGGAAAAGTGCAAGCTATCGTCAACACAGTTGGTACAAAACGTACCTTCGATGAAGATGGGGCAGCTATCCGTAGCTCTGCTATCGAAGCAGGAATCCCACTCTTCACAGCTCTTGATACTGCAGCAGCAATGCTTAAAGTTCTTGAGAGCCGTGGCTTTATGACAAAAGCAATTTAATGATAAAAAACTCTGGTAAGTGAACATTTACCAGAGTTTTTTGCATTCAAAAGTTATGATAATCTGTCTTGCAGCATTTGAATAAGGACCTTGTTGTTTGCAAGGAGCATATCAGCTTGTTCTTCAGTGAAGCCTTCTAATTGTCGAAAACAGGTCAAGACCTGGCTCTCAATCTCCTTACGAAGCGCTAGCCCAGACTCAGTAAGGTGGACAAAGAGTTGACGTTTATCTTTCTCAGGCTTGGTTCTGAGCACCAGCCCTTTTTCCTCCAAGCGCTTAAGAAGCGGTGTCAGGGTATTACTAGCCAAGTCCAAATCCTTGCCCAGATCTTGAAGCTGACGGTGGTCTTTTTCCCAGAGAGCGACCAGGACCAGGTACTGGGTGTAGGTTAGGTCATAGGGCTCTAGGGCCTGCTTGTAGAACTGGTGGAAGAGGCGATTGATGGTGTAGAAGGAAAAGCAGAGCTGCTGAGAGAGTTTTGGACTGGGTTGCATGGGATCTCCTTTAAAAATCGTGTACGATAGATATATGATAACAGAAACTTATTTCCTTGACAAATATAAGTGATAAGAGTAGAATGAGAACAATAAATCGCGTGCGATTAAAAGAGGTAATAAAATGACAGAAACACAAGAAGATTTGAAAAAACGTATTGGAGATTTGGCATACGCTGTTACGCAAGAAGCTGCGACTGAGTATGCATTCTCAGGTGAATATGATGACTTTTTTGAAAAGGGTATCTATCTTGATGTGGTCAGCGGACAGCCTCTTTTCTCATCGCTAGACAAGTATCAGTCTGGTTGCGGCTGGCCTGCATTTACCAATCCGATTGATAATCGAAGTCTTACAAATCATGAGGATCTGTCTTATAATATGCGCCGTATCGAGGTTAGAAGTCGTCTGGCTAACTCTCATCTAGGGCATGTCTTTAACGATGGACCACTTGAAAAAGGCGGGCTACGTTATTGTATTAACTCAGCTGCCTTGGAATTTGTTCCCTATGACGAGCTAGATGCCAGAGGCTTATCAGACTATAAAACACTATTTGAGGAGAAAAACTAATGTACCAATATGATGTTACTTTTATCGGTTCAGGACATGCTTCATGGCATGCTGCCGTGACACTTGCACAAGCAGGTAAGAAAATTGCTATTATTGAAAAGGATGTGACAGCTGGGACTTGTACCAACTACGGTTGTAATGCCAAGTTCTTGTTAGAGAGTCCATTTGAATTTATGGATGGTCTTGCTCGCTATGAAAAAGCAGGCATTGCTAAAGCAGGTGAGATCTCATGGGAAAAACTCATGGTCTATAAAAAAGAAGAAATTTCAAGCTATGCACCATTTATGGAAGGCATGTTTGACCACATGAATATCGATCTTATCCGAGCTCACGGTCAACTCAAGGACGCTCATACTGTTCTCGCTGGTGATCAAGAGCTTACAACGGATTATGTCGTAATTGGAACTGGTCAGAGACCAGCTAGACTCAATGTTCCAGGAAATGAACACTTCCATGATAGTCGTGATTTCCTTGATTTAGATAAGATGCCAAAACGTTTGGTCTTTATCGGTGCGGGTATTATTTCACTTGAATTTGCGACAATGGCTGCCAAACTCGGTTCAGAAGTTCATATTATCGAATTCGCAGACCGTGCCTTGGCTGCCTATCCCGAAAACTATGTGGCGACAGTCATTGAAAAAATGACTGAGGAAGGAGTTACCTTCCACTTTGGCCAGGCTGTCTCAGAAGCGCAAGCAATTTCCAATGGCTACCTTGTTAAGACAGCAGCAGGACTTGAGATTGAGACGGACTATATCATCGATGCGACTGGTCGTGTGTCAAATGTTGAGGGACTGGGCTTAGAAGATTTGGGGATTGAGACTGACCGTCTTGGAATCAAGGTAAACGATCATATGCAGACAGCGGTGCCTACCATCTTTGCCTCTGGGGATGTGGTTTCAAAAACTATCCCTAAATTGACACCGACAGCAAGCTTTGAGTCTGACTACATCGCTTCAGTAATCTTGGGAAATCAAGAGCCAATCAAGTACCCAGTGGTGCCAAATATCGTCTTTGCAATGCCACGTATTGCTCAGGTCGGTGTGACTGTGGAGCAAGCGCGTGAAAATGCAGATGACGACAAGATTGTGGAAGTGCCATTCGGTCAGCAACTCAAATTCCAAACTAAGTTAGAGGCAGAATCTCACTTTACCCTTATCGTCGGTAAAGACAAGAAGCTCAAAGGTGCTGCCCTTATGAGCAATGAAGCTGGCGAGATGATTAACCTCATCACCTTGATTATTAACCAAGGTTTGACAGCCCAAGACCTCAATCAGATGATTTTTGCCTTCCCAGCAGTAACCAACGGTCTTCTAAACAGCCTTAAATCAGCTCTAGCCTAGACTCCAGAAAGGAATCCCATGTCAAAAGTAATCGTCATTACAGGTGCTTCATCAGGTATTGGTGAAGCAAGTGCTGCGCTTCTAGCAGCAGATGGACATAAACTTGTACTTGGTGCCCGTCGTCAAGATAAGCTCCAAGCTGTCGCAGCACGAGTAGAAGAAGCTGGAGGACAAGTCGCTTACGCTGTGACTGACGTCCGCCAAAATGCAGAAGTCGCTGCGCTAGCGCAGTTAACCTTAGACCGCTTCGGACGAATTGATGTCTGGATCAACAATGCAGGAATCATGCCTCAAGCTCCATTTATGGCTGGAACAGTTGACGAATGGGATTCTGCAATTGATATCAATATCAAAGGTGTCATTTACGGTATCAATGCTGCCCTCCCACAAATGGTCGCACAGAAGTCAGGTCAGATTATCAATGTCGCATCTGTTGAAGGTCACCACAGTCATGTCGGCGGTGGCGTCTATTCTGGCACCAAGTACGCGGTTAGAGCGATTTCTGATTCTCTTCGTGAAGAAATGGCTCAGCTAGAAGGTCATTTGCGTTGTACAGTCATTTCACCAGGAGCAGTTACGACTGAGCTCTTGGAGAGCGTAGCTGACGATGGTATTAAAGAACGTTATGAAGATTTTTATGCGACCCATGGCATCCCAGCAGACCGTGTTGCCACAACAATCAAGCAGGCAATTGACCTACCTGAAGATACTGCTTGGAACGAAGTTGTGATGCGCCCGATCAAACAAGTACTTTAAAAGGAGAAATTCATGAAAGATATGTCATTTAAAGAGGTGATGACTGGTCGTCGATCAGTGCGTTCCTTTGATCCAGATTTTAAAATTTCCCACGAGGAAATGCTCCAGATGATTGATGAGGCGGTTACCGCACCTTCATCGGTAAATATGCAACCATGGCGTTTTGTCATCGCTGAAAGCGATCAGGCTAAAGAGACACTCAAACCTTTGATTCGTTTTAATACTCTTCAAAATGAAACATCATCAGCCATGGTCATTATCTTTGGCGATATGATTTCCCAGGAAAATGCTGACGCAATCTATTCTCAAGCGGTTGAAGAAGGAAAAATGCCAGAAGAGGTCAAAGATAAGCAACTGGCTTCCATTGTACCAATGTATGACAATGCACCTCGTCAAGTCATGAATGACATTGTTCATATTGATGCCAGCTTAGCAGCTATGCAATTTATGCTGGTAGCAAGAACACATGGCTATGAAACCAATCCTATTGGAGGTTTTGACAAGGAAAATCTCGCAGCTGCTTTTGGACTTGATCCTGACCGTTATATTCCAGTAATGATCATTGCTATCGGTAAGGAAAAAGAAGCTGGATATCCATCAGTCCGCCTGTCAGCAGACAAAATCACACAATTTAAATAAGGAGAAGAGATGACAAGAGCTCTTATCGTTTTAACAAATATTGAAAAATACAGCCCAGCTAATAGACCGACAGGTCTATGGTTGAGTGAATTGACACACTTCTATGATGAACTCGTCCAAGCAGGTATTTCAGCTGATTTCGTTAGTCCAAAAGGTGGCTATGTTCCTTTAGACCCACATAGTTTGCAGAATATGGACGAGACAGACTGGAAATATTACAGTGATGAAGACTTTAGAGATAGCGCACTAGCAAATACGCTTAGTCCGAGTCAAGTCCGTGCGGATGCCTATGACCTCATCTATTATGCAGGTGGACATGGGACCATGTGGGATTTTCCTGATTCAGAAGCGCTAGCTAAAATTGCTAGCCAAATCTACAGTAAAGGTGGCTTGGTAACAGCAGTTTGTCATGGTGTTGCAGGGCTATTGCCAATCAAAGACACTGATGGAAAAAACCTTATCAAAGGCAAGAAGGTCACTGGTTTTGCAAATAGCGAAGAGGACCTTAATGGAACAAGTGACCTTGTGCCATTCATGACTGAGGATGAGCTTGCCAAAAAAGGCGCTCAGGTAGAAATCGCCGCGCCATTTAGCAGTCATGTTGTGGTAGACGGTCGCCTTTTGACAGGACAAAACCCACAATCAGCTCGTGAGCTTGGTCAAATGACTCTTAAAGCACTTGGTAAATAGCCGAGCAATTTAACTAGAGGAGGTCTCTCGTGAAATTATCAGTTTTGAATCTAGTCCCTCTCAGACAAGGGCAGAACTTTAAAGACGCCATGGATGCCATGGTCAGACTGGCTCAGAAGGTTGAAGACTTAGGTTATGAACGTTACTGGATTGCAGAACACCATAACATGAAATCAATCGCTTCAAGTGCCACTCAACTTCTGATTCAACACACTCTAGCCAATACAGACAAGATTCGTGTTGGTTCTGGGGGTGTTATGCTGCCCAACCACAGTCCTTATCTGATTGCTGAGCAGTATGGTACCTTGGAAACACTCTATCCTAATCGTCTTGATTTGGGATTGGGGCGTGCACCTGGGACAGATATGGAGACTGCTCGTGCCCTCCGACGTAGTGATGATTTGAATCCTCATTTCGCTGATGATTTGGCAGAGCTAGCTGGTTATTTCAAAGATAGCAATCCTGTTCATGCTTATCCAGCAGCTGGTATGGACCTACCTTTTTACATCTTGGGTTCTAGCACTGACTCCGCTTATCTAGCTGCTGAATTGGGTCTGCCTTATGTCTTTGCTTCTCACTTTGCACCACGCATGATGGAAGAAGCAGTAGCTATTTACCGTCGCAATTTCAAGGCATCCGAACATTTAGACAAGCCATATGTCATCTTGGGTGCCAATGCCGTTATGGCTGATACGGATGAAGAAGCTCGTCGTTTGGCAACGACGCAATTGCAGAGCTTCTTAGGTATCGTGACTGGTAGTCCAGTGGGGCTTCGCCCACCGCTCGATAAGGAAGCAGACGTTTGGAAGGACTATATTGCTGCCCACAAGGTACCTCACTTTGGACCCATTGCCTTTGAAAGAGATGATATCGTTAACCGTGAACGCTATATTGTAGAGGAGATGTCTCGAGTTTCTCTCATCGGTAGTCCTGAAACGGTCAAGCTGGAGCTTGAGAGATTGAAAGAACAAGTAGACTTTGATGAACTTATCATCAATTCTTATATCTATGACGAAGAAGCACAGCATCATTCTTATGACTTGCTAGCTCAAACCGTTCAAAAAATGAATGCTTAGAAACAAGAAAGAGTTTGATCTTATTATGGAGGTCGAACTCTTTTGATTTATCAAAGTGATTTCGTGTGATTATCTGTCATTTGGTGATAAAAAATAACAATTCAAGATAAAATAGAACATTTCAAGACAAAAAACTAACATTTCAAGACTTCTTCGTTTACTTTTGAGCAGATTGGCATATAATAGACTCATAAAGATATGGAGCCACTCTCCACTATAGCTTAAATGAGTCGTGATAGTTATGATTAATTATTCTCTCTCTCTTCACAATAACAGTATCGACTATGACACAAGAACTTATTTAGCTTTTTTCTATAAATGACGCAATCCGCCTCCGTATCTGACTACTACTTTATTTCTTTCCTTTATCTCACTCTCCTAATTTTGAGATAAAAGCAGAAGACCAGGTTTCGTACCTGGTTTTCTTTTTGTTTTCCCCAAGACTTGTGATATGATAGGAGAAGTAAGAAAAAAGAGGTTACTTATGACAATTAGACAGGCAGAGCTTAATGATATTCCTCGTTTGCAGGAGTTGTTGGCGCAGATTCTTGAAGTTCACCATATCGCAAGACCAGACTTATTTCATCCTGTTGGTAGTAAGTTTACAGATGAGGACTTGAAAGAAGTGATTGAAGATCCCCAGAAATCAATCTTTGTATATGAAGATGAGTCTGGAGAGGTCCAAGGGCACCTATTTACCATCGTTGAGGAAACCAAAGAAGAGTCAACGACTCAGGTCAAGCATAAGACGCTTTTTATCGATGATCTTTGTGTGAATCAGGCTGCGCGTGGGCAAAAAATTGGTGAGCAACTCTATCAATTTGCTATTGAGCATGCTAAGCAGCTCGGTTGCTATAATCTCACCTTGCATGTCTGGAATGATAATGCTGGCGCTTTGCGTTTTTACGAGCGTTTGGGCATGAAACCACAGTACACTGCAATGGAAGAAATTCTATAAAATGAGAGGAAAATGTGTAAAACGTTTTCTTCTTTATTTTGGCGAAATTTTACTTACGAAGAAAAGTTTTTTATGCTAGACTAGAATTATTGGTATAAAAGAGGCCGCCTAGAGCGGTTTTCTTATGTTCGCCCTTGATTCGAACCTATTCGATTAGGAAATCCTTGAGTCAAGAGTAAATTAGAAATGGAGTATTATAATGCCACGTAATTTTAAAGAAGCTATGATTTTCACCTGCCTCATGTGCGGGATGATGGTCTTTGGAATGAGTATCTGGAACTTGATTGCTGCAGGTCATTTTTCATGGAGCCATGTTTTCCTCGGTTATATTCCAGGATTTATTGTAGCCTTCTTGCTTGATGTTCTTGTTGTTGGACCTATTGCTAAAAAGGTAGCAATCTCTATCATTATGAAAACACCTCATCATGAAAAACGTTGGGTAAAAATTGTTGGTATTTCAGGATGTATGGTACTCGGTATGGTTAGCTGTATGTCTTTATATGGTCTAATCTTTAACCTTGGTTGGTCTGGCGTTAGCTGGTCAGCATACGGTCAAGCATGGATTACAAACTTTGTTGTTGCTTTGCCACTTAACTTTATCATTGTTGGACCAATTGCACGTTATATTTTGGGTCATTTCCAAAAACCTTTCCCAGGTGAAGAGAAGGTTGAAGACTTCGAGGATGACGAAGAACTTCCAACGATTGTTTAATCTGATTTAATTTGTCTTTTTAAACCGTTTGACGAGACTTTTTGCCAGAATAAGTGCATAATAAGAGTATGTTAGCTTGAAATGAGTTGAGTGCTCAGCTATTTATCATGCATCAGATGGTCAAAGGGGGCTTGAAATGGATATCAAAGACTTTATGGCGAGCAAGTGTGCTTATATTTATGAGATGTTCGCTACAATCCCACGTTTAGATATACAAGGGCTACGCTTGGAATTAAAGGTTGCTAATGAGATTGGCTTGATTTACAATTGCCAGTTTTTGGCATCTGAGGATCCCTATTCAAATGATGTCATCTTAGAGTGTCGCATTATGTTTGAAAATGATCTTCAACGGATTTCCATTGATTGTTCTCAACTGCCGACTATGCAGTCAGTTGATGATTACCTTATCTATTTTGATCAGTTTGAGCTCTTAGAAAAGCAATTAAATTTTGAATATGCAATCAATCATTGAAGAAAGTGAGGCTGGGCAAAAACTAGCTTCAGAATAGAAAAAAAACGAGCACTTCCGCAGTCGGAGATGCTCGTTTTCCAGGCTCTTTGTCAACTGTAGTGGGTTGACTAAATAATTAAGCACGAGAGAGAATCAAATTGGTTCTCTCTTTTGTTGCGTTCAAAGCGAGAAGAA
>NZ_JAFBEH010000012.1 GCF_016908645.1 Streptococcus loxodontisalivarius
CAGTAATAAAAATAAGACAATAACCACGTAACGGCTACTGTCTTGATATTATTTTTGGGCTTAAAGCATTGATATACTTGACAAATGGTAGAAAAGCAAATCAAGGAGATTTAGTAGTTGCGACAACCAGCGAAAATATTGAAGATGTAGGAAAGGCGTTGGTTTGGTTAGGAAAAGATGAATTAGGTATTGGAGGTCATTCTTGTATTTTAAAAACGGATGTTGACACGAAATACCTTAGTTATGTTTTTGAAACGGTTCATTTCCAAAAACAAAAAGAGAAATTAGTAGTGGGTACAAAGGTTATAGAATTATATCCAAAGAACCTTGCTAAAATAGTAGTTCCCGTTCCACCTCTTATAGTCCAAAAAGAAATCGTCAAAATACTTGACAAATTCAGTGAATATGTTACAGAATTGACCGCAGAATTGACCTTACGCCAAAAGCAATACTCTTTTTATAGAGATAAACTCTTATCTTTTGAAGGTGAGGTTTATGAAGTAGAGTGGAAGACATTGGAGGAAATTTGCGATGTTCGTGATGGCACACATGATTCTCCCACTAAACAGAATTATGGTAACTATTTAATCACTTCAAAAAATGTAAAGCAGGGTTCAGTAACATTTGAAAATGCATACTACATTAGTCCAGAAGATTTTGAAGCTATCAATAAGAGAAGTAAAGTAGATGTTGATGATTTACTTTTTACAATGATTGGAACGGTAGGGGAAGTAGCTCATGTGGTGGAGGAGCCAGATTATGCGATTAAGAATGTAGGTTTAATAAAAACATCTAATAGAGTTTTATCCCGTTATTTATTTCATTATTTGCAGTCAAGTAATGCAAAGCAATATATCGAAGAAAATAAGAGCAAAGGCAGTCAGGTTTTCTTGGCTTTAGGAAAAATAAGGAAATTTCCTATCCCTTATGTTAGTCATAATATCCAATCCCGCATCGTTCAAGTTCTGGATAACTTTGATACAGTCTGTAACGATTTGAACATCGGATTACCCAAAGAGATTGAACAGCGTCAGAAACAGTATGAATTTATTCGAGATAAACTCTTGACCTTCACCGCCGAAGGCGTGTATGCTAAGAGTAGAGTAGAGTAGAGTAGAGTAGAGGAGTGGGATGCTATTATCATCAAGATTCTGCAATGGGTATTTGGACCGATTCGAGTGGAGTTGGGCAGTATTTGTGCTTTTACACGAGGAAATGGACTGCAGAAAAAAGACTTTGTAGAGGTTGGTCTTCCAGTTATTCATTATGGTCAAATCTACACCAAGTATGGATTCTCAACATCAGAGACAATTTCATTTGCTGAAAAATCTGTATTTGAGAAATTGAAGAAAGCAAAGCCAAATGATATTATCATGGCAACGACGTCTGAAAATGTTGAGGATGTTGGCAAGGCTACAGTTTGGGAAGGTAATGAAGAGGCAGGGATTTCTGGCGATGCTTATATTGTTCGTACCAGTCAGAATAGTCGATTTTTGAATTATTATTTTAAGTCAATACATTTTCAAATGCAGAAAGAGAAGAAAGTTACGGGAACAAAAGTTATTCGTATCAATTCTAAGGATATGGAAAAATTTCTTGTTGACTTACCTCCCCTTACTCAACAAGAATTAATCGTTTCTACTCTAGATAAATTTGATATTTTAACTCACTCCCTTTCTCAAGGTTTGCCAAAAGAAATTGAACAAAGACAAAAGGAATATGAGTATTTTAGGGATAAATTATTACGCTTTTAAATAGGGAAATAATATGGGTAAAAGACTAGAAGAAATTGCTGAAGAATTAAAACAATCTCAAAAATCTGTACAGTTGATATATGCCTTTAATGGTACAGGAAAGACAAGGCTATCTAAGACGTTTGCACAATTAGTTCAAGGGGATCGTGGTAGTCTTACACGAGATAAAATTCTTTATTATAATGCTTTTACAGAAGATTTGTTTTATTGGGATAATGACCTTGAAAATAATCAGGAATATAGTTTAAAGATACAACCCAATTCCTTTATTTCATGGATAATTGAGGAACAAGGTCAAGATCAAAATATTATTACGAATTTTCAGCATTATACAGACGATAAACTAAATCCTAATTTTGATTTGAGAAATAATCAAATTATCTTTACATTTCAAAGAGGAAATGATGAGGATGTTGAGAAAATCAAACTTTCCAAAGGAGAGGAAAGTAATTTTG
This sequence comes from Streptococcus loxodontisalivarius, assembly GCF_016908645.1. GTDB lineage: Bacteria > Bacillota > Bacilli > Lactobacillales > Streptococcaceae > Streptococcus > Streptococcus loxodontisalivarius. The sequence goes on from NZ_JAFBEH010000012.1 coordinate 2,210, forward strand.
TTTGGTCTGTCTTTTTCACGTTGCTAGAGTTAGTGATTAGTGAAAGAAAAATTGTAGAAGTAGAAGAACGAAGTACTAGGGATTTTGATAATTTAGAGTATGTTTTTATTGATGACCCTGTTTCATCACTGGATGAAAACCATTTGATTGAGGTAGCTTCAAACCTTGCACAGCTTATCAAGGAAAGTAATAGTGAAAAATTGGGCTTGAAATTTATTATTACAACCCATAATCCTCTATTCTATAATGTATTGCATAATGAACTTGGAAATGCAAATAAGCATAGATTGGAAAAGTATGAAGATGGCACCTATCAACTCCATACCCAGCGTAAGGACTCTCCTTTTGCGTATCATCTATTTCTGAGAAATGAGCTTAGAGCTGCTATTGATAATGATGCTGTTCAGAAATATCATTTTAATTTACTAAGAAATCTTTTTGAAAAGACAGCGACATTTTTGGGGTACAAAGAGTGGAAAGAGATATTACCTGAAGAAGCAGATGATAGAGCTAGAGATAGTTACAAAAAACGGATTATAGAAATTTCTAGTCATTCAAAGCAGTCAGGTGATGAAGTAGCTGCATTGACTCAGAGTCATAAAAACATGTTAGCATATCTATTTAATGATTTTGAGAGTCGCTATCATTTTTATAAAGAAGAAACAAGAGAGGAGTAGCTATGTCTGAAGTGAATAAAACAGCGACTATTGCTGAATCCAATAATTTCATCGTTCTAGAGAAATACACAAAGCTAGAAAAGCCAAGTCACTATCAAACAGAGGCTGATTTGGAAAGGGAGTTAATTGCAGACTTGCAGCAACAAGGTTATGAGTATCTGCCTGGTGTGACGACTCCTGAAACCTTGATGAAGAACCTTAAAGTTCAGTTAGAGGATTTGAACCATGCAAGTTTTACAGATGATGAATGGCGTCGTTTCCTTGATGAGTATTTGAATAGGGCTAGTGATAGTTTGATTGATTGTACGAGAAAGCTTCACGATGACTATGTTTACGATTTTATTTTTGATGATGGACATATCCAGAATATCTATCTATGGGATAAGAAGAATATTCATCGAAATAAGCTTCAGGTCATCAATCAAATGCAGCAGACTGGAAGGACTGCTAATCGTTATGATGTGACCATTCTGGTCAACGGATTACCGCTCGTTCAGATTGAATTGAAAAAACGTGGTGTCGCTATCAGAGAGGCATTTAACCAAGTTCATCGTTACAGTAAGGAAAGTTTTAATGATGAAAGTTCGCTCTTTAAATACCTGCAGTTGTTTGTTATTTCAAATGGGACAGATACACGCTATTTCGCAAATACGACCAAACGTGATAAAAATGCCTTTGAATTCACGATGAATTGGGCTTTAAAGAATAATGATCCAATCAATGATTTAAAGGATTTTACACAGACCTTTCTAGGAAAAAATACGCTCCTAAATGTTTTGATCAATTACACTGTCTTTGATACTAATAATACACTCTTAATTATGCGTCCCTATCAGATTGCGGCGACGGAGAGAATTATTTGGAAAATAAGCTCTGCTATTGCTTCAAAGATCAAGAGTGGTCCAGAGACTGGAGGCTATATTTGGCATACGACGGGTTCGGGTAAGACACTGACGAGTTTTAAGGCAGCTAGATTAGCGACAGAGATGCCTGAGGTAGACAAGGTTTTCTTCGTTGTGGACCGAAAAGATCTGGACTACCAAACCATGAAAGAATACCAGCGTTTTTCACCTGACTCTGTGAATGGTTCTGATAGTACAGCGGGTCTTAAGCGAAATATTGAAAAAGAGGACAATAAAATTGTTGTCACGACCATTCAAAAGCTCAATAACTTCATGTCAAGTGAGGCTCAGCATGAGATTTATGGAAAGCAAGTCGTCTTTATTTTTGATGAATGTCATCGTTCTCAATTTGGTGAAGCCCAGAAACGCTTACGCAAGAAGTTTAAGAAGTTCTGTCAATTTGGTTTTACAGGGACACCGATTAAGGTTGAAAATGCCTTAGGCTCTGAGACGACAGCCTCTGTATTTGGGCAAGAATTACATTCTTATGTTATTACAGATGCTATCAGAGATAATAAGGTTTTGAAATTCATGGTGGATTACAATGATGTCCGACCACAGTTTAAATCTTATGAGACGGAACAAGATTTGCAAAAGTTATCTGCTGCAGAAACCAAAGAAGCTCTTTTACATCCAACACGTATCACAGAGATTACAAGCTATATTTTAGAGCATTTTAACCAAAAGACACACCGACAGTCAGGTCAGGGATTCAATGCTATGTTTGCAGTATCCAGTGTTGATGCTGCTAAGGCTTATTATCAAGAATTTCAGCGCCAGCAAATGGGCAAAGAAAAACCCTTAAAGGTAGCGACCATATTTTCTTATGCAGCTAATGAGGAGCAGTCAGCTATTGGGGATATTGATGATGAGACTTTTTCACCAGCTGACTTAAAAGACAGCAGCAGTAAAGAATTTTTGAGTCATTGTATTTCTGATTATAATCAGCTATTTGGAAGTAGCTTCAGTATCAATGGCAATGAATTTCAGAATTACTACCGAGATTTGGCCAAGCGAGTTAAGAGTCGTGAGGTGGATTTACTGATTGTTGTTGGGATGTTCCTAACAGGTTTTGATGCACCAACTTTGAATACCTTATTTGTAGATAAAAACTTACGTTATCATGGCTTGATTCAAGCTTTTTCACGAACCAATCGTATCTATGATGCGACTAAATCCTTTGGGAATATTGTCACTTTCCGTGATTTAGAGAAAGCAACAGCGGATGCTATTAAGTTATTTGGAAAGTCTGAGACAGCAGATGTTCTTCTAGAACGACCTTACCGTGATTATATGGAAGGCTTTACAGAGAATGGTGAGGAGCAGGAAGGTTATTTACAAATTGTTCAGGAGTTGAAGGAACGCTTTCCAGATCCAACTGCGATTGTTAAAGGTGCGGATAAAAAATCCTTTGTTACCTTATTTGGGAAATTTCTAAAACTAGATAATATTCTTCAGAATTATGATGAGTTTGCAAGTTGGAAAGCTTTGCAGGAAATTGACAAGAGCGATGCAACAGAGGTTCATGAATATCAGGAGACTTATCATGTAACGAGAGAGAAACTTGATTCAATAATGACGACTGATTTTCTATCCGATAGAGAGATTCAGGATTATCGCTCTACTTATAATGATATTCGAGATTGGATAACACGTGGACGTCAGTCGACAGAGGCTGAAAAATCAGATGTTGATTGGGACTCTGTCGTGTTTGAAGTAGAGTTATTGAAGTCACAAGAAATTAATTTAGATTATATTTTGGAATTAATTTTTGAAAAACACCAAAAAGTTAGTGATAAAGAGCAGTTGACTCATGAAATTTCTCGTCTGATTCGATCTAGCTTGGGGAATAGAGCCAAGGAAAGTCTGATCGTTGATTTTATTCACCAGACAGATTTGAATAAGTTGAAGGATAAGACTGAAGTGATTGAAAGTTTCTTCTTATTTGCTAGAGAAGAGCAACAAAAAGAGGCAGACGAGCTTATTCAAGAAGAGCAATTAAACGAAGCGAGTGCTAAGCGTTATATCACAACTTCATTAAAACATGAGTATGCGAGCGAGAATGGTAATGGTTTAAATGAAGTGTTACCTAAAATGAGTCCGCTTAACCCTAAATATCGTAGTCTTAAACAAACCGTCTTTCAAAAAATTAGTCATTTCGTTGAGAAGTTCAAGGGAATAGGAGGAGATTTGAAATAGAGGGGTCTTATAGGTTCATTATTTTTGAGACTGGGAAATCATTTTCCAGTCTCTTTTACATATCAATTTTTCCAACTTTATGGTAAGTTAGGGGCAGGTATTAATAGAAAAAAGAAGGAGTCGGTTGTGCGCTATTGTCTATTATTAAGAGGAATCAATGTTGGTGGTAAGAATAAGGTTGTCATGGCAGAGCTTAAGGCTCTCTTGGCGGAGCAGGGTTATGAGGATGTGGCATCTTATATCAATAGTGGTAATCTCTTTTTTACCTCTAGCAAACCAGAGCCTGACTTGAAGGAAGAGCTTGAGCATTTGTTAGCGCAGCATTATCCTTTTGTGACGCAGTTTAGTTTCTTCAATCAAGAGGCATATGAGGTGGAGCGCCAGCAATTGCCTGCCTGGTGGCAGGAGGACTTGGCAAGAAAGGATACGCTTTTCTACACGCAGGCAGTGACCCGCCAGCTTTTGGAGCAGGAGCTATCTGGCTTGCCCATGGGTGATGAGGTGCTTTATCTGGGAGATTTGGCGGCCTATTGGGGTAAGTTTGATGAGGCTAGTTATGCCAAGACGGCCTATCACAAGCATTTTATCAAAACCAAGACTTACAAGCAGGTGACCATTCGCAATCACAAGACCTTTGCTAAGTTGGCAGATTTTTTGGAAAAATAGCAGAGCTCTTTTTGAAAAAGATGACATTTCTTTTGACTATTTCTGACCAAGTGATATAATAAGTTTTGTAATATTAGCACTCAGATAGTAAGAGTGCTAAAAATATTAAATGTATGAGTGGAGGGAAGTCTGATGACTTTGAAACCTTTAGGCGACCGTGTTGTCGTAATTTTTGAAGAAACAGAAGAAACAACTGCTAGCGGTTTTGTTTTGGCAGGTGCCAACCGTGAAAGCAGCAAAAAAGCGCAGGTTGTGGCAGTAGGAGACGGAATCCGTACCTTGACAGGTGATCTGGTTGCACCAAGCGTTAAAGCAGGAGATACCGTCCTTGTTGAGAACGGTGCAGGACTAGATGTTAAAGATGGCGATCAGAAAGTGACCATTATCCGCGAAAGTGACATTTTAGCGATCATCAAATAAGCTTGCTTGCAGGCAAAAAATTCAAAGTTTAGAAGAAAGGATTCAACCTATCTGATAATATAGGTTCGGTAATCTATTATGGCAAAAGACATTAAATTTTCATCTGATGCCCGCTCTGCAATGGTGCGTGGTGTCGATATTCTAGCAGATACGGTCAAGGTAACCCTTGGCCCTAAAGGACGCAATGTCGTTCTCGAAAAAGCTTTTGGCTCACCGCTTATCACTAATGACGGTGTGACTATTGCGAAAGAAATTGAATTGGAAGACCACTTTGAAAACATGGGTGCTAAATTGGTTAGCGAAGTTGCTTCAAAAACCAATGATATCGCAGGTGACGGAACAACTACGGCAACTGTTTTGACCCAAGCAATCGTCCGTGAAGGTCTTAAAAATGTGACAGCAGGTGCTAATCCAATCGGCATCCGTCGTGGAATTGAAGCAGCTGTTGAAACTGCGGTTGCAGAGCTTAAAGCTATTGCGCAGCCTGTTGCCAACAAGGAAGCTATCGCTCAAGTTGCTGCCGTCTCATCACGCTCAGAAAAAGTCGGCGAATACATTTCTGAAGCTATGGAACGTGTCGGTAAAGACGGTGTTATCACTATCGAAGAGTCTCGTGGAATGGAAACAGAACTCGAAGTGGTAGAAGGTATGCAGTTTGACCGTGGTTACCTCTCACAGTACATGGTAACTGATAATGAAAAAATGGTCGCAGAGCTTGAAAATCCATTCATCCTCGTCACAGACAAGAAAATTTCAAACATCCAAGACGTTCTTCCTCTCTTGGAAGAAGTGCTTAAAACCAACCGTCCACTCTTGATTATCGCTGATGATGTGGATGGCGAAGCCCTCCCAACCCTTGTCCTCAACAAGATTCGTGGAACCTTCAACGTGGTTGCTGTTAAGGCTCCTGGCTTTGGTGACCGCCGCAAGGCCATGTTGGAAGATATTGCAGTCTTGACTGGCGCTACCGTTATCACAGAAGACCTTGGTCTTGAGTTGACTGATGCGACAATGGCTGCGCTTGGACAGGCAGCTAAGGTTCAAGTTGATAAGGATAGCACAGTTATCGTCGAAGGCGCTGGCGCTGCGGAAGCTATTGCCAACCGTGTCCACCTCATCAAGTCACAATTAGAAACAACAACATCTGAATTTGACCGTGAAAAATTGCAAGAGCGTCTGGCAAAACTTGCTGGTGGTGTGGCAGTTATCAAGGTCGGAGCTGCAACAGAAACAGCTCTGAAAGAGATGAAACTTCGTATCGAAGACGCCCTCAATGCCACTCGCGCAGCTGTTGAAGAAGGTATCGTAGCAGGTGGTGGTACTGCCCTTGTCAACGTTATTGAAAAAGTAGCAGCGCTTTATTTGGAAGGTGACGATGCCACAGGACGTAACATCGTACTCCGTGCCTTGGAAGAACCAGTGCGTCAGATTGCCTTTAACGCAGGTTATGAAGGCTCAGTTGTCATCGAGCGTTTGAAAAACTCTGAAATCGGAATCGGCTTCAACGCTGCCAACGGTGAGTGGGTTAACATGGTTGAGACAGGAATCATCGACCCTGTTAAAGTGACTCGCTCAGCCCTTCAAAATGCAGCCTCAGTTGCTAGCCTTATCCTAACAACAGAAGCCGTTGTCGCTAACAAACCAGAACCAGAAGCTCCAGCAATGCCAGCAGGAATGGATCCAATGGGCGGTATGGGCGGCTTCTAAAAATAAAGATTGAGCTTAAGCTTATTTTAAGTAGGCGACTATATACTATAGTCAATCCTAAAACTTTTCTTTTTCATAAATCTCCTGAAAGAACGTTGAGAAATCAACGTTCTTTCGTTTTAAGAAATAATAAATATAGAGAGGTATAACAATGAAAGCAACAACAATAGAAAAATTAGCGCATGAATTAGTAGAGGTAAAAAATAACCTTGAGTTACAGAGTGTGTCAATAGATATGTTAGGTGGTTATAACAAACCAAATAATCGTGAGTTATTAACAATTTATCTATATAAAATGACAGAAGTTTTATATGATAATCTTCAGAATGTGTCTCATAAAATTGATGATGTAGTCTGTGAATTATATCAGGCGGCGGAAAATTTAAAAATCACAGAAGATACTAAACTAAAACATTCTTAATTAACATAGAATTTTATCTGCCAACATTATTCCTTTAAAATTTAAGAAATAAACGGATAGCCAATTTATTAGCTATATGTATTCATAATCCGTACTTATTAAAGATTATTGCTAACGAAACTAATGGTGCTTATTTGAAAGAGTTATTGGAGTATCTCTTATTCTTATACTAAAATTCTTTTAGAACTTAAGAAATATTTAAGCAAGACTTCATATACTATAACCATCCTAAAACTTTTCTTTTTCATAAATCTCCTAAGCAAGTTCAGCATGATGTTGGACTTGTTTTTGTCGTGACAGATGAGGTTAGTTCCTATACTAAAATTCTTTTGGAGATTAAGAAATATTTAAGCAAGTGACTATATACTGTACTCAATCCTAAAACTTTCACCGAACAAGTTCGGTATCCGCCACTGTAATGGGCTAAAGCCCAAACAGTGGACGTATCTTTTTCATAAATCTCCTGAAAGAACGTTGAGAACTCAGCGTTCTTTCATTTTATTTTGTCAAAGGGTGACTTTGCCTTTTCTGGGTCACCCCTTCAAAAGTCCACTGGACTTTTGAACTCATAAATCTCCTGAAATAGCTAACTTCGGTTAGCTATTTCTTTTTGTTTTCCAAAATTTTTTGCTTTTAGAGGGAGTCTTGACGAATAGATATAGTGTAGGCCTTTAAGGGCTTACAAATTTAGTTTTTGGAGGTTCTTTTTTGAAGAGAAAAGTTAGCAAATTGATGTCACTGATGGGTCTTGCTTTGGTGACTTTGGGGATGAGCCATTCAGCCTTAGCGGCAACCTATGTGCGACCAATCGACAATGGAACAATTACAACAGGCTTCAATGGCTATCCTGGTCACGGAGGTGTCGATTATGCGGTACCAACTGGAACTCCTATTCGAGCAGTTGCGGACGGCAAGGTTAAGTTTGCTGGTCCAGGTGCGCAGCATTCGTGGATGACCTGGCTTGCTGGAAATAGCGTCCTGATTCAACATAACGATGGCATGCACAGCGGTTACGCCCATCTCTCAAGTATCGCTACAAGTACAGGCGCTAGCGTCAAGCAGGGTGATATCATTGGCTATGTTGGCTCAACGGGGATGGCTACAGGTCCCCACCTCCATTTTGAATTTTTACCAGCTTCTCCTAATTTTAAAAATGGATACTCTGGGCGCATCGATCCGACTGGTATGATTGCGTCAGCTCCAAACTTTTCAGGGCAAACAGCTGCGCAGAGCGCACCAGTAACTCCTGTAAATCAGACAACAAGCACCGCTCCATCGACCAGTGCTAAAAAACAGAAAATTTATCGTGTTGATCAACTTCAAAAAGTCAACGGTGTTTGGCTCGTTAAGAACAATGCCCTTGTGCCAACTGATTTTGCTTGGGCAGATAACGGTATTCCAGCGTCTGAGATTGACGAGGTTGATGCCAACGGAAATCCAACTTCAGACCAAGTTCTCCAAACGGGTGGCTACTTCGTCTTCAATCCTAAGACGGTATCGCGCGTGGACTCACCTCTGCAAGGGACTGCAGGTTACCGCTGGGCTAAGACGACCTTTGCAAATGGTCGTACTGGCTGGTTTGTCGTTGATGGACGAGATCAACTCATTTATGGACAATAATTAGAAATAATAGAAAGAGCGAGCCAGTAGGCTTGCTTTTTGTTTGGTTAAAAAGAGAGTTATCAAATAAAATAAAGACCTCTTTTATAAGAAATGTATTTTTTCCGAACAAATATGTTATAATATTTTTATAAAATTCGTAAATAAAAAGACTGGTGCTTTTTATCATTTTCAACATGAGGTATCTTTGTTATGAAACTTTTGGTTGTTGGTTCTGGTGGTCGTGAGCATGCGATTGCTAAGAAGTTGTTAGCGTCTAAGGGTGTGGATCAGGTTTTTGTGGCACCTGGTAATGATGGTATGACCTTGGATGGTCTAGACTTGGTAAATATCGGAATTTCCGAACATTCTAGACTGATTGACTTTGCTAAGGAGAATGAGATTGCTTGGACCTTTATTGGTCCTGATGATGCGCTTGCAGCTGGTATCGTTGATGATTTCAACAGTGTTGGACTCAGAGCTTTTGGTCCAACCAAGGCAGCAGCGGAGCTAGAGTGGTCAAAAGACTTTGCCAAGGAAATCATGGTTAAATACAATGTTCCAACAGCAGCCTATGGCACATTTTCAGATTTTGAAAAAGCTAAAGCCTACATCGAAGAGCAGGGCGCACCAATCGTGGTCAAGGCTGACGGCTTGGCGTTAGGTAAGGGCGTGGTCGTGGCTGAAACCGTTGAGCAGGCGGTAGAGGCGGTGCAAGAGATGCTTTTGGACAACAAGTTTGGCGACTCAGGTGCGCGCGTGGTTATCGAGGAATTCTTGGATGGTGAGGAGTTCTCCCTCTTTGCCTTCGCTAATGGAGACAAGTTCTACATCATGCCGACAGCACAGGATCATAAGCGTGCTTTTGACGGAGACAAGGGACCAAACACTGGCGGTATGGGTGCCTATGCACCCGTTCCTCACCTGACTCAGAGCGTGGTGGATACAGCTGTTGAGACCATCGTTAAGCCTGTCCTTGAGGGGATGATTGCCGAAGGGCGTCCTTATCTGGGTGTCCTCTATGCAGGGCTTATCCTGACGGCTGATGGCCCTAAGGTTATTGAGTTCAACTCACGTTTCGGTGACCCAGAAACTCAGATTATCCTCCCTCGCCTGACTTCTGATTTCGCTCAGAACATCGACGATATCATGATGGGCATTGATCCTTACATCACTTGGCAGAAGGACGGCGTGACTCTGGGCGTTGTTGTTGCCTCAGAAGGCTATCCGCTCGATTACGAGAAAGGCGTGCCACTTCCTGAGAAGACCGACGGCGACATCATCACCTACTATGCAGGAGCTAAGTTTGCGGAAAATGGCAAAGCACTGCTCTCAAACGGTGGACGTGTCTACATGCTCGTCACCACAGAAGACAGCGTCAAAGCAGGGCAGGACAAAATCTATACCCAACTGGCTCAACAAGACACCACAGGTCTCTTCTACCGAAATGACATAGGAAGCAAAGCTATTAAGTAATAAGACTACTCATTCAAATATTAGCGTCAGCAATCAGCGACCGAAGGTCGCTCCAAAAAGATAATGGGCGCCGTAGTGAAAAGACCGTAACTATAAGTTACGGTCGAGGGAACTGTTGAGACCTTAGGCTCAACAGTTAGGGATGAAACCGCAGGTTTGCTCCCGACCTCACTACTTAAGCCCATTATCAAAAAGAAAGAAGAAAGGAACTGAACACGGGACTAATTTTCTAGTGAAAAAGATAAATCTTCCTAGATGCTAAAGCATCTGCGTAAGATTTCCTATTTTCATACGAAAATTTTCGACAAGTCGAAACGTCCCTTTGTATCTTATATATGAACCCAATTATTTCTATTATCATGGGCTCCAAATCCGACTGGGCAACCATGCAAAAAACCGCTGAAGTTCTAGATAACTTTGGCATTGCTTACGAGAAGAAAGTCGTCTCTGCCCACCGCACGCCTGACCTCATGTTCAAGCATGCTGAGGAAGCACGTGGTCGAGGCATCAAAATCATCATCGCTGGGGCAGGTGGGGCAGCTCACTTGCCTGGTATGGTAGCAGCTAAAACAACCCTGCCTGTTATCGGTGTACCTGTCAAATCACGTGCCCTCTCAGGTTTGGATTCGCTCTATTCCATTGTGCAGATGCCTGGCGGTGTGCCTGTGGCAACCATGGCTATCGGAGAAGCGGGAGCGACTAACGCTGCCCTGACAGCCCTCCGTATCCTCTCTATCGAGGACCAAAATCTAGCTGATGCGCTAGCTCATTTCCATGAGGAACAAGGAAAAATCGCAGAGGAGTCAAGCAATGAACTCATTTAAGACCATTGGGATTATCGGTGGTGGTCAGCTGGGGCAGATGATGGCGATTGCGGCTATCTACATGGGCCACAAGGTCATCACGCTGGATCCTGCTAGCGACTGCCCTGCCTCCCGCGTTAGCGAGGTGATTGTGGCGCCTTACGATGATGTTGAGGCTTTGGGACAATTAGCTGCGCGTTGCGATGTTTTGACCTATGAGTTTGAGAATGTCGATGCTGACGGCTTGGACGCCGTGGTGTCAGCAGGTCAGCTACCGCAAGGGACAGATTTGCTCCGCATTTCTCAAAACCGTATCTTTGAAAAAGACTTCTTGGCAAATAAGGCTGGTGTGGCTGTCGCTCCCTATAAGGTGGTGAGTTCTAGCCTTGACTTGGAGGGGCTTGACCACTCTAAGACCTATGTCTTAAAGACCGCGACAGGTGGTTATGACGGTCATGGGCAAAAGGTCATCCGCTCTGCGGACGACATGGCAGAGGCGAGCCAGCTTGCCAACTCTGCCGAGTGTGTCTTGGAAGAGTTTGTCACCTTTGACCTTGAAATCTCAGTCATCGTGTCTGGTAACGGCAAGGATGTGACGGTTTTCCCAGTACAGGAAAATATCCACCGCAACAATATCCTCTCAAAAACCATCGTGCCAGCCCGCATTTCCGAACAGCTCGCTGAAAAAGCCAAGAGCATGGCAGTGCAAATCGCCAAGAAACTAGAGCTTTCAGGAACCCTCTGTGTGGAAATGTTTGCGACCGCAGACGACATCATCGTCAATGAAATCGCCCCACGCCCCCACAACTCAGGGCACTATTCTATCGAAGCCTGCGACTTTTCACAGTTTGACACTCACATCTTGGGTGTACTGGGGCAACCTCTCCCCAAAATCAAACTCCATGCCCCAGCCGTCATGCTCAATGTCCTGGGACAACATGTCCAACAGGCAATTGACTATGTTGCCCAAAACCCTAGCGCCCACCTTCACATGTATGGTAAACTAGAAGCGAAACATAACCGCAAAATGGGACATGTGACGGTGTTTGCAGAGGATGCGGATGAGGTGGAGGAGTTTGGAGAAGGGGTGGAATATTAGGAAGAGGTTATTATATTATTTTTGTTAGTATAATAGCTTAGGAATATTATGACGAGTAAAGAATGGTATTATAAAAATTTTAATATGGTTTCAGAGTTAGATATCTCGGGAGAATTTATATACACTGGGATCTCTATTGTGAATAATATGAGTAGTATTAACCCCGAAATGCCTACAGAATTATTTTTAGCTTTATATAATATTTCTGTGGGAATTGAAAGACTACAAAAAATAATTTTAGTATTATGGGAATTCAATGAAGATGATTCTATTGAGGATTTTTCTGAAAATATAAAGATTCATAATCATGTTGAATTACATAACAAGATTGAAAAAGCAATAAATAAGAAAACTAATTTTAACAAACAAGAGCACCAATTTTTAGATCTTTTAAAAGAATTTTATTCTAATGCGAGATATGATAGATTTTCAAAAGTGGGAAATAACTGGGAATATGAACTTATTAGTAAGTTTTTCTCTAATAATCAAATTAGTTATGAAAAGTCAGTGTCTGATTCACGTGTAATTCTAATCAACAGTAGTATTAGGGAATTGATAGGGCGAGTGCTCTCTAAAATAGTAAAAAAATACTATTTACTTGTTGAGGAGGGAAGTAGTAAATCAAGGACTTATTCATATGAACTTAGAAATGATTCAAAGGCTCAAAAGATATTTTTACATATGGAGAATGGTCGTCGAGGATTAAGTTCCATAAAAATAGATGAACGGATAGCTTTAAGTGAAATTATTATTTATTTGAAAAATACATCTGATAAATCATCATATTTAAAATTTATCGAGGGAATATCTCCTCTTAATTTTGATAAAATGGAAATTAGTGGGTATTTATCTGTAATTTTGTTGGAGAATAGAGTTCCTCAACGTTTAATTGATGAAATTGACTATATTTACGCAGAAGAAGATATTGATATAAAAGAACGGATAGCAAATTTGGATTTATTAACAAAAGATAATATGCAAGTTTTATTCGAATATCCTTATCTGAAGGATGTTTATATAATTTTAAAAGATGTAAAAAAACAGGAAGATATTAGTGCTGAGGCAATAAATAAACTACAAGAGTCTAATTGTTATATTGATGATAGTGATACTCAAGAAGTTATAGAATCTATCATTGATGTTGCCAATCAATACCGTAATAATGAAATTTCAAGGGAAGTGTTTATTAATGAATTTAATAGGCATTACAAAAACTTAGAGGATGAATCTATATTAGAATTTGTCAGTGGCTTAATATCTAATGAAATGAAAAGTAAATAATCTCAAATGTCATTTCTTGATACAAAAACAATTTACAAAGTTGGCTTTTAAATAAATAACATGAAAACAATCGGTTCTTTGGGTACCAAGTACACCATGACTCAAGATTTTTATATGGAAAAACTGCTTGAGACAGGGTTTGAGGTGCTGATTCCAGTGGAAGTGACATATTACACTGCTCATACTAAATTTTGCAAAAAGTTAATTGATTATTTTAATTCGCTAAATGCTCCGACTCATGCTACAAAGATACACGATGAAAATAATTATTATATTAACGAGTTAAATAGCGATTTAGCTAGAGCGAGTGACTATAAAGAGAAAATTACTATATTAAAAGAACAGTTAAATAAAATGAATTAAGGAGAAACAAAATGATCGAACGTTATTCACGCCCTGAGATGGCGGCAATTTGGACAGAGGAAAATAAATACCGTGCTTGGTTGGAGGTCGAGATTTTGGCTGACGAGGCATGGGCTGAGTTGGGTGAGATTCCTAAGGAAGATGTGGCTAAGATTCGTGAGAAGGCGGATTTTGACATTGACCGTATTCTTGAGATTGAGCAGGACACGCGTCACGATGTGGTGGCTTTCACTCGTGCGGTTTCTGAGACGCTCGGTGAGGAGCGCAAGTGGGTGCACTACGGTTTGACATCAACTGACGTGGTGGACACTGCCTACGGTTACCTCTACAAGCAGGCCAACGACATTATCCGTCGTGACCTTGAGAATTTCACAAATATCGTGGCTGAGAAAGCTAAGGAGCACAAGTTCACCATCATGATGGGTCGTACCCACGGTGTTCACGCCGAGCCAACGACTTTCGGTCTTAAGTTGGCGACTTGGTACAGCGAGATGAAACGTAATATTGAGCGTTTTGAACATGCTGCCGCAGGTGTGGAAGCTGGTAAGATTTCAGGTGCCGTTGGTAACTTTGCTAATATTCCTCCATTCGTGGAAAAATATGTCTGTGACAAATTAGGCATCCGTCCGCAAGAAATTTCAACACAGGTTCTTCCACGTGACCTCCACGCAGAATATTTTGCAGTGCTTGCAAGCATTGCAACTTCTATCGAACGTATGGCGACAGAGATTCGTGGTCTGCAAAAATCAGAACAACGTGAAGTTGAAGAGTTCTTTGCCAAAGGTCAGAAAGGTAGCTCTGCTATGCCTCACAAACGCAACCCAATCGGCTCTGAGAACATGACTGGGCTAGCGCGCGTGATTCGTGGTCACATGGTGACGGCTTATGAGAACGTGTCACTTTGGCACGAGCGTGATATTTCGCACTCATCAGCTGAGCGTATCATCACACCTGACACAACGATCTTGATTGACTACATGCTCAACCGCTTTGGGAATATCGTCAAGAACTTGACGGTTTTCCCAGAAAATATGATCCGCAACATGAACTCAACATTCGGGCTTATTTTCAGCCAGCGTGCCATGTTGACCTTGATTGAAAAAGGCATGACTCGTGAGCAGGCTTACGACTTGGTACAACCAAAGACAGCCCACTCATGGGATAACCAAGTGGACTTCAAACCATTGCTGGAAGCAGACCCAGAAGTCACAGCCCGCCTGAACCAAGACGAAATCGACGAAATCTTCAACCCAGTCTACTACACAAAACGTGTCGATGAAATCTTCGACCGTATCGGACTCGGTGAGTAAAAGAGTAACTTCAAACATTCTAGTATTTTCCAGAATGTTTTTTTCTTAAGAAATATTTAAGTGAGCGACTATATACTATACTCAATCCTAAAAAACTTTCTTTTTCATAATCTCCTGAAATAGCTGACTTTGGTTAGCTATTTCTTTTTGTTTTGTCAAGGGTGACTTTTCCATTTCTGGGTCACCCCTTCAAAAGTCCACTGGACTTTTGAACTCATAAATCTCCTGAAAGTCTCAGCTTATAAGAGTTGGGGCTTTCTTTGTTTCTCGAAAAAATATGTCTTTTATGATAGAATTAAGGAGCTATATTGTGTATTTGAACATAGGCTATGGACAGTATTGTTCTATCGCCCTTTGTATCATGTGATTTGAACACGGGACTAAGATCTAGGGAAAAGAGACGTAGCTGTTGCAATTTTAATTGCTTACAGATATGGCTACTTTTAAGTATGAATTGTACCTAGACGCAAGCGTCGTCGGTAAATTTCCTACTTTCGCTCTTTTGTTTTAAAGCTCAAGGCTAAAACAGTTCACTGAACTGTTTTACTCCCTTACGAAAATTTTCGGCAAGCCGAAACGTCCTTTTGTATCATTTATTAGAACACGGGCTACGAGCGGTGCAAAAAAGATAAACATTTCCTAGACGCAAGCGTCTTCGGAAAGTTTCCTATTTTTGCTTTGCTCGCTTAACGCCCTTTGTATCATTGTTAGGAGTTGTCATGTCAGAACTTTTCAAGAAATTGATGGATCAGATTGATATGCCGCTTGAGGTTAAGTCTTCAAGTGCTTTTTCGTCTGCGGATATTATTGAGGTTAAGGTTCACTCAGTCAGTCGTCACTGGGAGTTTCATTTTGCCTTTCCTGAGATTCTGCCGATTGAGCATTATCGTCTCTTGCAGTCTCGTTTGACGGCTTCGTTTGAGGCGGCTGATATTAAGGCGACTTTTGATATCAAGGCGGAGCGTATTGATTTTTCAGATGATCTGATTTCGGCTTACTATAAGGAAGCTTTTGAGCAGGCGACTTGCAACAGCGCCAGCTTTAGGTCTTCTTTTGCCAATCTCAAGGTCTCTTATAGGGACGGGAAGCTCATCATAGAAGCGCCAGCTTTTGTCAACAACGACCACTTTAGGAAAAATCATCTGCCTAATTTGGAGAAGCAGTTTGAGCTGTTTGGTTTTGGCAAGTTGACTGTGGATATGGTATCTGATGAGGCTATGACCCAGCAGTTGCAGGAGGATTTTACGACCAGTCGCGAGGCTTTGGTGGAAAAGGCGGTGCAGGAAAATATGGAGGCGGTCAAGTCTCTGGAGGCTTCTATGCCACCGCAGGAAGAGGCTGCGCCTAAGCCACAATTTGACTATAAGGAGCGTGCAGCCCAGCGTCAGGCTGGTTTTGAAAAGGCTGAAATCACGCCCATGATTGAGATTGAGACTGAGGAGAATCGTATTGTTTTCGAAGGTCTGGTCTTTGATGTGGAGAAAAAGACAACCAGAACAGGTCGCCACATTATCAACTTCAAGATGACTGATTACACATCAAGCTTTGCCATGCAAAAATGGGCTAAGGATGATGAAGAACTTAAGAAGTTTGATATGATTGCCAAGGGAAATTGGCTGCGCGTGCAAGGGAATATTGAGAACAACCAGTTCACTCGCAGCTTGACCATGAATGTTCAGCAGGTTAAGGAAATTGTCCACAATCCTCGTAAGGATTTGATGCCTGAGGGGCAAAAACGTGTGGAACTTCACGCTCACACCAATATGTCGACCATGGATGCCCTGCCGACTGTTGAGGACTTGATTGACACAGCTGCTAAGTGGGGGCATAAGGCAATCGCCATTACAGACCATGCCAATGTGCAGAGCTTCCCACACGGTTATCACAAGGCACGCAAGGCTGGTATCAAGGCAATCTTTGGCTTAGAGGCAAATATTGTTGAGGACTCGGTGCCTATCACATACAATGAAGTGTCTATGGATATCCGAGAAGCAACCTATGTTGTTTTCGACGTGGAGACCACAGGGCTTTCTGCTGTCAATAATGATCTGATTCAGATTGCGGCTTCTAAGATGTACAAGGGTAATATCATTGAACAGTTCGATGAATTTATCGATCCTGGTCATCCATTGTCTGCCTTCACGACAGAATTGACAGGGATTACAGACAATCATGTGCAGGGCGCTAAACCTATTAAACAGGTTCTAGAAGAGTTTCAAGCTTTCTGTCAGGACACGGTCTTGGTTGCCCACAATGCCACCTTTGACGTTGGCTTTATGAATGCCAACTACGAGCGTCATGGACTGCCCCGCATTACGCAACCAGTTGTTGATACCTTGGAGTATGCCCGCAATCTCTATCCTGAGTACAAGCGTCATGGTTTGGGACCTTTGACCAAGCGTTTCCAAGTGGCGCTTGAGCACCACCACATGGCCAATTACGATGCGGAGGCTACAGGTCGCTTGCTCTTTATCTTCATCAAGGAAACGGTGGAGGAGAAGGGGATTACAGACCTAGCCAAGCTCAATACAGACCTTGTCTCGGAAGACTCTTACAAGAAAGCGCGTGTCAAACATGCCACTATTTATGTGCAAAATCAGACAGGTCTGAAAAATATTTTCAAGCTGGTCAGCTATTCTAACGTTAAATACTTTGAAGGTGTGGCTCGTATTCCAAGGACGGTCTTGGATGCTCATAGAGAAGGGCTGCTTCTGGGAACAGCCTGCTCAGAAGGGGAAGTTTTTGATGCAGTGCTGTCATCAGGTGTGGATGCTGCAGTCCAAGTGGCTAAGTACTATGATTTTATTGAAGTCATGCCACCTGCTATCTATGCTCCCTTGATTGCCCGTGAATTGATTAAGGATGAGGCTGGTATTGAGCAGGTTATCCGAGACTTGATCGAGGTAGGCTGTCGTCTGGATAAGCCCGTCATGGCGACTGGGAATGTCCACTATTTGGAGCCAGAAGATGAGATTTACCGTGAAATTATCGTGCGTAGTCTGGGACAGGGTGCCATTATCAACCGTACTATCGGTCGTGGTGAAAATGCCCAACCAGCTCCGCTTCCAAAAGCACACTTCCGTACAACCAATGAAATGCTGGATGACTTTGCCTTTCTAGGTAAGGATTTGGCTTATGAGATTGTCGTGACCAATACCAATGCCTTCGCTGATCGTATTGAAGAGGTGGAAGTGGTCAAGGGTGACCTTTACACGCCATTTATCGACAAGGCTGAAGAAACGGTTGCTGAATTGACCTATCAGAAGGCTTTTGAGCTCTATGGTAATCCCCTTCCTGATATTATCGACCTGCGTATTGAGAAGGAATTGACCTCTATTTTGGGGAATGGCTTCGCCGTGATCTATCTAGCCTCTCAGATGCTGGTTAACCGCTCTAATGAGCGTGGTTATCTGGTTGGTTCTCGTGGGTCTGTTGGTTCTTCCTTTGTAGCGACCATGATTGGGATTACTGAGGTTAATCCTATGCCACCACACTATCTCTGTCCAAATTGTCAGCACTCAGAATTCATCACAGATGGTTCTTATGGTTCGGGCTATGATTTGCCCAATAAGGATTGTCCAGAATGTGGGACTCTCTATCGCAAGGATGGACAGGATATTCCTTTCGAAACCTTCCTTGGTTTTGATGGGGACAAGGTTCCCGATATTGATTTGAACTTCTCAGGTGATGACCAACCGTCAGCCCACTTGGATGTTCGTGATATTTTTGGTGAAGATTATGCCTTTCGTGCAGGAACGGTAGGAACGGTCGCAGACAAGACTGCCTACGGTTTTGTTAAGGGCTACGAACGTGACTATGGTAAATTCTACCGAGACGCCGAGGTTGACCGACTTGCTATGGGCGCAGCTGGTGTTAAGCGAAATACTGGTCAGCATCCAGGGGGGATTGTTGTTATTCCTAACTACATGGACGTTTATGATTTTACGCCTGTCCAGTTCCCTGCAGATGATGTGAGCGCTGCTTGGAAGACGACCCACTTTAACTTCCACGATATCGATGAAAACGTCCTGAAACTTGATATTCTGGGACATGATGATCCGACCATGATTCGTAAACTGCAGGACCTTTCAGGTATTGATCCTAAGGAAATTTTGGCAGATGACCCTGGTGTTATGGCCCTTTTCTCAGGAACTGAGATTCTTGGTGTAACACCGGAGCAGATTGGTACCCCTACGGGAATGCTGGGCATCCCAGAGTTTGGGACAAACTTCGTTCGAGGCATGGTTGAGGAGACGCATCCGACTACTTTCGCGGAGCTTCTGCAATTATCAGGGCTTTCTCACGGAACAGACGTTTGGCTGGGAAATGCGCAAGACCTGATTAAGCAGGGCATTGCCACCCTATCGACCGTTATCGGTTGTCGTGATGATATTATGGTTTACCTCATGCACGCAGGTCTTGAGCCTAAGATGGCATTTACCATCATGGAGCGTGTGCGTAAAGGCTTGTGGCTAAAAATCTCAGAAGACGAGCGTAATGGCTACATTCAAGCTATGCGTGACAATAATGTGCCAGACTGGTACATCGAGTCCTGTGGAAAAATCAAGTACATGTTCCCTAAAGCCCATGCGGCAGCCTATGTTCTTATGGCACTTAGGGTAGCTTACTTTAAGGTTCACCATCCGATTTATTACTACTGTGCTTATTTCTCTATCCGTGCCAAGGCATTTGAGCTCCGCACCATGAGTGCAGGTTTAGAAGCTGTTAAGACCCGTATGCAGGATATTACGGATAAAAAGCACCGCAATGAAGCAAGTAATGTCGAAAATGATCTCTTCACAACCCTTGAAATCGTTAATGAGATGCTAGAACGTGGCTTCAAATTTGGTAAGTTAGACCTTTACCGCTCAGATGCTACGGAGTTTATCATTGATGGCGATACCCTCATTCCACCATTTATTGCCCTTGAGGGACTTGGTGAGAACGTTGCTAAGCAAGTCGTTTCAGCACGAGCCGAAGGTGAATTCTTATCCAAAACAGAACTCCGCAAACGAGGAGGGCTTTCACAAACCCTAGTTGAAAAAATGGACGACATGGGCATCCTCGGCAATATGCCAGAAGATAACCAACTCAGCCTTTTTGATGATTTCTTTTAGAAAATAAAAAACAGCTTAAATTTGGATTGTTTTTGAGCTTGAAATTCTTTCAAAAAACTTATAAATTACAGTATATAAGCGATTGACAATATAACAATATATATATATATAATAAGTCTAGGATAAATTAGACGTAATAAATGAAGTGATTTAGGAGGAAACCGTTTTGTATTGTAAAGCATGTGGGGAAGCAATGAATGATAATCAGGCTATTTGCTTAAATTGTGGAGTTAAAACTGGACAAGGAAACGCCTTTTGTTCAAATTGTGGAAATTCAGTAAATCCAGAAGCTGAAGTGTGTTTGAGCTGTGGAGTTGCCACTAAACGTAGTAAATTGGGAAGTCTTGACTTTGGGACTAGTCACTCTGGAAATGGAGACTTAGGTAACTATAATAAGGTAACAATGGCACTGATCGCATTCTTTGTTGGTGGTTTGGGTATCCATAACTTCATGTTAGGGGAAACTAAAAAGGGTCTCGTAAAGATAGGTGCCACATTATTAACATACGGTTTAGCTGGTGAGGTTCTTGCTATTATTGATTTTGTTAAAATTCTTACTGATAAATACGAAATTAATCCAGATAAGTTTATCTAAAATATTTAGATTTATCCAGCTATATAATTATTCAGAGAGTTGATTTAGGTCAGCTCTTTTTATTTTCTACATACGATCTTATTTGTCAAAAATACTAATTAGTGATAAAATAGACCTATCAAGATGATATCTGTAGAAAGGAGAATTTATGGGAGAAGAATTAGATAAAGACTTGGCAATCAAGTCCATGGTAGTTATGAGAAAGGCGTTTCGAACGATTGATGCCTACGTATCCGAATCTTACAAGTATGATGATTTGACACCGACTCAGTTTGGTGTTCTGGATGTCCTTCTTGCCAAAGGGACTATGAAAATAGGAGCCCTTATCGACAGCATGTTAGCCACATCAGGCAATATGACCGTCGTGATCAAGAATATGGAGAAAAAAGGTTGGATTACTAGAACAACCTGCCCCAGTGATAAACGTTCCTATCTGGTTGCCTTGACTGATGAGGGGCGTCGTATCATTGAGCATAATTTGCCAATCCACCAGCAGAGGGTAAGAGAGGCATTCTCTGTTCTAACAACAGATGAGCAAGCGCAGCTCATTGATTTATTGAAGAAATTTAAAAATCTTTAAAAAAGTGAGCAAATGACTTTACAAAAGAAAAAAGAAGGTCTATACTTACTACATAGTAATAAATAACACTACTTAGTGATAAGTGGTTTAGAGGAGTTCTAGATGTCAATCTTAGACACAATCAAAAACATTTTTAAAAAAGAAGAGGAAATTCAAATGAAAAACATTTTATTCGTCGTAGGATCACTTCGTGAAGGATCATTCAACCACCAACAAGCTCAAAACGCTGAAAAAATTCTTGAAGGTAAAGCAAATGTCACTTACCTTGACTGGTCACAAGTTCCTGTCTTCTCACAAGACTTGGAAGGTCAAACACCAGAAGCTGTTAAAGCAGCTCGTGAAGCAGTTCTTGCTGCGGATGCTGTCTGGTTCTTCTCACCAGTTTACAACTTTGCTATTCCTGGTTCAGTGAAAAACTTGATCGACTGGCTTAGCCGTGCCCTTGATCTTTCAGATACAACAGGTGTATCAGCACTTCAAGATAAAGTGACAACAGTATCGCTTGTTGCTAACGGTGGTCATGAGCAAGCAGCTGATCAATATCGTTCATTGCTTCCATTTGTTCGTACACAATTCGTTGACGAATTGACATTTGCACGTGTTAACGACTCAGCATGGGCTGACGGTAAATTTATTGCAGAAGAAGATGTTTTGGCACAATTGACTAAACAAGCTGACGCTCTTCTTGCAGCAATCAACTAAGATTTTTAGAAGACTTCACCCTAGGGTGGAGTTTTTTGCATTTCTGAAAATAGCTGACGCCACTTTCAAAGATTGGTATTTTTTTCACAAACTTTTTCAAAATTTTGGAAATCCTTTTAATATCAAACGTTTGTAATAGCTAGAAACACGGAAAAGAAAGCATTTTCAAAAAAACAGACAAAAATGTTGTACTTTGTGAAATTTTGGAATATGATAGTAAGGTAGGAAAAAAATTTTTCGGAGGAAAGTATGGTTAACATTACTAAAGAACAACACTTGGATATGTTCCTCAAAATGCAACAAATCCGTGATGTTGATATGAAACTTAACAAACTTGTTCGTCGTGGATTTGTCCAAGGGATGACTCACTTCTCAGTTGGTGAAGAAGCTGCTTCAGTTGGTGCTATCCAAGCTCTTACTGATCAAGATATCATCTTCTCAAACCACCGTGGTCACGGTCAAACTATCGCTAAAGGAATTTCAATTCCTGGTATGTTTGCGGAGCTTGCTGGTAAAGCAACAGGGACTTCAAAAGGGCGCGGAGGCTCAATGCACTTGGCTAACCTTGAAAAAGGAAACTACGGAACTAATGGTATCGTTGGTGGTGGTTACGCCCTTGCTGTCGGTGCTGCTTTGACACAACAATATGAAGGTACTGATAACATCGTTATCGCTTTCTCAGGTGACTCAGCAACCAACGAAGGATCATTCCACGAGTCAGTTAACTTGGCTGCCGTTTGGAACTTGCCAGTTATTTTCTTCATCATCAATAACCGTTACGGTATCTCTACAGATATCAGCTACTCAACAAAAATTCCTCACCTCTATACACGTGCTGATGCCTACGGTATCCCAGGTCACTATGTAGAAGACGGAAATGATGTTGTTGCGGTTTACGAAAAAATGGCTGAAGTCATTGATTATGTTCGTTCAGGAAATGGCCCTGCTATCGTCGAAGTAGAATCATACCGTTGGTTTGGTCACTCAACAGCCGATGCAGGTGTTTACCGTACAAAAGAAGAAGTGGATAGCTGGAAAGCTAAAGACCCACTTAAAAAATACCGTGCTTACTTGACAGAAGAAGGTATCGCAACAGACGAAGAACTTGATGCCATTGAAGCACAAGTTGCTCAAGAAGTGGAAGAAGGGGTTAAATTCGCAGAAGAAAGCCCATTCCCAGACTTGTCAGTTGCCTACGAAGACGTTTACGTTGACTAATCTTCTCAGAAATTGAGTAGAGATGGATTTTACTGGTCCTCTCGGCTCACTTTAACAGTCAAATAATCGGATAGCTCAGTCTATTACTAGAAAAATAAATCTAAAGAATAAAATGAAAGGAAGAGAACGAAGAGACTTGCTCGTAAGCGGAACTGAACCCGAGCGGAAAGCTCGGAAAAAAGATAAATTGCTTAGAAAATCAGGATTTTCTGCAATTTCCTATTTTTCAGTCGCTTTCTCTTCGCTCTTAGTATCTTAAATTATGTCAGAATTTAAAGTGATGGCTTTGCGTGAGGCGATCAATCTTGCACAAAGCGAAGAAATGCGTAAAGACGAAAAAGTATTCTTGATGGGTGAGGATGTCGGTATCTATGGTGGTGATTTCGGTACATCTGTTGGAATGCTTGCAGAATTTGGTGAAAAACGTGTTCGTGACACACCTATCTCAGAAGCTGCGATTGCAGGTGCTGCGGTTGGTGCTGCTCAAACAGGTCTTCGTCCAATCGTTGACTTGACTTTCATGGATTTCATTACTATTGCCATGGATGCTATTGTCAACCAAGCTGCTAAAACAAACTACATGTTTGGTGGCGGTTTGAAAACACCTGTTACCTTCCGTGTGGCTTCAGGTTCAGGTATCGGTTCAGCGGCTCAACACTCACAGTCACTTGAAGCATGGGTTGCCCACATTCCAGGACTTAAAGTCGTTGCACCAGGTACTGTAAATGATGCTAAAGGTCTTTTGAAATCATCTATTCAAGATAACAACCCAGTTATCTTCCTTGAGCCAAAAGCTCTTTACGGTAAAAAAGAAGAAGTTAACCAAGACCCTGATTTCTATATTCCACTTGGAAAAGGTGAAATCAAACGTGAAGGTACTGACGTGACAATCGTTTCTTACGGACGTATGCTTGAACGTGTTCTTAAAGCTGCAGAAGAAGTTGCTGCTGAAGGCATCAGCGTTGAAGTTGTTGACCCACGTACTCTTGTACCGCTTGATAAAGAAATCATCATCGAATCTGTTAAGAAAACTGGTAAGGTTATCCTTGTCAACGATGCTTACAAGACTGGTGGATTTATCGGAGAAATCGCCTCAATCATTACTGAAAGCGAAGCCTTTGACTACCTTGATGCCCCAGTAATCCGTATCGCATCTGATGATGTGCCAGTTCCTTACGCAAATGTTCTTGAAAATGCTATCTTGCCAAATGTTGACAAGATCAAAGAAGCAATCTACAAACAAGTCAATAAAGGCTAAGGATTTTAGCAGAAAAATAGAAAAACAAGAGACTAAAAGTAATTCTAAAAATCTAGCTGTTGTCTATTAAAAGACTGTCAAATGCAGCTAGCTTTTGAGTCTCTTGCTATCATGGATTTGAATAGGCCCTGACATAGTGTCACAAGATAAACTGCCCTGTGATCAGTACAGGATATGTTTTTTAAGATGACTCAAGTGTTCAGTGGCTTTGTATCATGCTTTAGAAAGGGAGAGAACAGTGTTCCTTAAGTGAACACGGATAAAATGGTGTTTAGAAAGAGCTGAGGTCTCTTTCTAAAGACAGCATTTTAAGTTCTTAGTATCATAAATATGGCTATTGAAGTAATCATGCCTAAGCTCGGTGTTGATATGCAGGAAGGTGAAATCATCGAGTGGAAAAAGGCAGAGGGCGATGAGGTCAAAGAAGGTGATATCCTTCTTGAAATCATGTCCGATAAAACAAATATGGAAATTGAAGCAGAAGAATCTGGTGTTCTTCTCAAAATTGTTAAAGGTGACGGTGAAGTCGTTCCTGTTACAGAAACAATTGCCTACATCGGTCAAGTTGGTGAATCAATTGATGTAGCTGCTTCTGCAGCACCTGCTACTGAGGCAGTTGTAGAAGCGCCAGCAGCTCAGGAAGCTCCTGTGGCAGCGCCAGCTATTGCCCCAGTGGAACGTCAAGAAGGCGAAAAAGTTCGTGCAACGCCAGCAGCTCGTAAGGCGGCTCGTGACTTGAACGTCGATCTTAACGCTGTACCAGGTACTGGTGCCAAAGGTCGTGTCCACAAGTCTGATGTTGAAGACTTCAAGGATGCAGCACCTAAGGTATCACCACTTGCAGGTAAGATGGCTCGTGACTTGGGTATCGACTTGACAACTGTTAAGGGATCAGGCTTCCGCGGTAAAATCATGCGTGAAGATATCTTGGCAGTCTTGGCAGCTAACCAACCAGAAGAAGCTAAAGCAGCAGCTCCTGTTAAGGAAGAAGCACCAGCTAAAGAATTGCCAGAAGGCGTAGAAATCATCAAGATGTCTGCAATGCGTAAGGCAATCTCAAAAGGTATGACGCACTCATACTTGACTGCACCAACCTTTACGCTTAACTACGATATTGACATGACTAACCTCATGGCTCTTCGTAAACAAGTCCTTGAACCAATCATGAACAAAACAGGTCTTAAAGTGACCTTTACAGACTTGATTGGTCTTGCGGTAACACGTACTTTGATGAAAGAAGAACACCGTTACCTCAATGCGTCATTGATCAATGATGCTCAAGAAATTGAGTTGCACAAGTTTGTTAACATGGGTATTGCCGTAGGTCTTGATGATGGTCTTGTTGTGCCAGTTGTTCACGGTGCTGATAAGATGAGCTTGTCAGAATTTGTGGTAGCTTCAAAAGATGTTATCAAAAAAGCACAATCAGGTAAGCTCAAAGCGGCTGAAATGTCAGGTTCAACCTTCTCAATCACTAACTTGGGAATGTTTGGAACTAAGACTTTCAACCCAATCATCAACCAACCAAACTCAGCAATCCTTGGTGTTGCGGCAACTGTTCAAACACCAGTCGTTGTTGATGGTGAAATCGTTATCCGTCCAATCATGGCAATGTGCTTGACTATCGACCACCGTTTGGTAGATGGTATGAACGGAGCTAAATTCATGGTTGACCTCAAACACTTGTTGGAAAACCCATTGGAATTGTTGATCTGATTACCATTTAGTTTATAAGTAAAAACCTTTAGAAAAATTAGAGAAAGGAAATGGAACGAGTTCGTGCGATTTGAACACGAACTAAATGCTTGGAATTTAGATAGCCTGCCTTGGTTGCAAGCATCCAAGGTCAGTCTCCTAAAATTCAGTCGCATTTGGACGTTCTTTGTATCATAATTATGGCTGTTGAAGTTATTATGCCTAAGCTTGGCGTTGACATGCAAGAAGGCGAAATTATCGAATGGAAAAAAGCAGAAGGTGATGTTGTCAATGAAGGTGACATCCTTCTTGAAATCATGTCTGATAAAACAAACATGGAAATTGAAGCAGAAGACTCAGGTGTCCTTTTGAAAATTGTCAAAGGTGACGGCGAAGTTGTTCCTGTTACAGAAGTAATTGCCTACATCGGTGCTGAAGGTGAAGTTGTTGGTGAAACTGCTGCCGCTGCACCAGCACCAGCTGCAGAAGTTGCTCAAGCCACTGCAGACCTTAAGGAAGCTGGTCTTGAAGTACCAGCTGCACCAGCTGCTCACGCTAAAAAAGCACCAACTGCAGACCTTGCTGACAACGAGTACGATATCGTTGTTGTTGGTGGTGGACCTGCTGGTTACTATGCTGCCATCCGTGGTGCTCAACTTGGTGGTAAAATCGCCATCGTTGAAAAATCAGAATTTGGTGGTACTTGCTTGAACGTTGGATGTATCCCAACTAAGACTTATCTTAAAAATGCTGAAATCCTTGACGGTTTGAAGATTGCTGCAGGTCGTGGTATCAACCTTGCCTCAACAAACTACACAATCGACATGGATAAAACAGTTGACTTCAAGAACTCAGTTGTTAAAACATTGACAGGTGGTGTTCAAGGTCTTCTTAAAGCTAACAAAGTTACTATCTTTAACGGACTTGGTCAAGTTAACCCAGATAAGACTGTTACCATTGGTTCAGAAACAATCAAAGGTCGCAACATCATCTTGGCAACAGGTTCTAAAGTATCACGTATCAACATCCCAGGTATCGAGTCTAAACTTGTCTTGACATCTGACGATATCCTTGACCTTCGTGAAATGCCTAAATCACTCGTTGTTATGGGTGGTGGTGTTGTTGGTATCGAGCTTGGTCTCGTTTGGGCATCATACGGTGTTGACGTGACTGTTGTGGAAATGGCTGACCGCATCATTCCAGCAATGGATAAAGAAATCTCACTTGAACTTCAAAAAATCTTGACTAAGAAAGGTATGAAGATCAAGACATCAGTTGGTGTTTCTGAAATCGTTGAAGCAAACAACCAATTGACATTGAAACTTAACAACGGCGAAGAATTGGTTGCTGAAAAAGCCCTTCTTTCAATCGGTCGTGTACCACAATTGAACGGACTTGAAAACCTTAACCTTGAAATGGATCGCAACCGTATCAAAGTTAACGAATACCAAGAAACATCAATCCCAGGCATCTACGCACCAGGTGATGTTAACGGAACTAAGATGCTTGCCCACGCTGCTTACCGTATGGGTGAAGTTGCTGCGGAAAATGCTATCTGGGGTAACGTTCGTAAAGCTAACCTTGAGTTCACACCAGCTGCTGTTTACACACACCCAGAAGTGGCTATGTGTGGTTTGACAGAAGAGCAAGCGCGTGAGAAATACGGAAACGTTCTTATCGGACGCAACAGCTTTACTGGAAATGGCCGTGCTATCGCATCAAACGAAGCTCACGGTTTCGTAAAAGTTATCGCTGATACAAAATACCACGAAATCCTTGGAGTTCACATCGTTGGTCCAGCAGCTGCTGAAATGATCAATGAAGCTGCAACAATCATGGAAAACGAATTGACAGTTGATGAATTGCTCCGTTCAATCCACGGACACCCAACTTTCTCAGAAGTTATGTATGAAGCATTCGCTGACGTTCTTGGAGAAGCAATCCACAACCCACCAAAACGTAAATAATAAATTATAGAAGAGAACTTAGAGCCTAGATCTAGGTTCTTTTTTAATTTTCTATTCTTAAGAAAAAGCTTATATATAAGCGATACTGTGTATAAAATGACTATGCATATAATAATTATTATAAAATAAAATGAGAATTATTATCGATATTATTATTTTCTGAAAATTGCCTCTTTTATCTTGAGATTTTTTTAGACTTTTGTTAGATTATAAGCAGAATGGAGCTTCTCCATTCCATTATGGGAGGTCATTATGAAAGTAACTTATTACTTATATCCTCTCTTCTTTGTTCTTATTTTCTTGTCGCTAAGCATCGGTGCAAGCTCACAATTTTCTTGGTCGGCATTCTTGCAAGGAGAGGGAGCTGTCGTTCAGGTTTTTTGGGAGTCACGCTTGCCTAGGACTTTGGCTATAGTTCTAGCAGCTGGAGCGCTTAGTTTAGCAGGTTTGCTGATGCAGACCATCACTCAGAACCCTTATGCGGCTCCATCGACCACTGGAACGGTGGAGGCAGCCCAGTTGGGTATGCTGGTCAGCCTCTTTTTCTTTCCTAAAGCTAGCTTGTTTCAAAAGGCTATTTTTGCCTTTGTTTTTGCTAATCTAGCTAGTCTTTTCTTTATTCGAGTGGTACGCAGGCTTTCTTTTTCTGAAAAATGGATGTTGGCGCTGGTTGGTTTGATTTACGGAGGGATTATTGGTTCCTTAGCTGAGGTGCTAGCTTATCGCTTTAATCTCATTCAGTCTATGACTTCTTGGACTCAAGGCTCCTTTGCCATGATTCAAAACCATCAGTATGAGTGGCTCTTTCTCAATTTGCTGACGCTTTTAGGCATCTGGTACTTTTCCGAATCCTTCTCCCTCATGAGTTTGGGAGAAGATGCTAGTCGTAGCTTAGGACTTTCATTTGAAAAGATGGAATCTCTTGCTCTCTTTCTAGTTTCACTGACAACGGCAGTAACCATGATAACGGTGGGCTCTCTCCCCTTTCTAGGTGTTATTGTTCCTAATGTCGTGAGACGATTTTCTGGGGACCATCTGAAGAAGTCTGCAGGGCTTGTTTTTTTAACAGGAATCTGCTTGGTGCTTCTGTGTGATATCTTTGCCAGATTGATTATCAGACCTTATGAAGTGTCTGTTTCAGTCGTTCTGGGGGTTATTGGCTCAGCTCTCTTTATCTTTATTCTCTGGTGGGGTGAAAAACATGGTTAAGTCATCAGCAAAACAAGTTCGTTGGCTTCTCATCGTCTTGGGAATCCTAGCACTCCTGGCAGCCATCTTTTACCTAGTACCATTTGGATCTAAGGCAGTGCCCTATTTGATTAAGCTGCGCTCGAAAAAATTGCTAACTTATGCCTTGGTTGCTATCTTATCAGGCTTTTCGACAATCAGTTTTCAGACAGTGACAGCCAATCGCTTTTTGACACCGTCAGTTCTGGGTCTAGAGAGTTTCTATGTTCTGATTCAATCAGCCTATCTCTTCTTTTACTGGCACTTTTCGAGCGATCAGTCTCCCAATGCTCTCTGGGAGTTTATCCTGGTTTTGGGAATGGAGCTCTTGCTTTTCTTACTCCTATTCCCAGCTATCGCAAAGCTTTTAAAAAAGGGATTTGGAACGATTCTGCTGATCTGTATGGCTCTGGGAACACTCTTTAGAAGTCTGTCTACCTTTATGCAGGTCTTAATGGATCCTAATGAGTATGACAAATTGCAGAGCAAACTCTTTGCTTCGCTTCAGAGTGTCAATAGTGAGATACTGGGTCTAGTGGCTATCCTGACGATAATATCAGTCGTCATTCTATATAGGAAAAGTGCTAAGCTCAACGTTTTCTATCTTGGTAAGGAGACAGCAACCCTCTTAGGAATCAATGTGGTTAAGGAGCAAAAGGAAGTCCTCTGGTTGGTTGTTCTGATGACAGCTGCCTCAACAGCTATGGTTGGTCCAATGGCCTTCTTTGGCTTTATGCTAGCCAATCTCACCTATCAGCTACTAGCCAGTTACGACCACCGCGCCAGCTTTATCCTATCTAGCCTACTTGGTTTTCTGATTTTGGTAATAGGGCAGAGCCTACTCGAGCGAGTCTTTAACTATAATCTGACCATTTCCATGCTAGTAGAACTCTTTGGCGGAGCCTTTTTCTTCTATCTACTCTATAAGGAGCGTGTGAAGCAATGATGCAATTAGAAGGGATTTCAAAATCCTATGGCGACAAGCCTATCTTAGATGCTATCGACTTGGAGATTCCAAGTTCCAAGTTGACAGCCTTTATCGGCCCAAATGGTGCCGGAAAATCAACTCTCTTATCCATTATGAGTCGCTTGTTAGAAAAAAATCAAGGGGCTGTCTTGGTTAAGGGAACAGACATCGATGCATGGAAGTCGGCTGATTTAGCCAAGGAACTAACCATGCTCAAACAACAAATTCATTATCAGAGCAAGTTCTCAGTTGAGGAGTTGGTGGCTTTTGGTCGTTTTCCTTATAGTCAGGGGAGATTGACTCAGGAGGACCAGACTAAGATTGAAGCTGCGCTAGCCTATATGAACTTGGAAGAGTTTCGTCAGCGTATGATTGATACTCTCTCAGGTGGGCAGCTGCAGCGGGTCTTTATTGCCATGGTTTTGGCTCAGGACACAGATATTATCCTCTTGGATGAACCGCTCAACAATCTGGATATCAAGCAGAGCATTGCCATGATGAAAACCTTGAGACGTCTTGTTGACGAACTGGGCAAGACTATCGTTATCGTCATCCATGATATCAATATGGCTAGTCAGTTTGTAGATCATATGGTTGCCTTTAAGGATGGCAAACTCTTTTGCTCGGGTTCTTGTCAGGAAGTCATGCAAAAGCCTATTTTAGATGAACTCTATGAAATGGATTTGCTTGTTGAGGAGATTGCTGGTAGACGACTTTGTATCTATCAGTAGAAAAGAAAGGAATAGATTATGAAAAAACGTTTTATTTTAGGGCTAGTGATGAGTTTTCTAGCAGTCTTTGTTTTGGTTGCTTGTTCATCAAGCTCATCAAATTCATCTAGCCAATCTAGCGCTGCGGATAGCAAGATAAGCATCACAGATGCTACTGGGAAGGTTTCAGTACCAAGCAATCCTAAAAAAATTGTAGTCCTAGACTTTGGTGTTGCGGATACCTTGCGTGCTCTCGGCTATGAAGACCGTATCGTTGGTCTTCCGACAGATTCTCTTCCAAGCTACCTGTCTGATTTAGGAGAGAAAGACAGCATTACCAATGTGGGTAACTTGAAAGAAGTGGATTTGGAAAAAATTGCTGAGCTAGAACCAGACTTGATTGTAGCATCAGGTCGTACACAAGGTCAGTTGGATGATTTCAAAGAGATTGCTCCAACCATTTACTTCTCAACTGAGACAGATGGTTACTGGGCAAGCGTTCAAAAAAATGTAAAAGCTATCGCAAGTCTCTTCGGAGATGATGCTGAAAAAACAGCTGAAACTAAAATCGCTGAAATTGACGATATTGTCAGTCAAGCAAGTAGCGACAATAAAGATACTCAAAAAACAACCTTGATGTTGATGCTTAATGAGGGTAACCTAGCTGCTATCGGCGCTCAAGGTCGCTACTCATTTGTTTATGGAGATCTTGGTTTCAAGGCAACAAGCCTTAAAATCGAAGAGCAAGAACACGGCGCAAAAAGAGGACAATCATCAAGCTCAAGCTCAAGCTCAAGCTCAAGCTCAAGTTCTTCTACAGATTCAAGCTCAACATCATCAACTGAGTCATCAAGCCAATCAGGTCAATCAAACCCACACGGAGATAGCCTCAGTTATGAAAGTATCGCAGAGGTTAACCCAGATATTATCTTTGTTGTAGACCGTACACTTGCTATCGGAGGAGATGATTCAAGCAATTCAGACGTCTTGAATAATGAGCTCATCCAAGCAACTAATGCTGGTAAAAACAAGAAAATCATTACATTGACTTCTGACCTCTGGTATCTATCAGGAGGCGGTCTTGAGTCAACAAAATTGATGTTTGACGAAGTCGCAAAATACGCAGGTCAATAATAACTATTGGTCAAGAGTTGGGAGCCCTACCCAGCTCTTTTTTTCTATAAATTTGGGGACCTAGCTAGAGACGATTAAGGTGACTTTTGCTATAATATTTGTATACGCTAACAAATTAGTAAAGGAAGGAAGATGCCCGCATATGTAAGCAATTTATTGCTGCTATATTTGGGTAAATTGCTATGAAATATATTGTAAACACATCAAATAATCCCGCTTATAACATTGCTCTTGAAGCCTATGCTTTCCGTGAATTGGTTACTGAGGATGAGATTTTCATCCTTTGGATCAATGAGCCTGCTATCATCATCGGTAAGCACCAGAATGCTATTCAAGAAATCAATAAAGAGTACACTGATGCTCATGGCATCCATGTTGTCCGTCGTCTGTCTGGTGGCGGTGCTGTTTACCACGACCTCAACAACCTCAACTACACTATCATTTCTAACAAGTCTGAAGAAGGAGCTTTTGATTTCAAGACCTTCTCTCAACCTGTGATTGAAACTTTGGCTGATCTTGGTGTTAAGGCAGAATTTACAGGACGTAATGACCTTGAAATTGATGGTAAAAAATTCTGTGGTAATGCACAAGCCTATTACAAAGGGCGTATGATGCACCACGGTTGTCTTCTTTTTGATGTTGATATGACTGTCCTTGGCGATGCCCTCAAGGTTTCAAAAGATAAGATTGAATCAAAAGGAGTTAAGTCTGTTCGTGCGCGTGTGACTAACATTCTCAACGAATTACCAGAAAAAATCACAGTTAATGAATTTTCGGATAAAATCTTGGATAAGATGAAAGAAACTTACCCTGATATGACTGAATACGTCTTGTCAGAAGACGAGTTGGCTAAAATCCAAAAATCATGTGATGAGCAATTCGGCACTTGGGACTGGACCTATGGCGTTGCTCCTGAGTACACTATCGAGCGTTCAGTTCGTTACCCAGCAGGGAAAATCACAACCTATGCTAAGGTTGAAAACTCAATCATCGAATCTCTCAAAATCTATGGAGACTTCTTTGGTATTGGAGATGTGGCAGACATTCAAGATCTTCTTGTGGGTGTTCGTTACGAGTACACAGATGTTCTTGAAAAACTCAAAACCATTGATACCACTCATTATTTCTCACGCATGACAGTTGAAGAAGTAGCTAAGGCTATCGTAGCTTAAGAATCAAAAAAAGCTCTGAACTTTCAAGTTCAGAGCTTTTTATATTAGTCAATCAAGAGCAGACCTTCTTCAATCTTGAAGGGATCATTTTCATTGATACGGTCATAGAACATGACACCGTTAATATGGTCGATTTCGTGTTGGACAACGATTGAGTTGTAACCTTTGAGCTTGATTTTATGCTTTTCACCATTCTTATCAAAGTACTCTACTGTAACACGTGAGTGGCGGATAACATAGCCTTCAACTGGACGGTCAACAGAGAGGCAACCTTCTCCATCAGCCAGCGCAGCATCTTGAACAGAGTGAGATACAATCTTAGGATTGTACATGATTTCTTGGATGCTATAAGCTTCTTTTGGTGGGTTTCCTTCAGCGTCTTCAACATTTGGAACCAAAACAGCGATGATACGTTTTGAAATATCCAACTGAGGTGCAGCTAGTCCAACACCTCCACGGAGTCCCATCTTTTCAGCCATAACAGGATCTTGAGAGTTTTTGAGGAACTGCATCATCTTTTCACCCAAGATGATGTCTTCGTCTGACAATGGCAGAGCAACTTCCTCAGCTACTGCACGCAAGGTTGGATTGCCCTCGCGAATGATATCGTTCATATCAATCTGATGGCTTGCGCGGATAATTTTACTTTGTGCGTCCATAATAGTCACAGCATTTGACCTCAAGGGTCAAATACCTTCCTTTCTTCTCTAACTAATCTATTCTAATATACCACAAAGCCTAGCTAAAATAAAGGGAATACAGCTCAGCTATTGTAACCAAAAAGAAAGATGAAAAAGCTCAGGTAGCCCAATGGCAGAGCTAGCAGAATGAGTATCAGGATAAGGCTGACTTTGAGCCAGAAGGGATAGAGGAGTTTGCGGTGCTGCTTGATTAGACAAAAGACGAGTAGCAGATAGGCAAGATAACCTAGACCAACGAAAACTTTAAGAGCAAGCATAGAACCATCTCCTTTCGTTTTTATTGTACACCTAGTTTCCTTCAATCACCAACTGCTCCAGAGCGGAGCGATTTTCAATTTGGTAGTGTTTGAAGCTGGGTTTGGAGATGATATTTTGGTCAAGCAGTTGCTTGATAACTCGCATGAGGTGGCGGTAGCTGGTTCCGAAGGTGTCTGCTAGTATGGGAAGGTTGAGCTGGAAGTGTCCGTCTTCTTGGACGGTTAGGATATGAGTGGCTAGCCTTTCTTTGACTGAGTAGGAGATATTGGTCGAGGCAGAGATATTCTGACGATAGAGGCTCTCTGCTAGATTTTGTCCAATTTTAAAGAGGAAAAGAGGGTCCTTGAGGAGTTGGTCCTTGTTATAGAGGGGGAGTTGTACCACCTGAACTTCCTCAAGAGCGATAACGGATGAGACAGCACCTCGTCTGGTCATAAGCTCGATATCTCCAATAATAGTTGGCTGCATGGGTGTTTCAAGGATGTATTCCTTACCATTAAAGAGTCTGCGGACGATTTTGAGCTTGCCTTTTAGGACATAGGAGAGAGCATTGAGCTCCTCACCTTGATGACAGATAGCCTGTCCTTTTTGGTAGGTCACTAATTGTAGTTGCGCGTGATAATTGCTTGGGAAAACCTCTTCAAGCTGGTAGTCTTTGACAATTTTTTCAATCTCTTGTCTTTGTGGAATCGTATTCATCTCCTTTTTAGGACCTAGGTCCTATTTTTGTTACTTGACATTGATTATACTGAAGTTAAGAAATTTAAGCAAGAATGGAATCTTATATGAAAGCATTTATGGAAAAGACCAGCCTCTTAGCCCTCTCGCTGATGCTGGTGTCGACCTTCTCAGTGTCCTCTGCTCTCCCGCAGATGATCAGCTACTATCAAGCGCAGGGCTATACCTCTAGTCAGGTGGAACTTCTGGTTTCCCTGTCCTCTTTTGCCATCATCGCTGTGCTTTTGCTCAACCCCATCATCAACCGCTTTATCCCTGAGCGTATCAGCATCATTCTGGGGCTTTTGCTCCTCTCAGTGGGTGGCTCGGCTCCCTATTTTAATCAGGCTTATCCCCTTGTCTTTGCCTCTCGCCTGATTTTGGGGATTGGTATCGGTTTGATCAATGCTCACGCTATCAACATTATCAGTCAACGCTTCTCAGGTAAGGAGAGGATTCGTATGCTGGGACTCCGTGGCTCAGCCGAAGTTCTAGGCTCAGCCATTTTAACCTTTATCGCAGGGCAATTATTAAGCAGCAACTGGTCAAATGCCTTTATGGTTTACGGATTTGGTTTGCCAATCTTGGCTCTCTATCTGATTTTTGTTCCTAAGACTAAGGAAGAAAAAGCCACCCAGGTCAGCCAAGAAAAAGAGAAGGTCAGCTTTGCGACCAAGGAACTCCTCTATATCCTTGGTTTAGCCCTTTATGCTGGCTTTGTTATTCTGATTAACTCCATCAATACCTTGCGTATTCCTGTTATTGTGGACAGTCTTGGACTGGGAACAGCCAGTCAATCCAGTTTGATTTTGAGTTTGATGATGCTAATGGGAATTCTAGCAGGAACTCAGTTCTCAGCTATGGTGTCTCTTTTAAGAGCCTACTTTATGCCTATTGTTCTCTTTGTTTTGGCTGCTGGTGTCCTTGTCGTTTGGACAGGAGCCTCACTGTGGTTGATTGGACTGGGAGCTATTTTGACAGGTTTTGTCTACAGTCTGGGTGTGACCTTTGTCTTCCATCTGGTTTCAGAACGCATGAAGGGTGAGAAACTAGCTACCGCAACGACCCTCGTTCTTCTGGGTTGTAACTTAGGTGGAGCAATAGCTTCGCTAGCCCTCAGACTTTTTGACAGCATTCTTCCAACTACGACAGGAGCCTTTCTGATTCTTGCCATCCTAAGTCTTATCTTAGGGCTTATTCTATTGTTGCCAGCGCTACGCCAAGGAAGAAAATAAGTCAGACGGATCAGCTTTTAAAGAAAATCATTTGACCCAGCTCGGCTATTTTGCTAAAATAAAACAGTCGGAAAACGACATACCAACTTCTTCTTGGTCCTAGGAGCGCCAATCCTAGCACTCGGTTGAAGCAATAAAAGGAGAAAAACATTATGGCAATCTCAAAAGAGAAAAAAAATGAAATCATTGCTCAATACGCACGTCACGAAGGTGATACAGGTTCAGTTGAAGTTCAAGTAGCTGTTCTTACTTGGGAAATCAACCACCTTAACGACCACATCAAACAACACAAAAAAGACCACGCTACTTACCGTGGTTTGATGAAAAAAATCGGTCACCGTCGTAACTTGTTGGCATACCTTCGCCGTACTGACGTAAACCGTTACCGTGAGCTTATCAGCTCTCTTGGTCTTCGTCGTTAATTTTAAGGCTAAAATCTTTTCAAGCTTCGTTATGGCTCGTTGATGAACTCAAGTTCAATCAGCCTCGCCCTGCCTAGCTTGATTAAGATTTTATCGTTTAAAATTATAAGCATCTCGTAAGGAGGTGCTTTTTTTCTATATTTAGAGCGACTCGATAACCTCAAGGTTAATCGTTGTCAACTCTGCCTAGATAAAAGCAAACTTATCGGAAAAAATAGAAAGCTCTTCGTTTGAAGGGCTTTTTTTGATATAGAGAATCTTCTCGTATTGATGAACTCAAGTTCAATCAGCCTCGCCCTGCCTAGCTTGATTAAGATTTTATCACTTAAAATACAAAGCATCTTGTAAGGAGGTGCTTTTTTCTATATTTAGAGCGACTCGATAACCACAAGGTTAATCGTCGTCAACTCTGCCTAGATAAAAGCAAACTTATCAAAAAAAAATGGAAAGCTCTTCGTTTGAAGGGCTTTTTTGATATAAAGAATCTTCTCGTATTGATGAACTCAAGTCCAATCAGCCTCGTCCTGCCTAGCTTGATTAAGATTTTATCACTTAAAATACAAAGCATCTTGTAAGGAGGTGTTTTTTTCTTTGTCTGGAATGGTTTGATAAGGTCAGTTCTGATAAAGAAAAGCTAGGAGAAATGTATATAATCATTTTTTATGAATATTTTACTATCGAACATGACTTATTGTTTGCTTTTTCTGACCATTCGGGACGAATAAGCGACTATTTAGGATATTTTAGGCAAAATTTGCAAAAATGAGATATAATAGGAGTGATATGAAAACGTTTTTTGTTTTTATGACTTTAGGATTTTTCCTGGATTTTTAGAAAGGACTTTTGAGATGAAAAGGACAGTTTATCTTTATATTTTATTGGCGACTTCTGTGATTGCGACCCTGAGTCGTGTTTTCAGTAGTTTTTTCTCTGGACAGCCTGAGACGATTCAATCTTCGGAGTATATTAGTTCAGATATGGCGACCTATCTGAATGAATTGGCTAAGGTTCAGTATGCTTATTCGACAGGTGTCTTCTATCGTAGCCTGGTTATTTTGATGGTTATCGCTTTATTGGCAAGCCTTTTCTACTTGCTCCGTAAGGATCTCAAGGCAGTCTTTATCTACCTCTTTTATCTTGGCTTGACCTTTATTGAGAGTCTGCTGGCTTTGGTGCATAATCTGACTTGGGCGCCATCGCTTAGTTCGGGCTTGGAGTCAGGTGTAGCAACATCTGCAGCAAGCAGTTGGTTAGCTTTTGCTTTTTCTCTACTTCTATTGGCCATTTACCTGTTGGTCATTTATCTCAATCGAAATAGCAGAGCGATTAAGAAGGCTAAAAAGGCAAAATCTAGCATGGATCTTTGATAAGTTAGGG
This sequence comes from Streptococcus loxodontisalivarius, assembly GCF_016908645.1. Lineage (GTDB taxonomy): Bacteria > Bacillota > Bacilli > Lactobacillales > Streptococcaceae > Streptococcus > Streptococcus loxodontisalivarius. The sequence continues at coordinate 40,185 of NZ_JAFBEH010000012.1, forward strand.
ATTTCTTACAAATTTCCCTGACTTTCAGGTTTAGCTTATGTTATAGTGGGAAAAGAATGTTCAAAAGGAGGAAAATCAGTGGCAAAGAAAAGCAGACTCAGTGGTTTGTCCACTAAGACAAAATGGATTATCGGTGGTGCGGCAGCAGTTCTTGTTCTAGGAGGATTAGGCATCTGGGGTCTAACCTCATCAAGCAGTACAGGAACATCAGAAGCGCAGGTCTATGATTTGAGCGAGGTGCAAAATGGCGCCATTGCCTCATCGACACTTTTGACAGGAACAGTCAAGGCTAAGGAAGAGCAGTATGTTTACTATGAATCTAGCAAAGGTTCTAACTACAGCCTATCTGTTAATGTTGGCGACCAGGTTTCTGCTGGGCAACAGCTTGTTCAGTACGACCAAACAACAGCTCAGGCTAATTACGACGAGGCCGTTCGTAAGGAAAATGCTGCGCTCCGCGACCTTAACTACTATAAGACCTATGGTCGAAACGCAACAACATCAACAACAGCTGACGCTTCAAGCTCAACGGCAACAGATGGAGACAGCACTTCAAGTGACCAATCAGCGACAACAACAAGTTCAAGTGTCAGCGCAGCTCAGACAGAAGCAGACTACCAAAAACAATTGGCGGCCTACCAAGATGCCTATGCCTCAGCTCAAAACGAGGTATCAAAAGCACAAGATGCTCTCAATCAAAATGTTATTGTCAGCGATGTCTCAGGAACTGTGGTCGAAGTCAATAACAATGTAGACACTTCATCTCAGTCTAGTCAGACCTTGGTTCACATTGTCAGTCAAGGTAGCCTACAGGTTGAAGGAACCTTGACAGAGTATGACCTAGCTAATGTTTCAGTCGGTCAGGCTGTTAATATCAAATCAAAAGTGTATTCAGACCAAACTTGGACTGGAACCATTGCTTCTGTTTCTGATTATCCACAACAATCAAGCTCAACTAGCTCACAAACGTCAACATCATCAGGTTCAACAGGTTCAAGCTATGACTACAAGGTTGACATCACAAGTGACCTTGGTCAATTGAAACAAGGCTTTACAGTATCTGTAGAGGTTGTCAACAACAAGACAGCTCTGCTTGTTCCATTGACAGCTGTGACAACTGAGGGTGACCAGTCTTATGTCTGGGTTTACAGCGATGCGACTAAGACTGTCAAGAAGAGAGAAGTAACTCTTGGCTCTGCTGATGCTGTCAACCAAGAAATCTTGGCAGGAGTAAACCTAGGCGATATTGTCCTTACAAGGGCTGATTCTAGCCTAACAGATGGAGCTAAGGTTACTGTCAATGCTGATAGTAAGGCAAGTTCGTCATCTGAATCAAGTACAGCCTCAGAAAGCAGTTCATCTTCAGAAACCAGCAGCACAGAAAGTGAGTAAGCTATGACAGAAGGAAAAACATTGATGCAGCTCAAAGGCATCACCAAATCCTTCCATAATGGTGACCAGGAGTTGCAGGTTTTAAAGGGGATTGACTTGACCGTCGAGGAAGGGGAGTTTCTGGCTATCATGGGTCCGTCTGGTTCTGGTAAGTCAACTCTCATGAATATCATTGGGCTTTTGGATAGACCTTCGACAGGCTCTTATGACTTGGCGGGTCAGGAGGTTGATGACCTTTCGGAAAATGAGCTGGCGCAGCTAAGAAATAAGGAGATTGGTTTTGTCTTTCAACAGTTCTTTCTCCTGTCTAAATTGACAGCTCAGCATAATGTGGAACTACCCCTCATCTACGCTGGCATGTCAGTCTCAAAACGTAAGAAGTTAGCGCAGCAATTTTTAGAAAAAGTAGAACTGACCGAACGCATGAAGCACCTGCCATCAGAGTTATCAGGTGGTCAAAAGCAGCGTGTGGCTATCGCGCGTGCCTTGGTTAACAGTCCCTCAATCATCTTGGCTGATGAGCCGACGGGTGCCTTGGATACCAAGACGGGTGATCAGATTATGGAACTTCTGACTCAACTTAATCAGGAAGGTAAGACCATTATTATGGTTACTCATGAGCCTGAGATTGCTGATTATGCAAGACGCAAGATTGTCATTCGTGACGGTGAGATTACGCTGGATACGACAGACAGTGTCCGTATTGACTAGGAGGTGCAGATGGAAAATTGGAAATTTGCCCTAAGTTCAATTATGGGGCACAAGATGCGGTCTATCTTGACCATGCTGGGGATTATTATCGGTGTGGCAGCGGTTGTGGTCATTGTGGCTCTGGGATCAGGGATGTCTAGCAGTATGTCTAAGGCGCTGAGCGGTGACAATACAGATGTTCAGATTTACTTTACAACCATGGCTTCAGAGACAACGACTGATGGCTTAGTAACGTCCACTGAGACAACGGATGTCAGCAACGAGACAGAGCCAGACCTAACGGATTCTATCCTATCTAAGTTGGCTGATATTCCTGGTGTAGATGGTTATTACACAACTAACTCAACCATGGCAGATCTGAGTTATGGTAAGAACAGCGCTAAATCAGTTAACATAACTGGTGTTAGCTCGACCTACTTTTCAATCAAAGAGTACAAGATTTTGGCAGGGCGTCAGTTTACACAGACTGACTACAATAACTTTTCACGTATTGTCATGCTAGATACCAAGCTGGCTAAGAAACTCTTTGGCTCTAATAAGAAGGCTCTTAATAAAACGGTGGCAATCGGCAACCACGATTATCTGGTTGTTGGTGTCTATGAGGATCCAAATGCTGGCTCTGCCCTTTACGGAGCTAGCTCTGGAGGAAATGCCGTTATGACCAATGCCCAACTAGCTTCAGAATATGGGCAAAAAGAAAATGCCAATGTCTATGTTCATGTTAAAGACTTTAGCCAATCCTCAGTAATAGGAACAGCTGCTGCAGATTATCTGACTAAGGCAACTGGACTCAAGGAGGCTAAGTATGAAATCTATGACTTGCAACAGATGTTGACCCAGTTCAATCAGAGCATGGGCTTGATTACCGTCTTTATCGGTGCAGTTGCGGGAATCTCTCTCTTGGTTGGTGGTATCGGAGTTATGAACATCATGCTAGTGTCTGTAACTGAGCGTACCCGTGAAATCGGTCTGCGTAAGGCTCTAGGAGCTACTCGTCGTAATATTCTGGTGCAGTTCTTGATTGAGTCTATCGTTTTGACCAGTCTTGGTGGTCTTATCGGACTTGCCCTGGCTTGGGGAATCGTGACCTTGGTCAATGTCTCTCAAGTCATGGGACAGGGCATGGTAGCAGTGATTTCTCTACCAATTGTCTTGGGAAGTCTTCTCTTCTCAGCAACAGTCGGAGTGCTCTTCGGGGTTCTTCCAGCTAATAAAGCAAGTAAACTCAATCCAATCGAAGCTCTTAGATATGAGTAGGAAAATTCCAATCAGTTTAGGCTGGTTGGTTTTTTTATCACTAAAATCAGACAATAGTTTTTCATTTTTAATCTTTAAAGCTCTGCTATTTTTCTGGAAACGGTTTAATATTTTCTTATAAGGAAATCGATTTTTGAATATTAGAAAATAAAAAGTTTATATGATATGGATTATAAAGGTTGTAAACAGGTTATTTTTGTTCGTGTTTTACGCCTACATGACGTTGTATAAGTGCAAATTTATTGACATATATTTTGGACGTTTGGTAGAATGTGTTGAATTTAATGAAAAATTAGAGGAGATATTGATGTTTAACAAACACAATTTTGAAAAAGAATTGAAATTCTCGATTCGTAAGTTCTCTGTGGGTGTAGGCTCTGTGGTTATTGGAGCTCTGCTATTTCTCTCTCCACAGGCTCTAGCGGACGAGGTGTCAGCTACGACATCTGAGGCTGTTGTGACTGCAACAGTAGCAGATTCAAGTCAGTCTACTAGTGCAGCTAGTGAGCTTACAGCGACTACGGTTGCTAGCCAAGAGTCAGCTTTATCTTTAGCGAGTTCAAATGTTGCTGATGCAAGCACGGATACTACTGTCCAAGCAAGTGAAGCTCCGCAAGCAGCAGAGGAAGCAACAGTTGCTGCCAGTGCAACAGCTAGCCAAGAGGTTAGCGACTCAGCAGAAACTCCTGTGGCAGCTGTAGCGGCAACGACTTCAGCAGCTACAAGTGATACAAGAAGCTATGCGACTAGTGGTACTTGGGAGTTAACGGATGCATTCCCATCTTCTGTTCAAAACCAGAATGTGGCGGCAGACTTTCAAGGTGAGGCTTATCAATCAGCCCAAACAACAGTAACACGTGATGATAATACAACAATTACAGTAACAGCAACGATTGCACCTGCTGATGGTGTGCAGGCTGGTGTTGGTCTTTTGACAAATGGTGCCAACCAATCTAGCTATCGTGCGACTTCGGACATGTTTGTCGGTACTCCAAACCCATCTACTCTCCCAGCTCTTGGAGTATACACTCAGTCAGCCCCTCTTGAAGATGATGAAAATGTTATCGACAAGATGAACTACAGTGGTAAAAAGGCAATTTCTATCTTGACATTGACCTTTAGCCAAGAGGTGACCGATCCAATCATTGACCTTTCAGGTATCGGTGGTAATGGACGTATTACCTTTAATGACTACATCTATAATACGTCTACAATGCGTTATGATGCTGTGCCTCTCTATGCGCGTGGGTCATTCAACTCGACTTATTTTGAATTGCTTTCATCTGATGTCACACTAGAAAAAGCTAGTGAGGGTGTCAACTTGACAGTCACGTCAAACTCAATTGATGTCACAGATAAGAACACTTATTTCCGTTCGGTCGTGGATCCAACAGATGACGATTTCTATGATACTTCAGATAGAACACCAGATGTATCTCCAGCCGGTACTGGTTCAATTCGTTTGAAAGGTACCTTTACACAGGTTCAATTCAAGTTGTATCATCAATCAACGCCTTTCACAGCCTTTTCACAAGAAGAGTATAATACAGGTTCTGACTACTTTAAAACAGATGTTGCCGTTCGAGATACCTTGATTACTCCAGATGCAACCAATGGTGCTAATAAACATTACTATACCATTATTGATGAGGATCTAGCTGATAATAACGAATTTTCAAATGATGATTTGTTGCGCCTGTCTGTTCGTTTGGAGAATCCTCGTGGCTCAGTTATCGTAAACTATGTTGACACAGAAGGCAACATCATTGGTACTGAGTACAAGGACACAACTGACGCAGCAGTAGGAACAGCCTACAACACTGCCGAATCAGCTGGCGATGTTGATTCAACAGCGACAGTAGAACGCCCTGCGACAATTACTAAAGATGGTAAAACCTATGAGCTGGTAGCTGAAGCAACAACAGCAACAGTTGGTACTATCAACGCAGACGGAACACTTGCAGCTAATGCTGGTTCATTCACTTACGGAACAGACGCAGCTTCAGGAGAAGTGACCGAAGGCACTAAGTCAGTTACTTACGTCTACAAGCTTAAAGAAGAAGCCAAAGGCTCAGTTATCGTAAACTACGTTGACACAGAAGGTAATATCATTGGTACTGAGTACAAGGACACAACTGACGCAGCAGTAGGAACAGCCTACAACACTGCCGAATCAGCAGGTGATGTTGACTCAACAGCGACAGTAGAACGCCCTGCGACAATCACTAAGGACGGTAAAACCTACGAGCTAGTAGCTGAAGCAACAACGGCAACCGTCGGTACTGTCAATGCAGATGGAACACTCGCTTCTAACGCTGGTTCATTTACTTACGGAACAGACGCAGCATCAGGTGAAGTGACAGAAGGCACTAAGTCAGTTACTTACGTCTACAAAGAAGTTGTTAAAACTGGTAATGTTACAGCTCGCTACGTTATCGAAGGTACAGAAACTGAAATCGCAGATGATAAGGCAGTTAAGACAGACGCTCCAGTAGACGAAGCTTATTCTGATGAGGCTCCAGCTGAGATTACTGGCAAAGACGGTAAGGTTTATGTTCTCTCAACAACAGCACCAGTTCGTCAGAACGAAGGCGATGCACCTGCATCAGGAACTGTTACCGAGGCAGATCAAACAATCACTTATCAATACGTTCTCAAAACAACAGAAACTGAAACTGTTACAACTAAGGAAGGTAATGTTGTCGTTCACTATGTGACAGAAGACGGAACAACTCTCCAAGCAGACGTTGAAGACACTCCTGCAACAATTGTTGAAGTAACAACAACTAAAACAACGGTTGATAGCGATGGAGAAACAGTCGGAACTCCAACGGTGACAACTGAAGTTACTGAAGTACCGTACGACACAACAGACAACAAACCAGCTGAAATTACTGTTGATGGCAAAACCTATGTCCTCGTTGGAACAGCTGTAGAAACGAGCGACGGCGCTACACAACTTATCGATGGTAAAGTTGTCACAGCAGAGACAACCAGTGAAGAACAAGGCACTGTTGTTGAAGGTACAACTGAAGTAACCTACGTCTACAAGCTTAAAGAAGAAGCCAAAGGCTCTGTTATCGTAAACTATGTTGACACAGAAGGTAACGTCATCGGTACTGAATACAAGGACACAACTGATGCAGCAGTAGGAACAGCCTACAATACAGCTGAATCAGCAGGAGACGTTGACTCAACTGCGACAGTAGAACGCCCTGCGACAATCACTAAGGACGGTAAAACCTACGAGCTAGTAGCTGAAGCAACAACGGCAACAGTTGGTACAGTCAATGCAGACGGAACACTTGCTTCTAACGCTGGTTCATTCACTTACGGAACAGATGCAGCTTCAGGTGAAGTGACAGAAGGCACTAAGTCAGTTACTTACGTCTACAAAGAAGTCGTCAAGACTGGCAACGTCGTAGCACGCTATGTCATCGAAGGTACAGAAACCGAAATCGCAGATGATAAAGCAGTCAAGACAGATGCTCCAGTAGACGAAGCGTATTCTGATGAGGCTCCTGCTGAGATTACTGGCAAAGATGGTAAGGTTTATGTTCTCTCAACAACAGCACCAGTTCGTCAGAACGAAGGCGATGCACCTGCATCAGGAACTGTTACCGAGGCAGATCAAACAATCACTTACCAATACGTTCTGAAGACAACGGAAGAAGAGACAACAACAACTACTAGCGGTAACGTTATTGTTCACTATGTCACAGAAGATGGTGAAACTCTTCAAGATGATGTCGAAGATACTCCAGAGACCGTTGTTTCAACAACCGTTACTAAGACAGTTGTCGATTCAGACGGTGATACAGTTGGTACTCCAACAACAACCACAACAGAATCAGGTACCACTTACGATACAACGGATAATAAGCCAACAACTATTACAAAAGATAGTAAGACTTATGAACTCGTTCCAACTAAGACCGTTGGAAATGAGACAGGTACTGTTGTCGAAGGTACGACGGAAGTGACTTACGTCTACAAGCTTAAAGAAGAAGCCAAAGGTTCTGTTGTCGTCAACTACGTTGATACAGAAGGTAATGTCATCGGTACTGAGTACAAAGACACAACTGACGCAGCGGTAGGAACAGCCTACAACACTGCTGAATCCGCTGGCGATGTTGACTCAACTGCAACAGTAGAACGTCCAGCAACCATTACTAAAGACGGTAAAACATACGAGTTGGTCGCTGAAGCAACAACGGCAACAGTTGGTACTGTCAATGCAGACGGAACACTTGCGGCTAACGCTGGTTCATTCACTTACGGAACAGACGCAGCTTCAGGAGAAGTGACCGAAGGCACTAAGTCAGTTACTTACGTCTACAAAGAAGTTGTCAAGACTGGTAATGTTACAGCTCGTTATGTTATCGAAGGAACTGAGACAGAAATCGCAGATGACAAATCAGTTAAGACCGATGCTCCGGTGGACGAAGCCTATTCTGATCGAGCACCCGCTACGATTGTAAAAGACGGCAAAACTTATGAATTTGTTAGTGTGCGTACAAACGAAGGCGATGCGCCAGCTAATGGTACAGTAACCGAAGGAACTCAAACAATCACATATGAATATATTGAGATTCCAAAAGGTCGAGTTATTGTTGATTATGTTATCGAAGGAACAGATACACAACTCAAGGATACCTATGAAGATACAGCAGAAACTTATATTCGAGATAGCGAAGGTAATCCAATTACCTACGATACTGCTGAGAATACAACTGAAAAGCCAAGTTTCATTGAGAAAGACGGTGTTCAATATGAACTTGTTTCAGTAAAATCGGGATCTGATTCCGAATCGGGTGATCTTCGAGAAGGTACATTACATGTAACGTATGAGTACCGTAAAGTTGAGACTCCTCAAGGTAACGTTGTGGTCAACTACGTCGACGAGTCAGGGAATGTCATTAAAGATCCAGTTGTCGATACACCGACATCAGACGTTGATACGCCGTACGACACAACAGACAATAAGCCTACAACTATTGAGTTCAATGGTAAAACATACGAACTCGTTCCGACTAAGACCGTTGGAAACGAGACAGGTACTGTTGTTGAGGGTACAACTGAAGTGACTTATGTCTACAAAGAAGTTGTCAAGACAGGAAACGTCGTAGCACGCTACGTTATCGAAGGCACAGAAACTGAAATTGCAGATGGCAAGTCAGTTAAGACGGATGCCCTAGTTGATGAAGCATATAGCGATGAAGCACCAGCTGAAATCACCAAAGACGGAGTGACCTACGAACTTGTCCGCACTCGTGCCAACGAAGGTGATGCTCCAGCAGATGGAACAGTGACAGAAGCGACACAGACAATCACTTACGAGTACAAAGTTAAAGAAACTCCTGCAACTCCTCAAGGTAACGTAGTAGTCAACTACGTCGATGAGTCAGGCAACGTCATCAAAGATCCAGTCGTAGACACACCAACATCAGATGTGGACACACCATACGACACAACAGACAACAAACCAACAACCATCGAGTTCAATGGCAAGACTTATGAGTTAGTTCCAACTAAGACTGTTGGAAACGAAACTGGAACTGTAGTTGAGGGTACGACCGAAGTAACTTATGTCTACAAAGAAGTCGTCAAGACTGGCAACGTAGTAGCTCGCTACGTCATCGAAGGAACAGAAACTGAAATCGCAGATGATAAATCTGTTAAGACTGACGCTCCAGTGGACGAAGCTTATTCTGATGAAGCACCAACTGAAATCACAAAAGACGGCGTTACTTACGAACTTGTAGGAACTCGTACAAACGACGGTGATGCCCCAGCTGATGGCACAGTGACTGAAGCGACACAGACGATCACTTACGAGTACAAGGTCAAAGAAACGCCAGCTACACCAACTGGTAATGTCGTAGTCAACTACGTAGACGAGTCAGGCAATGTCATCAAAGACCCAGTCGTAGACACCCCAACTTCAGACGTTGATACGCCATATGACACAACAGATAACAAGCCAACGACTATTGAGTTCAATGGCAAAACATATGAACTCGTTCCAACTAAGACCGTTGGAAACGAAACTGGAACTGTAGTCGAAGGAACAACTGAAGTTACTTATGTCTACAAAGAAGTAGTCAAGACTGGCAACGTAGTAGCTCGCTACGTCATCGAAGGAACAGAAACTGAAATCTCAGATGATAAATCTGTTAAGACTGACGCTCCAGTGGACGAAGCTTATTCTGATGAAGCGCCAGCTGAAATCACAAAAGATGGTGTTACTTATGAACTCGTCCGTACACGTGCCAACGAAGGTGAAGCGCCAGCTGATGGTACAGTGACTGAAGCGACGCAGACAATCACTTACGAGTACAAGGTCAAAGAAACACCAGCAACACCAACAGGGAACGTCGTAGTCAACTACGTCGACGAGTCGGGGAATGTCATTAAAGATCCAGTTGTCGATACACCGACATCAGACGTTGATACGCCGTACGACACAACCGACAATAAGCCTACAACTATTGAGTTCAATGGTAAAATATACGAACTCGTTCCAACTAAGACCGTTGGAAACGAAAATGGAACTGTTGTCGAAGGTACGACAGAAGTGACTTATGTCTACAAAGAAGTCATTAAGACTGGTAATGTAGTGGCTCGCTACGTCATCGAAGGAACAGAAACTGAAATTGCAGATGACAAGTCAGTTAAGACCGATGCTCCAGTGGACGAAGCATATTCTGATGAAGCACCAGCTGAAATTACTAAAGACGGCGTGACATATGAACTCGTCCGCACCCGTGCCGACGAAGGCGATGCGCCAGCAGATGGCACAGTGACAAAATCGACACAGACGATCACCTACGAGTACAAGATCAAGGAAACGCCTGAGACTCCTCAAGGTAACGTCGTAGTCAACTACGTCGACGAGTCAGGCAATGTCATCAAGGATCCAGTTGTCGATACACCGTACGACACAACAGATAATAAACCAACCACCATCGAGTTTAACGGTAAAACCTACGAACTCGTTCCAACTAAGACCGTTGGAAATGAGACAGGTACTGTTGTCGAAGGTACGACAGAAGTTACTTATGTCTACCGTGAGGTTGTAACGCCAACACCAGTTACGCCTCAAGGAAATGTCGTGGTTAACTACGTCGACGAGTCAGGTAATGTCATCAAAGATCCAGTTGTTGACACACCAACATCAGACGTTGACACACCATATGACACAACAGATAATAAACCAACAACGATTGAGTTCAATGGTAAGACTTATGAACTTGTTCCAACTAAGACCGTTGGAAGCGAAACTGGTACTGTTGTTGAGGGTACAACAGAAGTAACTTATGTTTACCGTGAGGTTGTAACGCCAACACCAGTTACGCCTCAAGGAAATGTCGTGGTTAACTACGTCGACGAATCAGGAAATGTCATTAAAGACCCAGTCGTCGACACACCAACGTCAGACGTCGATACCCCATATGACACAACAGATAACAAGCCAACAATCATCGACTTCAATGGTAAGACCTACGAACTCGTTCCAAATAAGACCGTTGGAAACGAGACAGGTACTGTAGTCGAGGGTACGACTGAAGTGACTTATGTCTACAAAGAAGTAGTCAAGACTGGCAACGTCGTAGCTCGCTATGTCATCGAAGGTACAGAAACAGAAATCGCAGATGACAAAGCGGTTAAGACAGATGCTCCAGTGGACGAAGCATATTCTGACCAAGCGCCAGCTGAAATTACTAAAGATGGTGTAACCTATGAACTTGTCCGCACCCGTGCCGACGAAGGCGATGCGGCAGCTGACGGTACAGTGACTGAAGCGACACAGACAATCACTTACGAGTACAAGGTCAAGGAAACGCCAGCTACACCAACTGGCAACGTTGTAGCTCGCTATGTCATTGAAGGAACAGAAACAGAAATCGCAGATGACAAAGCGGTTAAGACAGACGCTCCAGTGGACGAAGCATATAGTGATGAAGCGCCAGCTGAAATTACTAAAGATGGTGTAACCTATGAACTTGTCCGCACCCGTGCCAACGAAGGTGATGCGGCAGCTGACGGTACAGTGACTGAAGCGACACAGACGATCACTTACGAGTACAAGGTCAAAGAAACGCCGACTACACTAACTGGCAACGTAGTAGCTCGTTACGTCATCGAAGGAACAGAAACCGAAATCGCAGATGACAAGTCAGTTAAGACAGATGCCCCAGTGGACGAAGCTTATTCTGATGAAGCGCCAGCTGAGATCACTAAAGACGGCGTGACCTACGAACTTGTCCGCACTCGTGCCAACGAAGGTGATGCGCCAGCTGATGGAACAGTGACCGAAGCTACGCAGACGATCACTTACGAGTACAAAGTCAAGGAAACACCGGTTACTCCAACAGGCAACGTAGTAGTCAACTACGTAGACGAGTCAGGCAATGTCATCAAAGATCCAGTTGTCGACACGCCAACTTCAGACGTTGACACACCATACGACACAACAGATAATAAACCAACCACTATCGAGTTCAACGGTAAAACATATGAACTCGTTCCAACTAAGACCGTTGGAAATGAGACAGGTACTGTTGTTGAAGGTACGACTGAAGTTACTTATGTCTACAAAGAAGTAGTCAAGACTGGCAACGTCGTAGCTCGCTATGTCATCGAAGGTACAGAAACCGAAATCGCAGATGACAAATCTGTTAAGACTGACGCTCCAGTTGATGAAGCATACAGCGATGAGGCTCCAGCTGAAATCACAAAAGATGGTGTTACTTATGAACTTGTCCGCACTCGTGCCAACGAAGGCGATGCGCCAGCAGATGGTACCGTAACTGAAGCCACACAGACAATCACTTACGAGTACAAAGTTAAGGAAACTCCAGCTACACCAACTGGCAACGTAGTAGCTCGCTACGTCATCGAAGGAACAGAAACGGAAATCGCAGATGACAAGTCAGTTAAGACAGATGCTCCAGTTGATGAAGCATACAGCGATGAGGCTCCAGCTGAAATCACAAAAGATGGTGTTACTTATGAACTTGTCCGCACTCGTGCCAACGAAGG
>NZ_JAFBEH010000013.1 GCF_016908645.1 Streptococcus loxodontisalivarius
ACGAGCTGTGCAAAAAAGATAAACTGCCTTGTGTCTTATCGACACATCGTCAGTTTCCTATTTTTGCTTTGCTCGCTTAACGGCTTTTGTATCATCTGATTTGAACACAACCTACGAGCTGTGCAAAAAAGATAAACTGCCTTGTGTCTTATCGACACATCGTCAGTTTCCTATTTTTGCTTTGCTCGCTTAACGGCTTTTGTATCATTTTGAAAGGTTTTCTATGTCTTATTTTTTTTCTGGTAGGGTTGATCGTATTATTTTTGAGAATGCGTCAAACTTTTTCAAGATTCTTTTGTTGGAGATTGAGGATAGCGACAGCGATTATCCTGAACCCGATATTATCATTACTGGAACTATGGGGGATGTCATGGAGGGTGAAGACTACACCTTCTGGGGGGACTTGGTCCAGCATCCCAAGTATGGTCAACAGCTTAAGCTAGAACGTTATGAACGTGCTAAACCTAGTCAATCTGGTCTGGTCAAATACTTTTCTGGCGATAATTTCAAGGGAATTGGTAAAAAAACAGCTGAGAAAATTATCGATCTCTATGGTGAAGATCCTATTGACAAGATTCTAGAAGATCCGTCTAAGCTAGATAGTATCACTGGACTTTCTAAGGTCAATCGTGAAAAATTTGTTGCCAAGCTCAAACTCAATTATGGTACGGAACAAATTTTGACCAAGCTAGCCAGCTATGGACTCTCTTCCAAGTTTGCTGTGCAAATCTTCAATGAATACAAGGAAGACAGTCTCGATATTATCAAAGAAAATCCCTATCAACTGGTTGAAGAAATCAAGGGTATCGGCTTTAAGATGGCTGACCAATTAGCAGAGCAACTAGGTATTGCAGCTGATTCTCCCCAACGTTTCCGCGCAGCCCTTATCCATGTCCTCCTTGAACGCTCTCTTGAAGAGGGAGACACCTATCTGGAAGCTAGAGAACTCCTTGAAGGATCGCTCTACCTGCTTGAGGACAGTCGCCAGATTGAACTAGATCCTGCCCTTGTTGCCAATGAACTCAGCAACCTCATCGCAGAGGACAAGGTGCAGCATATCGGTACCAAGATTTTTGACAATAGCCTCTATTATGCTGAAGCAGGTATCCACAAGCACCTCAATCGTCTCTTGGAAACTAAGACCAGTCTCGACTTTTCCACAGAAAAAATCGAGCAGGAGATTGAGGAGATACAAGATGATTTGGGAATTTCCTATGATAGCGTTCAAAAGGAAGCTATCCACAAGGCTCTAACCAATAAGGTCTTCATCTTAACTGGTGGACCAGGAACAGGGAAAACCACTGTTATCAATGGTATTATCGAGACTTATGCCCGCCTGCGCCGTATCAATCTCAAAAAGGATGAGTCACCTATCCTCCTTGCCGCTCCCACTGGACGTGCAGCCCGACGCATGAACGAGCTGACTGGGCTCCCTAGTGCCACTATCCACAGACACCTTGGTCTGACTGGGGATAGCGATGATTTCCAGACTCTAGATGATTTCCTAGATGCCGACCTCATCATCGTGGACGAGTTCTCCATGGTGGACACTTGGCTTGCCAATCAGCTCCTATCTGCCATCTCCTCCAACACCCAGCTCATTATCGTGGGCGATAGCGACCAGCTACCTTCTGTTGGACCTGGACAGGTTTTGGCTGACCTTTTGAAAATAGCAGAGCTGCCACAGATTGCCCTAACTAAGATTTTTAGACAGTCTGATGACTCAACAATCGTTACCTTGGCAAGTCATATTCGACAAGGCCAACTACCAGATGACTTTACCAGTAAAAAAGCAGACCGTTCCTATTTCGAAGCTGGCCCTGCCTTTATCCCAAGTATGGTAGAAAAAATTGTTCAATCAGCCATCAAAAGTGGTATTGAACCATCTGAAATCCAAATCCTTGCTCCCATGTACCGAGGACAGGCTGGTATCAATAACCTCAACCAGCTGCTACAAGACTTGATCAATCCACTAGACGATGAGATCGAATTTCTCTTTAACGAGACCCGTTTTCGTAAGTATGACAAGGTTCTTCACCTCATCAACGATGCCGAATCCAATGTCTTTAATGGCGATATCGGTTATATCACAGACCTGATTCCCGCCAAATACACCGAGTCCAAGCAAGATGAGATTATCCTCGATTTCGACGGAACTGAAGTCAGCTACCCTCGTAACGAATGGCCTAAGATTACCTTGGCCTATGCCATGTCTATCCACAAGTCACAGGGCTCAGAGTTTCAAGTGGTCATTCTACCAATCACACGCCAAAGCGGGCGCATGCTGCAACGCAACCTGATTTATACCGCCATTACTCGTTCTAAAAGCAAGCTCATTCTCCTAGGAGAATACCAAGCTTTTGACTACGCCGTCCAAAATGAAGGTGCCAAACGTAAAACCTACCTTGTCCAACGCTTCCAAGAAGAAACCAAAGAAGTTATCAACAGCTCTGTGGATAATTTTCAAGATAAAAGTTCCAATAATCTTGAAAATTCAAGCCAAGAAACCCCTTCAAAACCCTTAAATGAAGCTATTTCTAGCGATAAAAAAGACTTATCAACTACTTATACACAAGTTGTTGATAAGTCAGTGGATAAATCTGTGAATTCTGTTCATAAGTCCCAATCTTACCGACTAACAGAGGACAATTGGACTGATATCGATCCTATGATTGGACTGACACAGAAAGATTTGGAGCTCTTCTTCACCAAGAAAGAGTAAGGCTGACTAAGGAAAGTTACTGAAAGATAATTTTTGCTTTGCTCGCTTAAGAGCTTTCGTATCATCGTATTCGAATACGGGACTAATTTTCTATGGGAAAAGAGAAATTATACCTAGACGCAAGCGTCGTCGGTAAATTTCCTATTTCCTTACGAAAATTTCCAGCAAGCTGGAATGTCCCTTTATATCATATTCTAACAAGGAGATTTTGTATGATTCTTACTTCGAGTGAAAAACTCAAAAAACATATTACTAATACATCAATTTTAACCATCATTCTTAATTTATTTATTGGTTTGATTGCTCTTTTGAACTTAATTGGGCTGATTTATGTAGCTACTCAAAGCGACAGCCAACTATCATCTAACTATGATAGTCAGACCCTTGCTGCCATTCGTCAAGCCCAAACCTTTGGCACTTATGCTCAAGCTATCCTCGTTCTTGCCCTCTACCTAGTCATCGCTGGGCTCTTGATTCGTAATCTCAGACGATTGAAAAAAGGGAAATCGATTTCCCTCTTGCCCTACTATCTTGGTTTTGTTTTGACACTTATTTCCCTTGGATTAGTCCTTTATAGCATTGCTATTGGACAAACAAGCCCACACATCAGTAATTTTGTTGCACCAGTTCTCTTTAGCTGCCTCTACGGTTATGGCTATCAGTGTAGCAAGACCTATCTAGGATAAAAGAAAGTCTGGAATTCACTCTTCCAGACTTTTTCTATTTACCTTGCTCTCTATCCTCCAGGAGATTCAACTCAATCGATTGATCCTCAAGTGAGGTAGCTGTAACGCCTAAAAGGCGGATGCCAGATTGATTTTCCTCCAATTCGTCAAAAATAGCATGAGCTTGTCTTTCGATAAGCGTAAAATCCTGAGTTGCCACTTCTAAGCTATGACGCTTGGTCAAGGTTGAAAAATCAGAATAGCGAACCTTGATAACAATACTCTTGGCTGATTTCTGATTCTTAATCAGGGCATCTGCTACACGTTGCGCATTTTTACTCAGCTCTGCCTTGATATCTTCCTCACTAAAAAGAAGTTTAGCATAAGTCCTCTCACTCCCAATAGATTTGCGGATGCGATTGGGCTTAACAGCAGAGTTAGAAATGCCACGAGCCTTACGATAAAGGTCATAGCCGAAACGACCAAAAAGGTCAATCAGCTGATTTTCAGAAACTTCCTGCAAATCTTTTCCCGTAAAGACACCAATCTCGTGCAACCTCTCAACCGACTTGATTCCAACACCGTGAAACTTCTCAATAGGCAAATCAGCTAGAAAGCTCTCTGCCTCATCTGGTAAAATCAAGGTTAAGCCAGCTGGCTTTTGAAAATCACTGGCCAGTTTAGCTAGAAATTTATTGTAGGAAACACCAGCTGAACAGGTCAAGCTCAGCTCCTTCCAGATATCGTGTTGAATCAGCTTGGCTATTTTTACTGCCGAAGCGCTAGCAATCTTATTCTCCGTCACATCCAGATAGGCCTCATCAATAGACATAGGCTCAACCAAATCTGTATAGCGCTTAAAAATCTCCCTAACCTGATAACCAACTTCTCGGTATTTACTGTAATTTCCCGAAATGAAAACGGCCTGGGGACAACGCTCAAAGGCCTCCTTGGAACTCATGGCAGAGTGGATACCAAACTTTCTCGCCTCATAGTTGCAGGTGGAAACCACCCCACGACCTCCTGTCTTTCTGGGATCACTCCCAATCACAACTGGCTTACCCTTGAGACTAGGATTATCCCTTTCTTCGACAGCAGCAAAAAAAGCATCCATATCGATATGGATGATCTTGCGTGATGTGTCATTGATGAGGGGAAATTCTAGCATAGACACTCCTTGGATAGACTAGACCTGGGTATAATACTTAGAATGGTTCATATCATTATTTAGACTAATTCTCAGTAAGTTTTTCATTACTTAGTATTATATAACATTTTGACTGTCAATACTATTTTCTGATATTTATAATACAGTTAATATTTTTTAGAAAACTGTATTATAAAAGAAAGTCAAATAATATGCTCAAATTTATTTGTGTAAACGCTTACTGTATGATAGAATATAATTGTAAGTATAACAGATTTACTGTTATTAGAATTAATAAGGAGAAATGTCATGGCAACTGTCAAAACTAACACTGATGTTTTTGAAAAAGCTTGGGAAGGCTTCAAAGGTACTGACTGGAAAGAAAGAGCCAGCGTATCACGCTTTGTTCAAGCAAACTACACACCTTATGATGGAGATGAAAGCTTCTTGGCTGGTCCAACTGAGCGCTCACTCAAAATTAAAAAAATCGTAGAAGAAACTAAAGCTCACTATGAAGAAACTCGTTTCCCATACGATAACCGTCCAACTTCAATCGCTGATATCCCAGCTGGTTACATCTCAAAAGAAGATGAATTGATCTTTGGTATCCAAAATGATGAGTTGTTCAAACTCAACTTCATGCCAAAAGGTGGTATCCGTATGGCGGAAACTACTCTTAAAGAAAATGGCTATGAACCAGATCCAGCTGTTCACGAAATCTTTACAAAATACGTAACTACTGTTAACGACGGTATCTTCCGTGCCTACACTTCAAATATCCGTCGTGCACGTCACGCTCACACAGTTACTGGTCTTCCAGATGCTTACTCACGTGGACGTATCATCGGTGTTTACGCACGTCTTGCTCTTTACGGTGCAGACTACTTGATGCAAGAAAAAGTTAACGACTGGAATGCTATCACTGAAATCGACGAAGAATCAATCCGTCTTCGCGAAGAAGTTAACATGCAATACCAAGCACTTGGTGAAGTTGTTAAACTTGGTGATCTTTACGGAGTTGACGTTCGTCGTCCAGCTGAAAACGTTAAAGAAGCTATCCAATGGGTAAACATTGCATTCATGGCTGTATGTCGTGTTATCAATGGTGCCGCTACATCTCTTGGACGTGTGCCAATCGTTCTTGATATCTTTGCAGAACGTGACCTTGCTCGTGGAACATTCACAGAGTCAGAAATCCAAGAATTCGTTGATGATTTCGTTATGAAACTTCGTACAGTTAAATTTGCTCGTACAAAAGCTTACGACCAATTGTACTCAGGTGACCCAACATTCATCACAACTTCTATGGCTGGTATGGGTAACGACGGTCGTCACCGTGTTACTAAAATGGACTACCGTTTCTTGAACACTCTTGACAATATCGGTAACTCACCAGAGCCAAACTTGACAGTTCTTTGGACTGACCAATTGCCATACTCATTCCGTCGCTACTGTATGTCAATGTCACACAAACACTCTTCAATCCAATACGAAGGTGTGACAACAATGGCTAAAGACGGTTACGGTGAAATGTCATGTATCTCATGCTGTGTATCACCACTTGACCCAGAAAATGAAGAACAACGCCACAACATCCAATACTTTGGTGCTCGTGTTAACGTTCTCAAAGCTCTTCTTACAGGTCTTAACGGTGGTTACGACGATGTTCACAAAGACTACAAAGTATTCGACATCGATCCAGTCCGTGATGAAGTTCTTGACTTCGATACAGTTAAAGCTAACTTCGAAAAATCTCTTGACTGGTTGACAGACACTTATGTAGATGCCCTTAACATCATCCACTACATGACTGATAAATACAACTACGAAGCTGTCCAAATGGCCTTCTTGCCAACTCACCAACGTGCTAACATGGGATTCGGTATCTGTGGTTTCGCAAATACTGTTGATACTTTGTCAGCTATCAAGTACGCTACTGTTAAACCAATCCGTGACGAAGATGGTTACATCTACGACTACGAAACTGTTGGAGAATTCCCACGTTGGGGTGAAGATGATCCACGTTCAAACGAATTGGCTGAATGGTTGATCGAAGCTTACACTACTCGTCTTCGTAGCCACAAACTTTACAAAAACGCTGAAGCAACTGTATCACTTCTTACAATCACTTCAAACGTTGCCTACTCTAAACAAACTGGTAACTCACCAGTTCACAAAGGTGTTTACCTCAACGAAGATGGTTCAGTGAACTTGTCTAAACTTGAATTCTTCTCACCAGGTGCTAACCCATCTAACAAAGCTAAAGGTGGTTGGTTGCAAAACTTGAACTCATTGGCAAGCCTTGACTTCTCATACGCTGCTGATGGTATCTCATTGACAACTCAAGTATCACCACGTGCCCTTGGTAAAACTCGTGACGAACAAGTTGATAACTTGGTTACAATCCTTGACGGTTACTTCGAAAACGGTGGTCAACACGTTAACTTGAACGTTATGGACCTTAACGACGTTTACGAAAAAATCATGGCTGGTGAAGATGTTATCGTTCGTATCTCTGGATACTGCGTAAACACTAAATACCTTACACCAGAACAAAAAACTGAATTGACACAACGTGTCTTCCACGAAGTGCTTTCAATGGATGACGCTCTTGCATAAGAGTTCATCACTAAGTCGAGCTTAGGCTCGACTTTTTTGTTTGTTTTACCCATAAACCCTACAAGATAATGGCGGTCTAGATGATAATAAAAAATATCTCAAAGGTCTTGATTATCTCTTCAAATCATTTTAAAATGACAGTATGAAAATTTTGCAGACTAGAGACACCATGTCAAAAACCTATCTTCATGCCATGAAAATCAGACATCAGGTCTTTGTGAAAGGACAGGGAATTCCTCGTTCTAGGGACTTGGATAAAGACGAGGCTAACTGCCTTCATTTTGTCCTCTATGATGATAATAATCAAGCTGCCGCAACCTGCAGACTCTTATTTTCGCAGACAGAAAAAAGCGCCAGTCTTCAACGAATGGCGGTCTTAGATAAGTATCAAGGTCATGGTTTAGGCAATCAGCTGCTCCAATACGTTTGTGACTTTGCCAAGGAAAGACAAATAAGGAGTATAAAGGCACATTCACAGCTATCTGCTCTGCCATTTTACCAGAAAAACGGCTTTATTCCTCAGGGAGAGACTTTTCTCGACACAGGAATTGAGCATCTCCTTGTCATTAAGAAGCTCAGCTAGACGAAAGACCCCTTTGCACTAAGCAAGGAGGTCTTTTTTGATGATTTCAATCAATTCATTACGGTCCAAAATCCACTGAGCACGCTCATCCTTTTCGTAAGTCCTATTACTTAGGAAAATAGCTGCGCTCTGCTGGGGGATATTTATCAAAATAAAGGTCCCTGTATAGCCAGTATGAAGGAGCCAATCATCCTGAAGATCCCAGGCAAGACTTCTTTCCTTAGAGCTGTAAGAATAGTTTTTGACTAGGTCCTCAGCAAAGTCATCTGTCAAATAGTGATTGACAAAACGCTCCAAATCTCTAAGGTTTGAAAATAGCCCTGCAGAGCCTGTGTGGACGCCTAAGACACGAGCCTTAGGATCATGGACAAGACCAGCTTTTTGACCTTTGACAGTCGGCACAGCCATTTCTCTAGGTCCAAAAGAGGTCTCAGTCATCTGCCAAGGACCAAAAATCTTGTCCTGAAAGAGCTGATCCAGAGTCTGCTTGTTCTGATACTCTAGCATAAGCCCCAACAAAATAAAGTTGATATCAGTATAGAGAAAATCCTTTTCTTCCTTAACTGTAATTTTATTAATCGCTGCAATCAGTTCCTCTTGATTAAGCTGGTCACGGTTGGGAATGAAAGGATCAATACCAGATGCGTGGGTCAACAGGTCTCTGATAGTCAGTTTCTCATTTTCAACTGCTGGATAGTAGGACTTGAGACTAGCGTCAAGGTCTAGTTGACCAGACTGATAAGCTAGGATCAACAAGGTGCCAACTCCAACAACCTTAGAAACACTAGCCAAGTCATAGATAAGCCCTGCCTTAACAGGCTCACTACCATCTTGAGTTCCAAAATAAGCCTCCTGCCATTTTCCCTTTTGGAAATAAGCAAGGCTAGCACCAGGATAGATAGCCTGACTGATCTGTTCTTCTATTTTTTGGAAAGTTTCTTCCATCATTTACGGAACCAAATCTCGATTTTTGAAGGATCAGACAAGACAAGGATAGTTTCTTTCTTATCCATATAAACGTCTAGCCCTTTAGCATCAAAGTAGGCTTTGATAGCAGCCATATCTGCTGATTCATCAAGCTTGAACTCAAAGATTTCCAAATCCCAAGTCACATTTGGCTCGACAGTCAAGTCTGCTCCTTCTCTTTGAGTGAAGCTGATTGTCAGCGGTAGACCGTCAGCAACTAGTTCTTGATAGAAGTCAGCAGTTTCTTGAGATGGGACGTTTAACTCAAAGCCATCAAATTGGAAATCAGCCAAACCTTCAAAACCTTCTACTGCTGTGAAGTCAGCCTCCTCAGTCACTTCAAGGCAGCTTATATCATCTTCTGCATGGAGTAGGAAAAGATCATCTTCTGGAGATTTAACCTCAAAAGCGTAGCCATTTTTTCCCTTGAAAATAGCTGTCGCATCAACTCCTCTAGCCAAGAGAGACTCAATGGAAGCTGCATCTGTCTTGAGACGAACACGCGCCAGCTTCTTAACACCGTCAGCAACCGCACGGGTACGCATCGATGGTGATTCTTCGATGATAAACTGGCGCTCTCTGTTTTCCCAACCAGTCATGATAGCAATAGCATTTTCTTCGTAGGTCAATCGCATCCCAAGATTTTCTTGATAAAATTGGATATTTAAATCACGATTGTTAACTCGAATAAGCGGTGTGTTAAAATACACATTTTCAAAAATAGACATCATTTCCTCCAATCTTTACTATTGTAATGTAAATCACTTGATTTGACAAATAATTATCGGTTTATAGCCCTTAATGTTAGCCTTTTGAGGAATTTTTCATAGACTTCTAAATATGGAAAATCTGACTTTGTTTTCAATCTGTATTTACTAACGAGAGACTTTGATTTATAATAATAGAATGACTAATAATTTGATTCTACATATCATTCAGTTGCTCTTGATCTTCTTGATCATTTTTATTTTTGCAACGATTATCCTGCATGCCCGTAAACAGAAAATCAATCTTCGTGAAAAATTCTTCACGGGATTTTGGATTGGTTTAGTGACTGACCTCCTAGATACACTCGGTATCGGGACATTTGCCACATCAACAGCCCTCTTTAAGGCGACAAAATTAGTTGATGATGATAAAAAGATTCCTGCAACTCTGACTACAGCTCACGTCATTCCTGTTCTGGTAGAGGCTCTGCTATTTATCACGATTGTTAAGGTGGATATTACAACCTTGGTTTGTATGGCTCTTGCATCCTTCTCAGGTGCCTTTGTCGGGGCTCGTATCACTAAGAATTGGAATACTAAGCAAGTGCAGCGTATTCTAGGTACTCTGCTTATCATTGCCTCTCTAATCATGGTTTACCGTATGTGGACTAATCCTGGTGCTGATAATTCAGATGCTATCCGAGGTCTTTACGGTATTTGGTTGATTGTCGGAATTATCTTTGACTTTATTATCGGAATGCTGATGACAATGGGACTTGGAAACTATGCGCCTGAACTGATTTTCTTCTCTCTGATGGGAATCAATCCGTCCATCGCCCTTCCTGTTATGATGCTAGATGCTGCAATGATTCTAACTGCCAGCTCTCGTGAATTTATCAAGTCTGACCGTGTCAATTGGCCTGGTGTTCTCGGTATCATTATCGGTGGCGTTATTGGAGTTCTTATCGCAGCACTCTTCCTCAGCAGCCTAGATATCAATAACCTTAAAATCCTGGTTGTTTTTATCGCCATCTTTACAGGTATCAGCCTCCTAAGATCATCATTGAAAAAGACTATGAAATAAAAAAGCACTCGCCAATGCGGGTGCTTTTTTGGTAAAGTATTTTATTTTAGGAAGCGAGATTAATAAAAGCTGACATTATAAACACCGTTTGGTGCTAAAAGTTGATTATAAATATCAGTTGTTAGGGGAGTAAATAGGATATTTGATGTCGCATTTTCAATATTAGTTGCCACACCAACAATTTCACCATCTACAATAATTGGTGAGCCAGACTGACCACTGACACCCTTGATATTAGTTGTTATAAGACCATCAGCTCTAACACCAGTAATTGTGCCAACTTCGTACTCCCAACGTCCCCAAAGGTTGAGACTGTTGCTGACAATGGTAAATTGTTTACCAACCAAGGATTGAGGATTGTTGTAAACTGCCAATCTGACCTGACTGGTATCAATCTGTTGTGTCTTGCTGCTTGGCTCTGCAATTTTAACCAAGGCAATATCACGTTTTACATCACGATTACCAGTGTAACCTGGCATAACGATGAAAGGATTATCATAAGATGTCCTTTGAATCTGAGATGCCTCATAATAAGGTGAAGCATCTCCCCATACTGCTACTGCAGACGTTGTCTGACTGGTTACCTGACCTGTGCTGTTGTCAGCCACACCATGGGCAGCTGTCAATAACAAATTAGGTGCAATCAAGGCAGATGAACTTTTCTTGCTTGAGCTGCCTCCGACATTTACCTGCAGATAGTGCGAGATATTGTAAGGATAGCTATTTCGTAAAGCGTCGTCAGATACATGACTTGTTTCTGCATTTACTACACTAGCTGACAATACTGTAACTAAGGCCAAACAGGCAAACATCATAAGTTTCACAAAACGTTTCATAAATATACCTCCTTGAAGACAGTATATCATAGTCGAAGTTCAATGTAAACGCTTTTTGTTTATATTTTCCGTTTTTTCACAATTTTTTATCATTTTTATTTTATTTGTTAAGAAAAAGAAAAAAGCCGAGCAAGCTCGACTTTCGTTAATATCTTATAGGTAAAGGTATTTGAACAAGGCTACCGCAAGAATTGAAGCAAGGATAGGTGCTACAACTGGTACCCATGAATACCACCATTTTGAATCGCCTTTAGCTTCACCAAGAATTGATTTTGGCAAGAAGTGGTGAACAAGACGAGGACCAAGGTCACGTGCTGGGTTAAGAGCTG
Source organism: Streptococcus loxodontisalivarius (assembly GCF_016908645.1). Taxonomy (GTDB): domain Bacteria; phylum Bacillota; class Bacilli; order Lactobacillales; family Streptococcaceae; genus Streptococcus; species Streptococcus loxodontisalivarius. The sequence goes on from NZ_JAFBEH010000013.1 coordinate 11,659, forward strand.
GACCTGTAGGACCACCAAGTGAGATAACAAGCGCAGCAACAAGGAAACCAATTCCAAGGTGAGCTACTGCCAAGCTACCACCCAAGATGTGTGATACTGATTTTGAAACTTCATCAGCTGTGTAAGCACCAGCATATTGTTCAACAACTGCTTGAACGTACTCAGCACCAAAGAAGTTTTTAGTAAGTGCAAGTGCACCGAAGAAAAGAACGAATGAACCAACAAACTCATTGGCGAAACCGTTGATCATAGCTGCTTTACGGCTTGCTTTTGTGCCATCATCCATGTTATCGATTGTTGAGAATGATCCCAAGATGTGGTTTGGATTTTCAGTTTTAAGGAAGTAAGGGCGATAAACCATTACAACGATCAACTGACCAAAGATCGCACCTAGAACCTGTGCGATGATATATTGAGGAACGTGTGACCATTCGAAAAGTCCTGAAACAGCAAGACCAAGTGTGAAGGCTGGGTTGATGTGGTTACCTGAAACGTTACCAAACATAAGAGCTGGCATCATAACACCAAAACCATAACCAAAAGCGATTGTCAACCAACCTGCGGCATGTCCTTTAGTTCCTTTAAGGTCAACGTTAGCTACAGCACCGTTACCAAGGATAATAAGGAGAGCAGTTGCGATAAATTCTGTGATATACTTCACAGTCCATGTTACATCCATGAGTTTGTTAAATTCCTTTCAACATTTGAGTTTTTTTAGACAACTAACATTTTATCAAGTATAATGAATAAAGTAAAGCCATTATGCGGAATTAAAACGCTTACTTCCTATCTTATTTATTCTCTTTTGGATACTATACAGAGCATCCGCTTACAGAAAATATGGTCAGATTTTCTTCTTAAAATTGAACCTACCAATTCAATTAAAGAAGAACTATTAGTAGCTTGTCCACTCTTTTCAACTATCAGCTTACATACTAGCTTGATGTATGTGAGTCCTATCATTTTCCAGTAAACTGGATTCTCCCTTTATATCATGTTTTTAGGAGTTTCTTATGAGATATAATCAATTTTCTTACATTCCAACTAGTCTTGATGATGCTGTCAAGGAAATGAAGGCACTTGGTTTTCAGGTGTCTAAGGATTTTTCTGACAAGCAGAATTTAGAGATTTTTGCCAGAAAGACTTTCTTTCAATATCAAAATACAGACTATGCTCTTAGCCAATGGATTGCAGACTGGGAGACTGACCTGCTTAGTTTCTTCCAATCTGACCGTGAACTAAATGACAAGGTCTTTAACATGGTTGCCCTCCAGTTGCTGGAATTTATTCCTAATGTTGATTTTACTGACTTGGAGGCTTTTCTGGATAAGATTGCCTTTCCTATTACAGGCGGAGCTTTCTTACAGAAACTCCATCAGCTGCTAGCGACTCGTACGGTCAATGGTGCCAGTCTTATCGACCGTCTGGTTTCCAAAGGACTAATCCCCATCAGCAATGACTATGTCTTTTTCAATGGCAAGAGCTTGGCAACTTTTGATACTTCTGATGTCATTCGTGAGGTGGTCTATGTAGACAGTTCTATTGACAGCGATGGAGATGGACTGACAGATTTGGTCAAGGTTAGCATCATCAGACCTAACACCCACTACAAACTAGCAACGACCATGACTGCTAGTCCTTATCATCAAGGTGTCAATGGTCCTGCTAGCGACAAGCTGACCCACAAGATGGAGGGAGATTTGACGGTCAAAAAGGCTGGGCAAATCAATCTAGAAGCGCCAGCTATTCCCCAAACAAAAACCTATATCAATGAGGCTAAGGTCGTGACAGAGAGCGAGGAGACCTTCTCTAGCTACTCCAGCTACACGCTCAATGACTATCTGCTGGCTCGTGGACTGGCAAATATCTATGTCTCTGGCGTCGGTACCCTGCATTCTGAGGGCTTTATGACCAGCGGAGACTACCAGCAGGTACAGTCCTATAAGGCGGTTATTGATTGGCTCAATGGCAGAGCTATCGCCTATACTGACCATAGCAGACAGCGTTCAATCGAGGCAAACTGGGCTTCTGGTAAGGTAGTCACAACAGGTCTGTCCTATCTCGGGACCATGTCAAATGCTCTGGCGACGACTGGTGTAGAGGGACTTGAAGTCATTATTGCAGAAGCAGGTATCTCCTCATGGTATGACTACTATCGTGAAAATGGACTGCTGGTCAGTCCTGGTGGCTATCCTGGTGAAGACTTGGATAGTCTGACAGAATTCACCTATTCACGCGCCCTGCTTGCTGGTCAATATCTCCGCAAACAAAAAGACTATCAGACCTATTTGGATAGCCTCAGCGCAGCTATTGACCGAAAAACGGGCGACTACAACCAGTTCTGGCATGACCGCAACTACCTACCACAAGCTGACAAGGTCAAGGCAGAGGTGGTCTTCACCCACGGCAGTCAGGACTGGAATGTTAAGCCAATCCATGTCTTCAATATGTTCAATGCCCTGCCTCATCATGTTAACAAGCACCTCTTCTTCCATAATGGTGCCCATGTTTACATGAATGCTTGGCAGTCTATTGACTTCCGTGAGAGCATGAATGCCCTGATTAGTCAGAAACTCCTCGGTCACGACAGCGATTTCCAACTGGCAAGTGTCATCTGGCAGAACAACCGTAGCGAGCAAACTTGGCAGATCTTGGAGCATTTTGGAAATGGCGGAGCTTCTGAGATTTTTAGTCTGGAAAGTACGGATTCTGTCATCCAAAACCACTACGATAAGGAAGACTTTGAGCGTTATGGTAAGGCTTATCAGACCTTTAAAAATGACCTCTTCACTAAGAAAGCTAGAAGCATCTCTATCGATATTCCTATCACAAAAGACCTTCTTATCAACGGTCGCCCAAGACTGACCCTAAAAGTCAAATCCTCTGAGAATCGTGGCTTGATTTCTGCCCAGCTCTTGGAAATAGGGCAACAGAAATATCTTCAAGCTATCCCAGCTCCACTTGGTCGAGAAAGCCTAGACAACGGACGTTCATTTAAGGAAGAAGCTCTGCGTGAATTACCATTTGGTCAAGCTGACTATCGTGTCATCAGTAAGAGCCACCTCAATCTCCAAAATCGCTCTAACCTCCTTGAAATCGAAGAGGTTACTGCAGATGATTGGATGACTGTCAGCTTTGAATTGCAACCGACCATCTACCAGTTGCAAGAAGGAAATACCATCAGACTCATCTTCTACACCACAGACTTTGAGCATACCATTCGTGACAATAGCGATTACCAACTCACCATCGACTGGCAAGATAGCCAGTTGGAATTACCAGTGGATTGAAGCTCTGCTATTTATCCTAAAAGCTAAAGATGGTATAATAGAAATCAATGTAGGAAAGGAAGTAAACGATTATGATGAATATGCAAAATATGATGAAGCAAGCGCAAAAGCTTCAAAAACAAATGGAAGCAAAACAGGCTGAATTGGCTGCGACTAGCTTCTATGGTAAATCAGCTCAAGACTTGGTACAGGTTCAAGTGACTGGTGACAAGCAAGTAACTAATATCAGTTTCAACCCTGCCGTGGTTGATCCAGAAGATCTTGAAACTCTGTCAGATATGACTGTTCAAGCACTTAACGATGCTATGAACCAAGTTGATGAAGCAACTAAGAAAACAATGGGTGCCTTTGCTGGTAAATTGCCATTCTAATGCCTTAAAATGGTTAAAAGATTGGGAGGTTTGGACCAAGTCCAACCTCTTTTTTCTTTGCTTTTTTAATAAAGAAAGCAATAATGAGGGACGTTTTTCGTAAAATAACTTTTATACTTCTAATTAAATGATATTTCACATCTTTGTAAAAAGGAGAAAAAACGCTTGTCTTATTTGTTTTTCTACAAATTGATGTAACTTTTATCATAATTCTTATTGAAATTATCTGAATTTTAGGTATAATGAAGATGTCGTTTTAATGTCTAATATTTTTCTTAGACTCGTTTAAAAAGGGAGAACATTATGGGAAAAAAAGGTCTTAGTTGGCATAGTCCTAAACGTCAGTTAATTGGACTTACTACTGTTACAGCTCTTAGTCTTTTTGTTCTCAGTCACGGTATCACAACTTATGCTGATGAAACTAGCACTGAGACTGACGCTAGTCTTGTAACAACTGTTGCGCCTCTTGAGGAGCAGACGACTGCTCCTACACCAGAAATTCCAGCAACTTCTGACGCTACAAGTCAAGAGCCAAGCACAACAACAGCAAACAGCAGCCAGTCTAGTCAAGCTAATCAGACGACTGAGACAAGTGATAGCTCTGCTATTGTAACAGAAGCTGAAACAACAACTAGCCAGCCTAGCACTGAAGACAAGTCTGAAAGTAAGCAGGCTAGTGGTTGGAAGGGAACTGATGATGGTAAGTGGTACTACTATGATGATAAAGGAAACTACCTAACAGGTCAGCAAACTATTGATGGTAAGGAATATTACTTCAACAAGGATGGTAGCCAGTTAAAAGGTGGATCTGTTATTATCGACGGAACAACCTACTTTGCCGACGAAGATACTGGTATCCTAGATAAGGGACAATGGGTTTCTGATGGTCAATGGCGCTACCCTTCTGGAGAGGTTGATTACTACTGGGCTTATACAGCTAATGGTAAAAAAATCACTGGTTTCCAAACAATTGATGGCAAAGAATACTATTTCTATTCTAGCGGTCGTCAGGCTAAGGGCTACTTGATTGAAAATGAAGATAATAGCTATAGCTACTTTGATGGAAATTCTGGTGAAAAAGTTTATGGTCCTAAGTGGGTTACTATTCTTTACAAATTCCCTAGAGGCGTTGCTATGACAAAACAAGCCTATATTGATGAAGATGGCAAAGCGGTAGACGGTTTGCAGGTTATCAATGGTAAAACCTACTACTTCACCAATAATACACTTGTCACTAGCCAAAATCAGACAATCAATGGCGTTGACTACTACTTCGACCGTTACGGTGTCGGAACTCGTCTTTCAAATCCAGATTTAAAAAACACCTACTATACTGAAAATGGTAAATGGTACTATGCTGGTGAAGATGGTAAGGCAGTTACTGGTGCTCAAACCATTGATGGTGTTCAAGTCTACTTCAATGATGACGGAAGTCAGGTTAAGGGGGACTTTGAAGATCAAAATACTTACAGCGGTCACTACTACGATCCAGACACTGGTGCTATGTGGACCAACCGCTTCGTTGAATACAAGGGTGATTGGTACTATCTAGATGAAGAGGGAGAAACTGTTCGCGGTCCTCAAGTCTACAATGATACTATCATCTACTTTGACACTGATGGTAAACAGATCAAGGGTGAGATGACTTACCAACGTACCTGGACAAAATCAGCAACTGGTAATTACTTCTACATGGCTGATAACAATTTCGCCTACTATTACTACGATGCCGAAACAGGTGCCCGTGCACAAAGCCAATACATCGAAGTCGAACCTGGTCACTGGTACTATTTTGATGAAAATGGTAAACGTGTGAGCGGTGCTCAAACTATCGACGGTCAAGATGTTTACTTTAACAAACAAACTGGTATCCAAGTCAAAGGTGGATTTGTCACAATTGATGGCAACCAATATTACTATGATAAGGATAGCGGTGCCCGTGTCAAAAATGAAACAAGAACAATCGATGATGTTGTCTACACTTTTGACGCTAATGGTGTAGCAAGCAAGGCCTAATCTCTATACATGAAAAACCTCAGTCTAAGGGCTGAGGTTTTATTGTAGATTGAAAATAGAGTAAGCAAATCACTGCAAATAGAACTGACCTTTACAAAGCGACTCAAATCCGTCCAAAGCTTTATCCAATTCACCGTAGCTTAGTCGAAAAAGCCACCGAGAGCAGCGAAGGGATTATCACCGTGGGTCTCTTCTTGTTGAGTCAGATAGGATTTGTTGTCATCAAATTCTAGGAATTTTTCATAGACTCTAGCAGTCATGCGAGCATCTTCGAGACTGTTATGCCCTTTTCCTTTGATATCAAGAAAGTCAGCAACGCTGGTCAATTTTAGGTTGACAATGCCGTTAAGGTCTGTGCTGCGTCGTTCAAAAGATTCGTCATAGATATCTATGGCATACTGTTCTGTTAAATCGAGTCCATTCTCAATCAGGAGGGGGAGATCAGACTTGATAGCATTGTAGCCCAACAGAGCAGTCTCTCCAACAAAAGCTTTAAAGTCTGTCAAGACGGTGTCAAGCTGAGGAGCGTTAGCAATTTTTTCAGCGGTAATCCCTGTCAAGCCATTGATAAAGGACTGTAAAGGAACCGAGCTGTAAACATAGCTGTCAAAGCTAGCCACTTCTTGGTGATCAACAAACTTAACTGCTGAAATTTGGATGATGTGGCTGATGCCATCAACCGTGTTAAACTCTAAATCAAAAGCAATGTATTCTTCTAAAACTTCCATTATCTTTTCCTCTAGCAAAAAAGCTGGCGCTGAGTCCAGTTTTTAGCTTTATTTTCCAAAAAGTCTTGCAAAGAAGCCTTTCTTAGCCTCTTCTTCCTGCTTAGTTTGAATCTCTTCAAACTCTGCCTTGGCTTCATCAAGCTCCAACTTAAGGGTCTTGCTATCTTCCATAGCTGCCAAGGTTAGTTGCTGTTGCTGGTCAAGTTGCTTGTCCTTCTCTGAAATCTGAACATCCTTGACACGCAACTGCTCATCCATGTTAGACAATTGTTGGTCTTTAGCCTTAAGTTGCTCGTAAAGGCGTGTAATCTCGCTATTTTTCTCATCAACAAGCATCTCAAGCACTTCACGTTGTTTTGTTTCTTCATCAATTGGCTCGTCTTCAAAAATCGTTTTTTTATAGATTTCTTCCAACTTGATCAAGCCGCTGCGCTTAACAACAGTGACGCCTTTTTCATTTTTTTCCAAGTCCTCCTCTGGGAGACTCTTGACACGATTATTGACTGCTTGACGGCTGACGCCAAGGATTTCAGCCAGCTCGCTAACTGTTTTTTCAATCGTCATAATATCCTCTTTTATACTGAATTTACTCATAAAAATAGTAACATAATCACTCTCTCATGTCAATTTTAGCTCAAAAGATATAGGGCTTTTCAGGATTGAAAATCTAGGCAGAATATGGCATAATAGGACAAATACTTTTGAACATAGAGGAAATAAATTATGCGTGACGATATCATTATCAATGACCGTGCTGCTGCGCTTTCAGAGCGTTTGATTGAGACTTTTGAAACTATCTTCGATCCTGAAATTGAGCTAGATATGTACAATTTGGGACTCATTTATCAAATTGATCTGGACGAAACGGGTCACCTTCACCTGCTCATGACCTTTACAGATACTAACTGTGGTTGTGCTGACACCATGCCTGCTGAGATTGTCGACAAGTTGACACAGTTTGATGAGATTTCAAGTGTTGATGTTGAAATCACCTATAATCCCGTTTGGAAAATGACACGCATCTCTCGTTACGGTCGTATCGCTCTCGGTATCAGCCCACGCGGAGGAAAATAAGCAAAAGCCCTGCTAGAAAGGAGATTCCACTCTAGTAGGGCTTTACTTTACACTGATTGACAGTGGACTATACTGTTTCTTCTTAGTTTTTAGAATAATAGCGGTGCAGAAAACTAAAAAGACTTAGGAAAAGAAGACTCGATAACAGAAGAAAAATATCTTTGTCGCTCTGCCATTGTCCCAAAAGAAAACTGATGAGATAAAGAAGTAGCGAGTCAATAAGAAGTTTCTTGCCCTCAGGACCTCTAGGTCTATGAAAGAGATTTTGCCACAGAATCCCCAAAAGATAAAGTCCCAAGCCACTGTATAGAAGTAAGAAGAGATTGGGAGCCGTCATCAGATGACTTTTCATCATAGCTAGTGCGACTGTTACCATAGAGAGGCCCAGTAAAATCGGATAATGAACATAGACCAGCCTCAAACCCAGATTAGACTTAGGAAGGCAGTGGATATGCTGGTAAAACTCAAAGTGATAAATATGAAAAAGCAGGATAACCAAGAGAAAAACAAGTGGAGTTTCAAGCGAAAAGCTTTCCAATCTAAAATAATCGGAAATCCCACTCATAACCATCTCACCAAAAGCAATGATGACCAAGAGGGTAAAACGTTCTAGCAGGTGCTCATAATCAAAAGGCAGGCTCTTCAGAGCATTTCGATAGAAATAAAGGAGGAAGAGTCCTATCATAAAGGCTAGCAAAAATGGATAAATCCCCAAAATAGGATAGAGCAACAAGGCAGTCAGAACCAAACTAAAACGCCAGACTAAAATTCTAAGATAGGTCCTAGCGAGTCTTCGTTCAAGCTCTTTCTTTGTTCGCCGTGAGGCTAGGAAAAATTGCAGAGCTAAACTGGAGGTTAAGGATAGGACAAGCAGGCTAAAGGGGATAAAATTTCCCTGCCACTCCAAGCTAAAACTGTTGGAAACCAGTAAAATCAAAGCCATATCTAGATAGAGAAAGAATCTTTCTTGCGGACTATCCTGCCCAAAAAGATTGACAAAAAAGGTCTGAAATACCCAAATTGTAATCAAAAAGAGAAAGGTCACCAGAAAGACTAGAAGACTGGTCCAGCTGATTGTTCCATGGTGTAAATGATGTAGGAGCTCTGTTGACTGACCAATAGCATAGACGTAAACCAGGTCAAAAAAGAGCTCTGAAATTGCAACTTTCTTATGCACTGTCATCTCCTTAAAACATAAAATGAGCAAAATGATTTACAAGTCATTTTTTCTTTGATAAGATAATTGTACCGAACGGTTGGTTTTTGTTCAAGCTATTGATTCCAATTGCTTAATTGAAGCTACCGTAAATTAAATTATTGACTAAGGAGATTTTTATGTTAAATCCTAAAAACGTTGCTATTGTTATCACTGACCCTCAGGTTGAATTCTTGAAACCAGCTGGTAAAGGCTTTGGTGCAACTCAAGAAACACTTGAAAAAGTCAACACAATCGAAAACCTCATTAACCTCTTTGCAGTTGCGAAAGAACGTGGCTTCAAACGTTTTATCTCAGCTCACTACTTCTACCCACACGATAAAAAATGGCAATTCAAGGCAGCTGGTGAGACAATGATGATTGACAACCAAATGTTCTGGCGCAATAGCCAATATGAGGCGATTCCAGAAGGTTCAGGTGCCGACATTATCCCTGAAATGAAAGAACTTATGGATGATGACACTATCATCGTTAACCCACACAAAATCTTCGGACCAGAAAGCAATGACTTGGCACTTCAACTTCGTAAAAATGGTATTGACACAGTTATCCTTGCTGGTATGAACGCCAACCTCTGTGTTGACTCACACATGCGTGAATTGATTGAGCTTGGTTTCAACGTTATCGTTGCCAATGATGCTGTCGGTGCACCAGGTGAAGCAGCCTACCAAGCCGCTCTTACTAACTACGGCTACATTGCTAACCAATCACTTCCAACTGAAGAAGTTATCCAACTCCTCGAAAAATAAAACGTCATTAGTTTCCCTAAACTCTTTCCAAAAATATAAACATCTCTACTTTTCTAAATTAATATACAGAAAAATCGCTTAGCTAGGCTAGGCGATTTTTTGATGATTAAGCTTTACCGCTCTTATCCATGTTCCAGAAGTCTGTCACGGCACCGCGTGAAGCTGATGAAACGATGTGAGCGTATTTACCAAGAACACCACGTGAGTAAAGTGGTGGCAAGACTGTTTCAGCCTTACGACGTTCGATTTCTTCATCAGAAACGTGCATGGTGATTTCTTTAGTATCTTGGTCAACTGTGACAAGGTCCCCTGTGTGGAGGTAGGCGATTGGTCCACCAACCTGTGCTTCAGGAGCGATGTGTCCAACAACAAGACCGTAAGTACCACCTGAGAAACGTCCGTCTGTCAGAAGGGCAACCTTGTCCCCTTGACCTTTACCAACGATCATTGATGACAATGACAACATTTCTGGCATACCAGGACCACCTTTAGGACCTACGAAACGAACAACAACTACGTCGCCGTCAACGATTTCGTCAGAAAGAACGGCTTCGATAGCTTCTTCTTCTGAGTCAAAGACCTTAGCTGGACCAGTGTGATTACGAACTTTAACACCTGAAACCTTAGCAACGGCACCTTCTGGAGCCAAGTTACCTTTAAGGATGATAAGTGGTCCGTCAGCACGTTTTGGATTTTCAAGTGGCATGATAACTTTTTGACCTGGTGTCAAGTCATCGAAGGCTTCCAAGTTTTCAGCAACTGTTTTACCTGTACATGTGATACGATCTCCGTGAAGGAATCCGTTTTTAAGAAGGTATTTCATAACAGCTGGCACACCACCGACTTCGTACAAGTCTTGGAAAACGTATTGACCTGAAGGTTTCAAGTCAGCCAAGTGAGGCACGCGCTCTTGGAAATCGTTAAAGTCTTCAAGAGTCAAATCAACATTTGCAGCGTGAGCGATTGCCAAAAGGTGAAGTGTAGCATTGGTTGAACCACCAAGTGCCATAGTTACTGTGATAGCATCTTCAAAGGCTTCACGTGTCAAGATGTCTGATGGTTTAAGACCCATTTCAAGCATCTTAACAACAGCACGACCTGCTTCTTCGATATCAGCTGCTTTTTCTGGTGACTCAGCTGGGTGAGAAGATGATCCTGGAAGACTCATCCCCATAACCTCGATAGCTGTCGCCATTGTGTTGGCAGTGTACATACCACCACATCCACCAGGGCCAGGGCAGGCATTACATTCAAGCTCTTTAACTTCTTCAGCAGTCATGTCGCCATGGTTCCATTTACCGATACCTTCGAAAACAGAAACCAAGTCGATGTCTTTTCCGTTAAGATTACCTGGGGAAATCGTACCACCATAGGCAAAGATAGCTGGAATATCCATGTTGGCAATAGCAATCATAGAACCTGGCATGTTCTTATCACAACCACCGATAGCAACAAAGGCATCCACATTGTGACCACCCATAGCGGCTTCGATAGAGTCAGCGATAATATCACGAGATGTCAATGAGAAACGCATCCCTTGTGTACCCATGGCAATCCCATCGGCAACGGTAATCGTACCGTACTGAACTGGCCAAGCTCCCGCAGATTTAACACCTTCTTTAGTCAATTTACCAAAGTCATGCAAGTGCATATTACATGGTGTGTTTTCAGCCCAAGTTGAGATAACACCGACAATCGGTTGTTCAAAACTCTCATCTGTCATACCAGTCGCACGAAGCATGGCACGGTTAGGCGATTTAACCATGCTGTCGTAAACTGATGAGCGATGTTTCAATTTGTTTTCACTCATTTATATTTCCTTCTTCCAAGTTTTTTCTTCCTATATTCTACCATAAAAAATAAATAAAGACACTAGAAATATTTAGAATATTTCTAACTATCTCAGAAAATTGTTTTATGTTAGAATAGGGTCATGACACATTTTGAAACCATTATTATCGGAGGGGGACCTGCTGGCATGATGGCGGCTATCGCAAGTAGCTACTACGGTCAGACCACTCTCCTCATTGAAAAAAATAAACGCCTGGGTAAGAAACTGGCTGGTACTGGCGGTGGCCGCTGTAATGTCACCAACAACGGTAGTCTAGATGATTTGCTAGAAGGCATCCCCGGCAACGGGCGCTTTCTTTACAGCGTCTTTTCACAATTTGATAACCACGACATCATCTCCTTTTTTGAGGACAATGGGGTTGCCCTAAAAGTTGAAGATCATGGGCGTATGTTTCCGACGACGGATAAATCCCGCACCATCATCGACGCTCTAGAGAAGAAAATCAAAGAACAGTCTGGACAGATTCTGACCAATACAGAAGTCGTTTCCGTCAAGAAAATTGACGAACTCTTTCAGATTAAGACCAAGGAACAAACATTCACAGCAGATAAGCTGGTTGTGACAACTGGCGGAAAATCCTATCCTTCAACTGGATCAACAGGTTTTGGTCTTGAGATTGCCCGTCATTTCAAGCTAGAAGTGACTGAGTTAGAGGCTGCGGAAAGTCCGCTCTTGACTGACTTTCCTCATAAGCTCTTGCAGGGAATCTCGCTGGACGATGTTACCCTCAGCTACGATAAGCATGTCATCACACACGATTTGCTCTTCACCCACTTTGGTCTCTCTGGGCCAGCAGCTCTGCGCTTGTCAAGCTTTGTCAAGGGAGGAGAAATTGCCCATCTAGACCTGCTACCACAGATGTCTTCGGAAGAATTGCTGAGCTATTTGACCGAAAAAAGGGAAAAATCCATCAAAAATGCCCTCAAGGAGCTCCTACCAGAGCGCTTGGCAGACTTTTTAGCCCAGCCCTTTGCTGCCGACAAGGTCAAGCAACTGACAGAAAAAGAGCTAACGCAGCTGCTCGCTAACATCAAGGATATGCAGATTCCAATCACTGGCAAGATGTCCCTAGCCAAGTCCTTCGTAACAAAAGGGGGCGTCGAGCTCAAGGAAATCAATCCCAAGACCCTCGAGAGTAAGAAAGTTCCAGGACTCCACTTTGCAGGTGAGGTCTTGGACATCAACGCCCACACAGGCGGCTTCAACATCACCGCTGCCCTCTGCTCAGGTTGGGTGGCAGGAAGTTTGCATTGGTGAGAAATGACCACTAATAATTGAAATACAAAAACGGATTGAGGTTTTCTCAATCCATTTTTTGTAAGGAAATGTCTGATGTTTAACTAAGCTCGCACTGGCTTAATCTTAGCTGTGCCAGATGTCTTGGTTGTACTGTTCAATCGTACGGTCTGATGAGAAGAAGCCTGCTTTGGCAATGTTTTTAACAACTTTTGTCATCCAAGCATCTTGGTCTTCGTAGTCAGCAAGCATTTGTTCTTTGACAGCAATGTACTCTTTAAGGTCAATGAGGGTCATGAACCAGTCTTTAACGATAAGTTCGTTGTGAAGACGGCCAAGGCGTTCACCATTACCAAGCGCTAGCAATTCATCGCTGACGATAAAGTCAACTGCTTCTTTGATGGCTTGGTCACCTTCGTAGTAGTCGCGTGATACGTAACCGCTTGTCGCATAAAGGTCGATAATCGTATCTGAGTCTTTACCAAATGTGTAGATGTTTTCTTGTCCAGCAAGCTCTGCAATTTCCACATTGGCACCGTCCATAGTACCAAGAGTAAGGGCACCGTTGAGCATGAATTTCATGTTACCAGTACCTGATGCTTCTTTTGAAGCAAGGGAAATTTGCTCAGAGATATCAGTCGCTGGGATAAGATGCTCCGCTACGGTGACATTGTAGTTTTCAACAAGGTGAACATTGAGGTATGGTGATACCTCAGGGTCATTGTTGATAAGCTCTGACAAGCTGAGGATCAAGTGGATAATATCTTGGGCAATGATATAGGCAGGAGCTGCTTTACCACCAAAGATAACTGTGATTTTACGCTGTGGAAGATTACCACGTTTGATTTCCAAATATTTGTGGATAACATAGAGAGCATTCATCTGTTGGCGTTTGTACTCGTGGAAACGTTTGATTTGTGTATCGATGATTGAATTTTCGTCAAGTTCGATACCTTTATTGTCTTTGAGGTAACGTTTAAGAGCTAGTTTGTTGTTGTGCTTGATTTGGGCAAGTTTAGCATGAACATCCTTGTCATCTGCAAATGCCAAGAGTTTTTCAAGCTTAGCAGCGTCTGTTAGGTAGTCATCTCCAATCAATTCCTTGATGTAGTCAGCAAGGTCTTGGTTAGCAAATTCCAACCAGCGACGGAAGGTAATACCGTTTGTTTTGTTGTTGAATTTAGCTGGGTAAAGGTCATAGAAGGCTTTCAATTCACTGTTTTTAAGGATTTCAGTGTGAAGTGCTGCAACCCCATTGACAGATGTTGAGAAGTGGATATCCATGTGAGCCATGTGAACACGACCAGATTCGTCGATGATTTGAACAGCTGTATCTGCAACTTCTGCACGGATAAGGGCATCCAATTTTTCAATGATTGTTACCAAGTGTGGCACAACTTCATTGAGGTATTCCAAAGGCCATTTTTCAAGAGCTTCTGCCAAGATAGTGTGGTTTGTGTAACCAACCATGTTCTTAACGATTGAGACTGCTTCAGCGAAGTCGATAGCGTGTTTTTCAGTCAAGAGACGGATAAGCTCAGGGATAACCATTGATGGGTGAGTATCATTGATTTGAACATAGGCGTAATCAGCCAAGTCGTGGACATTTGAACCACGTTCGATAGCTTCGTCGATCAATAGCTGCGCAGCATTTGATACCATGAAGTACTGTTGGTAGATACGGAGCAACTCACCGTTTTTGTTTGAATCATCTGGGTAGAGGAAGAGGGTCAAGTTACGGACGATATTTGTCTTATCAAACTCGATACCGCCTTGGATTTGACCGTAGTCAATACCTGTGATGTCAAAGAGGTTAAGGTAGTTCTTAGTCTCACGTTTATAGCCCAAAACGTCGATACGGTCCAAGCGAGATTTAAGGGTAAAATCTTTAAATGGCACATCGTATGAAATATCAGTTGGAACCAACCATGAATCATTTTCAATCCAGTAGTTTGGTTCAGTTTCTTGCTGGTTGTTGCGGAAGACTTGTTTGAAGAGACCACAGTGGTAGTTAAGACCAACACCTTCACCGTTGATGCCAAGACTTGAAATTGAGTCAATGAAACATGATGCCAAACGTCCCAAACCACCATTACCAAGTGATGGCTCTAATTCAACATCTTCAACTTCTGCGATTGACTTGCCAACAGCTGCCAATTCTTCCTTAACATCCTTGTAGATACCAAGGTTAATCAAGTTGTTTGAGAGAAGTTTACCGATTAAAAATTCTGCTGAAATGTAATAGACTTTGCGTTTAGCAGTGTTTTTTGTTTTGCTAGCTGCTTCTTCTTTAACGTAGTTTAATAATTTAAGGTAGATTTCTTCATTTGAAAGTGTGGCAAGGTCACGACCTTGTTCTGTAACATAGCTTGTAAAATTAGTTGTCATCTTCTTGTGTTCCTCGTGCATAAAGTTCTGTAATCTTAAGTAGATAATCTTTGTGTTCTTGTTTTAGGTCGTCCTTAGTCATACGCCATACCCAGTTACCGCCAAGAGTATTTGGAATATTCATACGGCTTTCTGCTGGAAGGTCAAGGACATCCTGCATAGAAGCGATTGCTGTGTTGCTTACTGTTGAGAAGAGCTCACGTAACATCATTTGTGTAACGCTTTCGTCTTCTTTGCGGTTAGTATAAGCATCGACAAATGCCTGTTGTTCTTCGTCGAGATTGTCATACCAGCCGTTGGCAACTTCGTTATCGTGTGTTCCGACATAGGCAACGCTATTTTGTGTGTAAACATGTGGAATATCAATGCTTTGACCAGTAACGTCATAGAAGCCGAATTCCAAGATTTTCATACCTGGGAAGGCTGCATCTGCTAAGAGTTTCTTAGCCTTGTCATCGATATATCCAAGGTCTTCTGCAATGATTGGAAGGTCACCCAGCTCTGCTTTGATAGCATTGAAGAGGTCGATATTTGGACCTGAAACCCATTTCCCATTGATGGCTGTTTCTTCACCAGCAGGAATTTCCCAGAAGTCTGAGAAGCCTTTGAAATGGTCAATACGGAGGTAGTCATAGAGTTTAAATGACTCTTGAATACGGTAGATCCACCATTTGTAGCCAGTTTCTGCATGGTAGTCCCAGTTGTAGATTGGGTTACCCCATAGCTGACCTACATCTGAGAAGTCATCTGGAGGACATCCTGCAATGCAGAGCGGTTGCTTAGCATCATCAAGTTTGAAGAGGTCAGACTGTGTCCAAACTTCAACACTATCAGCTGAGACATAGATAGGCATGTCTCCGATGATGGCGATGCCCTTCTCATTAGCATAAGTCTTGAGCTCTTGCCATTGGCTAAAGAAGAAAAGTTGCACAACCTTGTGATAAAGGATTGCATCTTTCAATTCCTCACGGTAGCTAGCTAGTGTCTCTTCATCACGATAGATTGCCTTTTGGTCATCCCACTCTTGAAGAGCTTTAAGACCGAAGTGCTCTTTGAGAGACATAAACTCAGCATAGTCTTGCAACCATGTGCTTTGCTCCGCTTCAAAGTCTGCTAGAAGTTTGACACCTTCTTGGCTAGCTAGGAAGTTAGCGACAGCTTTTTCCAAGATAGGACGGCGTGCTTCAAATAGCAGAGCGTAGTCAACTTGATTGTCAGCATGGCTGAAGGTCACACCTGCAAAGTCTGCTGGGCTAAGGTAGCCTGCGTCTACTAATTTGTTAAAGTCAATAAGATTTGTATTACCTGCGACTGCTGAGAAGGATTGGTAAGGCGAGTCACCGTAGCTAGTCGTTGTCAATGGCAAAATTTGCCAGTAGGTTTGTTTTGTTTCAACTAAGAAATCGATAAAGTCATAGGCTTCTTTCCCAAAAGTACCGATTCCAAATTCTCCTGGTAGAGAAGTAATATGCATTAAAATACCACTTGCACGTTTCATTCTTAGATTGCTCCTTCATTTGATTTCATAAAAAGTATAACGCAAACGTTTGCATAAGTCAAGGCGTTACTTGAAACTTTTTTTGCAAAAGAAAACTGTCAGCAGTTCTATACTCCTAACAGTTTTCTTTTTCTACTATATTGTAGTGAGTGGATTGAGAAAGGAATAGGACTAGGCAAGGAGTTGAAGATAGAACTGGCGTTCATCAAAACACCTTAACAACGTCCTAACCTTTATTCAATTCACTATAAGACACTATTTTGAGTCCAAACGTCTCACACTTTCTCTTTCTTTCAAATCAAAAGGCACAATAATTTTTTCTGCCTTAGCTTCACGGTTCTTGATTTTCTCAAGAAGGCGTTGCAGACTAGTTCTTCCCAGAGTATCGATATTGATATCAAAGCTGGTCAGATAAGGATGGACAATACGGGAATAAGTCGAGTTATTAAAGGATACGATTGAAATATCGTGGGGGACATTCAAGCCATAGAAGGATAGGAACTGCATAAATCGCACAGCTATCATATCATCAATTACAACCACTGCAGTAATCTGATTGGATCTGATTGACTCGATTAGATGATCCAAGGTTTCTGGCTGGTGTCGATCAAAATGCCCACTGTCAAAGATAGGAAGGTCAAGGCTGCTTGTTCCACGAACATAACCGAAATAGCGCTCTAGATAGACTTCACTCTGCTTGTCATCAGTAACAAAGAGGATGTTACGATGCCCCTTGTTATGCAGATAATCAACGGCAGTTCTTGCCATGAGCTGATTGTCATTGTCAATGAAGGTTACTTCATTCATAAGCTCTTCAGCCTGTCCAACGATAACAAAAGGGATAGCATTATCTCTCAAATACTGGCTAACAGGGTCACCTTTTTCAGAATAGAGAATGATAAAACCATCTACCAGCTTCTGCTTATACATGAGGGCAACCTGATTGTAAAGATCATCTAGCGATGAACCTGTTGCAATTGAGACCGTCAAATCGTGCTGTCTAGCTTCGTCATTGACGGCTGCCAAAATTTCCATAAAGAAGGGCTGGCTGATGCGATCGGGTGTCGTCATCGGTGGCAGAACGAGACCAACTGCCTTGGTCAGACCACTAGCTAAACGCGCAGCGGTGACATTGGGAACATAGCCCAAGTCCTCCATTGCCTTTCTGACTTTTTCTTTTGTCTTTTCTGATATACTTGAACTGTTTTTTAGGGTTCGACTGACTGTAGAGGCATTAACTCCTGCTCTAGCAGCAACATCTTTAATTGTAACCACTACTGTCACCTCATTTCTTTCTCATTTATCATAACTTAGATTTTACAATAGATTGGGAAAGCTCGCAAGAAATTGGGAGAATAATTTTATTTTTCAAATTTTGTGCAAAAAGACCTTGACAATTTTTGCAAACGATTGCATAATATGAGTGTAAAGTTTTTATATCTGCTTAGGAGGTTACTATTATGAAAAAATGGCAGAAAATGATCGCAACTGTAGCTGGTGTTACACTAGCAGGAGCATTCCTCGTTGGAGCAAATGCTCAAAAGGTTGAGGCTGCATCAAGCAAGACCACTATTAAATTGTGGGTGCCAACTGGAGCTAAAGCGTCATATCAAGAAGTCGTTAAAGAATTCGAAAAAGAAAACTCAGGATACAAGGTTAAAATCGTCGAATCAAATGACTCAAAAGCTCAGGAAAACGTTAAGAAAGACCCAAGCAAGGCTGCTGATGTCTTCTCTCTTCCTCACGATCAACTCGGTCAATTGGTAGAATCAGGTGTTATTCAAGAAATCCCTGACACATACACTAAAGAAATCAAAGCCAATGACACTGACCAAGCCATTGCAGGTGCTCAATACAAAGGTAAAACTTATGCCTTCCCATTCGGTATTGAGTCTCAAGTACTCTTCTATAACAAATCAAAATTGTCTGCAGAAGATGTAGCAAGCTATGAAACAATCACAAGCAAAGCAACATTCGGTGCAACATTTAAACAAATGAATGCCTACGCAACTGCACCACTCTTCATGTCAGTTGGTGACACACTCTTTGGAGCTGACGGTGAAACTGTTGACGGTACAAACTGGGGTAACGAAGCTGGTGTATCAGTTCTTCAATGGATCTCAGACCAAAAATCAAACAAAGGTTTCGTCAACTTGACTTCAGAAAACGTTATGTCTAAATTTGGTGACGGATCTGTTGCAGCTATCGAATCAGGTCCTTGGGACTTCGCAGCTGCTCAAAAAGCAATCGGTGCTGAAAACCTCGGTGTTGCTGCTTACCCAACTGTAACTATCGGTGGTAAAACAGTTCAACAAAAAGCCTTCCTCGGTGTTAAACTCTATGCCGTTAACCAAGCACCTGCTGGTTCAGATACAAAACGTATCGCTGCTAGCTACAAACTTGCTGCTAAATTGACAAGCGCTGAAAGCCAAAAGAACCAGTTCACTTATGAAGGACGTAACATCGTTCCTGCAAACAAAGAAGTTCAAGCATCATCAGAAGTTCAATCTGACGCATTGGCACAAGCAGTTATCAAGATGGCTTCATCTTCAGACTACACAGTCGTAACACCTAAACTTAGCCAAATGACTACATTCTGGACTGAAAGTGCTGCTCTTCTTAGCGATACTTACAATGGTAAAATCACTGCTGATCAATACCTATCTAAATTGCAACAATTTGACGAAGATTTAGCTGACGCTAAATAAGGACTGTTTTTAAGGGTAGGACATCTCAAAAGTCCTACTCTTTTCTTTTTTAGTTACTATTTCCTTTGGAAATTATTATTAAAGTTTCCAAGAGTGAAAATTTTAGTAGTGATTTTCAAACAATAGACGTCTTAAAGGAGGATCTTATGAATCAAAATTATGACACAGTTCCGGTCCTAGAAGCCTTCAAAAAAGGTGGACCTGACATTAAACTCTCTTTTCTGATTATGGGATTTGCTAACTTCTGTAACAAGCAAATCATCAAGGGAACACTCTTTCTCCTGTCAGAAATTCTCTTTCTTATCGCCTTTGTCAGCCAGGTTATCCCATCTCTGCAAGGCCTTATTACCCTTGGAACTGAGAGCCAAGGCATGACAACCAAGACCATCGATGGTATCAAGATGCAGGTAGCAACTGAAGGAGACAACTCAATGCTTCTTCTTATCTTTGGGCTTGCTTCTGTTATCTTCTGTCTGGTCTTTGCTTACATTTATTGGTGTAACCTTAAGAGTGCCCGTAACCTTTACGTCATCAAAAAAGAAGGTCTCAAAGTTCCTAGCTTTAAAGAGGACTTCCAAACATTGACAAACGGTCGTTTCCACATGACCCTCATGTCAATTCCAATGCTTGGTATCCTGCTCTTTACCATTCTACCTTTGATTTATATGGTCTGCTTGGCCTTTACCAACTATGACCACAACCACCTTCCTCCAAAGAGTCTCTTTGACTGGGTTGGTTTCTCAAACTTTGGTAATATCCTTAACGGCCGTATGGCTGGTACCTTCTTCCCTGTCCTTTCTTGGACTCTTATCTGGGCTGTCTTTGCCACAGTAACCAACTTCTTCTTCGGTATCGTCCTTGCCTTGATTATCAATACCAAAGGACTTCGTTTTAAGAAAGTTTGGCGTACGATTTTCGTTATCACAATCGCTGTGCCTCAGTTCATTTCTCTCTTGATCATGAGAAACTTGCTCAACGATGCTGGTCCTGTCAATGCCCTGCTTGAAAAAATCGGCTTGGTATCAGCAGCCCATCCTATTCCCTTCCTTTCAGATCCTATCTGGGCTAAATTCTCAATCATCTTTGTTAACATGTGGGTCGGTATTCCAGTAACCATGTTGGTCGCAACAGGTATCATCATGAACCTCCCTCAAGAACAAATCGAAGCGGCTGAGATTGACGGTGCAAGCAAATTCCAAATCTTCAAATCAATCACTTTCCCTCAAATTCTCTTGATTATGGCACCAACCCTAATCCAACAATTTATCGGAAATATCAACAACTTCAACGTTATCTACCTCCTTACTGGTGGTGGTCCTACTAACTCTGACTTCTATCAAGCTGGTAGCACAGACCTCTTGGTGACATGGCTCTACAACTTGACTGTTACAGCAGCTGACTACAACCTAGCTTCTGTTATCGGTATCTTGATCTTCGTCATCTCAGCAGTCTTCAGCTTGCTTGCCTACACTCGTACAAGTTCTTACAAGGAAGGAGCGGCTAAATAATGCAAAATAAGAAACGCTTAACACTCAGTTTTACCTATATTTTATTGATTGTCTTGTCAATCATCTGGCTCTTTCCCATCGCCTGGGTTGTCCTAACCAGCTTTCGTGGTGAAGGCACTGCCTATGTTAACTACTTTATTCCTAAAACATGGACCTTTGAAAACTACACCAAGCTCTTCACCCAGAATGTCTTTCCATTTGGACGCTGGTTTATGAATACTTTGGTCGTTGCTGTTTTCTCATGTATCATTTCAACCTTTATCACAGTTGCCATGGCTTACTCACTCAGCCGTATCAAATTCAAACACAGAAATGGTTTCTTGAAACTTGCTCTTGTTCTTAACATGTTCCCAGGTTTCATGTCAATGATTGCGGTTTACTATATCTTGAAAGCCCTCAATCTTGACCAAACACTTACTGCCCTTGTACTTGTTTACTCATCTGGTGCAGCGCTTGGTTTCTACATTGCCAAAGGTTTCTTTGATACTATTCCTTACTCACTCGATGAGTCAGCTATGATTGACGGAGCTAGCCGCTTGGACATCTTCTTCAAGATTACACTCCCACTATCAAAACCAATCATCGTTTACACAGCCCTTATGGCCTTTATCGGACCATGGATCGACTTTATCTTTGCTAAGGTTATCCTTGGTGATGCGACTCAAAAATACACTGTTGCCATCGGACTCTTCTCAATGTTGCAACAAGATACTATCAATGACTGGTTCATGTCCTTCACAGCAGGTTCAGTCCTTATCGCTATCCCAATTACCCTCCTCTTCATGTTCATGCAAAAATACTATGTTGAAGGTATCACAGGCGGATCTGTTAAATAATCTCGAAAAAGCACTTAGTTAGGAAGCAATACTATGACAACTTTAAATCTCAATCACATCTTTAAAAAATACCCAAACAGCACTCACTACTCTGTTGAAGATTTCAACTTGGACATCAAGGATAAAGAATTCATCGTCTTCGTTGGACCTTCTGGTTGCGGGAAATCAACAACTCTCCGTATGGTAGCTGGTCTTGAAGACATCACAGAAGGGCAACTTCTCATCGATGGTGAAGTGGTGAATGATAAATCACCTAAAGACCGCGACATCGCCATGGTCTTCCAGAACTATGCCCTTTACCCACACATGTCAGTTTACGAAAACATGGCTTTCGGTCTTAAATTACGCAAGTTCAAAAAAGATGAAATTGACTCACGTGTTCGTGAAGCGGCAGCTGTTCTTGGCTTGACAGAATTCCTCGAACGCAAACCAGCCGACCTCTCAGGTGGTCAGCGTCAGCGTGTTGCCATGGGCCGTGCCATCGTTCGTGACGCTAAGGTGTTCCTTATGGACGAGCCTTTGTCAAACTTGGATGCTAAGCTCCGCGTCTCAATGCGCGCTGAAATCGCAAAAATTCACCGTCGTATCGGAGCAACTACTATCTACGTTACCCACGACCAGACTGAGGCCATGACCTTGGCTGACCGTATCGTTATCATGAGTTCAACTAAGAATCCTGACGGTTCAGGAACTATTGGTCGAGTTGAACAAATCGGTACACCGCAAGAGCTCTACAATGAGCCTGCTAATAAATTCGTCGCAGGCTTTATCGGAAGCCCAGCCATGAACTTCTTTGAAGTGACAGTCGGAAAAGAATCTCTTACCAATGAAGATGGTCTTGATATCGCTCTTCCAGCTGGACAAGCTAAGACTTTAGAAGAAAAAGGCTACCTCGGTAAAAAAGTTATCTTCGGTATTCGTCCAGAAGACATTTCAAGCAAGAATATCGTTCAAGAAGCCTATCCAAATGCTAATGTAACAGCTGAAGTTGTTGTTTCAGAGCTTCTTGGAGCTGAAACCATGCTTTATGTCAAACTCGGTGAGACAGAATTTGCTTCTCGTGTTGATGCCCGTGACTTCCACAATCCAGGTGAAACTGTCAACCTCACTTTCAATGTTGCCAAAGGTCACTTCTTCGACCTTGAATCAGAAAAACGTATCTAGAAACACTCTATGGAGCTATTTATGAAACTTATTCTTCACTACTATTCCAAAAACAAGAAACAGCTAGAGCTAAAAACACAACAGGCAGAGCTGATTTGGCTAGAAGATGATGGTTTCGGAAAAAGAGGAGAGCTTACTCTTGAGGGCTCTCCTCTTTTAGAGACCATTATTGTAAGCGATGACATAACTGATTATCTTATTCCGACAACTGTCGCTGACTATCCTGAAGTTTGGCTGGTCGAGGGCGACAGCCAAGTCTATCTAGCCTATGAAGCTGCCATGACAAGTCCCTCTCATGAAAACGGTGACAGCGCAGCCTTTGACATGGCAGTAAAGCACGAGACT
Source organism: Streptococcus loxodontisalivarius (assembly GCF_016908645.1). Lineage (GTDB taxonomy): Bacteria > Bacillota > Bacilli > Lactobacillales > Streptococcaceae > Streptococcus > Streptococcus loxodontisalivarius. The sequence goes on from NZ_JAFBEH010000013.1 coordinate 34,638, forward strand.
TTCGATAAGACTTGGGGCTTTGATGGCTGGCTGGGTTACCGCTATCAGCCTGAGGCTAGCCAGTTTAGACTTTGGGCACCGACTGCTAAGGCTGTGGAGCTTCTTCTTTTTGACAATGCTGATGCTGATAAGGCTGATCAAGTCATCCCTATGACACGTGGGCAAAAAGCTGATTTCCAAGACCACAAGCAAAATACACAGGGAGTCTGGTTTGCAGAGCTTGAGGGCGACCATGAAGACCTTGTCTTCTGCTATCATATTCATCATTTAGATGGAAGAGTGGTCGAAAGCAGAGATCCTTACAGCACCGCTGCAACTGCCGATGGTAAACGTTCTGTCCTTCTAGATGCGCAAGTTATCGTTCCTGACAATTTCCAAGTGCGTCATGGCAAAGATGCAAGCTGGCGTCTGGCAAATCCTAGTCAGGCAACTGTCTATGAAATGCACATTCGTGACTTCTCTATTGCTGAGAATTCTGGGGTTCCTGAGGAACTCTGTGGTAGCTACCTCGGAGCTTGTCAGACTGGCACGCGCAATGCTCAAGGACTCCCCACTACTTTCGACTATCTGAAAGAAAGCCCTGTCAGCTATATTCAACTCCAGCCCATCTTTGACCACCACCAAAGTTTTGATGAAAAGGGAAATCTCCTCTACAACTGGGGCTACGACCCTGAGAATTACAATGTTCCTGATGGTAGATTTTCAAGTAATCCTAAAGATCCCAAGGCTCGTATCCTAGAGCTCAAAAGTCTTATTCAAGCCTATCACGATGCTGGGATTGGTGTCATCATGGACGTTGTCTACAATCACACCTACTCTAAAACCGACTCAGCCTTCCAGCTGACAGTTCCTTATTATTACTACCGAGTAGCCGCTGACGGGGCGTTTAGCAATGGTTCAATTTGCGGCAACGAGACTGCCAGTGAAAAAGAGATGTTCCGTAAGTACATGATTGACTCAGTTCTCTACTGGGCTGAGACCTACAATATTGATGGCTTCCGATTTGACCTCATGGGCTTGCATGATATTGATACCATGCTTGCTATTCGTCAGGCTCTGGATGAGATTGATCCAAATATCATTATCTATGGAGAAGGCTGGGACATGCCTTGCGGTCTCAATCAGGAAGAAAAGAGCATCAAGGCTGTGGCTGACAAACTAGCTGGCATTGGCTTCTTCAATGATGATGCCAGAGATAATATCAAGGGTGCTGAAATCTTCGGCGAGCTCAAAAAAGGCTTTGTTTCTGACCAGCCTGTTGAAAAAGAGCTGATGAAGGCTATTGCTGGCAGCTCAGCATTTGTCCCATATCAAAAGACCAGCCAGGTCCTTAACTATGTCGAAGCTCACGACAACTACACCCTCAACGACCTGCTACTAGCTCTGCATCCCAAGGATGAGCAGGATATCCACGACCGTCGTTGCCAATTAGCTAGCGCTCTAAACATCATTTCCCAAGGAATCTGCTTTATGCAAATTGGGCAAAGTTTCAACCGTACCAAGCTAGTTGCCACAGAGGAAAACGGACGCTTGAGCGCAGAGGACCAAGAGCGAGCCATGAACAGCTACAATGCACCTGACAGTGTCAATCAGCTCGACTGGAACCTAGCTAGTCGCTATCAAGCCAGTGACGACTTCCTCAAGCAACTGATTCAAATCAAACGTCAAAGCAAGCACTTCTCACTAGAAGACTATCAGGAGATCACACAGGCAATCACAGTCAACCAAGCCCAGAACGGATCAGGACTTATCAGTTACGATATTGCACTCGATAAAACCTACCGTATCCTCATTACCAATCGTAAAAAAGACCTCCTACCACTCCTGCAAGACTGCAAGAAAAAACAGCTGCTCATCAGCAACTGCCTAGAAGAAGATTTAAAAGAAGACATTCTCACAGCCTATTCCTTGACAATTTTTGAGGTGGAGTAAATAATGTAAAAAACACATAGTATCGCTAATCTACGCCTACTATGTGTTTTTCTACTTTCTTACACCAATTCTATCCTATCAAAAATATCTTCCTTAGGTTCAATTCCCAAGTCAGGTCCAAAAGTGTCATTCAAAGCCTGTTCAAAAGGACTTGTTGCAGGAGCACTAGCTGTGCTTACTGCATTAGTTGTTGCTGACCAACTTTCTGATGCTCCTGAATTAGCATCTACATCAGCTTCTCCGACTACTGGTGCTGACTCTTGTACTACTGGTATTTCTTTCATACCATTGATAACTGCAAGGAATTTTAAGAAGTTTGTCAAGCAGGTTTCTAAAAACTTAGCTGTTCCTTCATCTTTCAAGAATCCTTTTTCATCAAAAGCCTCCTTACAATTACCTAGAAGAAACTCATTTCCTGGCAAAACCATGGCATTAACACCAGGAGCATCCAAGATTTGACGAAGATGGAGCTGGGCACGAGATGATCCTTGTTGATAGTAAGAAGCGCCTACTATCATAACTGGTTTGCCATCAAAGGGATGAACATTGAAGGATAGCCACTCTAAGCAACTCTTAAGAACTGCTGAAATAGTATGATTATGTTCTGGTGTCGCAATAATAACAGCATCCGCTGCTTCAATTTTACGAACCATATTCTGAATCTGAGGTGTATCTGTCTGATCATCACTTTGATTGAACAAAGGTAGCCCTGCAATTTCCAAAATTTCCAAATCAAATAGGTGACTAAAACGATAACCAATATATTGCAATAAGAGACGATTATGTGAAAAGGGTGCCTGAGACCCAACAATACCAATAATTTTCATATGATTTTCCTTTTCTAATGATACAAAGGGCGTTAAGAAAGGCGTTTGAAAATATGCGGTAAGTCCGAAATCTTTGATTTCGAAGACGCACCCACGTCAGGGCGACTAGGTACTTTAGTACCAGACGCCTACGACGCTATCGGCAGAAAATCCTGATTTTCTAGCCAGCTCATCTTTTTCACTAGCCTTTCAGCCCGTGTTCAAATACGATGATACAAAGGGACAATTCCAGTCTCGCTGAAAAATTACGAGCTTAGACGATTGATCTAAACCTTATCCCAAGAGAAGTCTGAGACTGCTTGTTTGTGCTGAGCATGGGTTGCTGTCAACTGACTAGTGATTGCTACAAAACGTAGGAAATCTTCAAATAAGGCATCCAGCTCTGCTATTTTTTCAGCATCTTTCAAATCACCTGCTTCATCAAATGCTTGTAAGGAATGTGATAAATGATATTCTGAACTTGGCATAATATAGGCGCGTAACTCAGGAGCATCTAAAATCTGACGCAACTGTGCCTGTGCTCGTGAAGAACCCAAGGTTCCATAAGAGGCTCCTGTAATCATAACAGGTTTATCCACAAGAGGATGGCTCCCCACAGAAAACCACTCCAAGGCATTCATCAGAGCTGCTGGAATAGCGTGATCGTACTCAGGCGTTGAGATAATAAGTCCATCAGCTTCCGCAATCTTAGCCTCAATCGAAACAACAATCTCTGGCAAATTACCCATAATGCCTTTATTGAAGAAAGGAATATCCTTAATTTCAACCACCTCAATATCAGCCTTGTCTGAAAAATGACGACTCATATAATGAAGTAACTGGCGGTTAGTTGATTGGTCAGAATTGGTTCCAACCAGTGCAATCAATTTAGTCATAAGTGAATCCTTCTATGAGATGGACGACAAAATCGAATTCCTGTAGAAGACTAATTTGGAGTCTCATCCTCATCTCTCTAATCATCTTTTCCACAAGTTTTATCTTGTGAACTTATTAACATTATAACTCAGAAAAAGATCAATAAATCAAAAAAGTCATATCTAAAAACATGACTTTTTCTATCTTTCTAAAGAAGTTTGGTGTGTTCTTGACGATATTCTCTTGGAGTCATTCCCACCTGAGCCTTAAAATTACGGTGAAAATTCGAAACAGCCTTATAACCCAGTTCCTGACTGATTTCTTCCAAACCTTTAGTCGTCATACTAAGCTGCTCCTTAGCAATCTCCAACTTAATGTGGGTCTTTAATTCATTAAAGGTCGTTCCATAAAGGTTTTGACAGAGACGGGAAAAATAATTAGGTTGATATGCAAAATGTGCTGCCGCTTCTTTAAGTGAAATATCATAGATATGCTCCCGAACATATTTCATGATGACACCTGCTTGGGTATCCCTAGTCGCATAGCGTACCTCACGGTCAGGAAAATTAGACTGCGTTTTTGAAATCTTTGCCTCATGCTCGCGCAGCAATTCTGTAAAGAGCAAACCAGAGACCTTCTGACTCTGAAAATGACTGTAATCATCACTTTGCTCTTCTAGTATTTCCATAGCATCCAGATAGGCATGACAAAGGCCAGCATCTAGATTTGTAAATAAAACATATGCCTGACCAGGGTTCTCAGCATTCATCAGATCATGAATAATGGCATTGTCTCCCACAGTATATTCAGTTAATTGACCAGGAATATCGAACTCCAAATCATATTGGCGAATCAAGATAGGACTCTGATCAATTGACGAAAAGGTAAATTCCTCAAAAGCTTGTCCCAGTAAGATATCAAAAGCATTCAAAGATAAGTTCCCTTGGTTAAAACGACAGGTCACTGGACTCAGTATTTCCAATAGATAGAGATGTTTCTGATGATGGCTTTGCTTTTTCAGGCTTAATTGACAGCCATAGGTCACACAATTACTGATTTTTTGAAACATGGACGCCTCCTAAAAGTTATTTTTCGTCACTTTATAAGATACTTAGAGCGCTTTTATTTGTGAAAGAATTCACCTATAATTATAGCATAAATATTTTAAGTGAGGAATTTCACATGGTAAAAGAATACACTGTTGATGTTGTCGTTGCAGGTGCTGGAGGTGCTGGTCTATCTGCTGCTCATGCCGCCGCTCAAAATGGATTAAAGGTTTTAGTTTTGGAAAAACTTCCTCAAGTCGGTGGTAATACAAAAATCTCATCTGGTTTCTTCGCTGTAGGAACTGACGAACAAAAGGCTCTTGGCTATAATCTAAGCACACAAGAAGCTATTAATGAACTTCAAAAACACAATCACTATCTTTCAAATGGTGCTCTGCTTAAAAATGTGATCGAACATGCCAAAGAAACTCTAGAAGAAATTAAAAGTCTAGGTATGGAAATTCAGCTTAATCCTATTGAAAATACCACTCAATTTGCCCATAGAGATAATAAGTACCAAGGTGGTTCTTATCACATGTACATGGATAAAAATCGTACTTTCCCAGCCGTTCAAAAGTCTATTGAATCCGAAGGCGCTGAATTTATCTTCGGAGTAACCATGACAGAATTACTTCAAGATAATGACGGTCGTGTCACTGGACTTAAAGCAACTGATGCTGACGGTCAAGAATTGATTGTCCATGCCAAAGCATCTATCATCACAACAGGGGGATTTGGAGCTGATAAACGCCGTGTTGCTAAAGTCATGCGCACCATTAATCTACGTTCTCTTGGAGTTCCAAACATGGGTGAAGGTCTCTCAGCTATGGAAAAAGCTGGTGGTGTCAATATTGATGGCTCTGCTCTTATCCACGCAGCCCAGATGGCAGAATCTGTGGTTAGCCAAGAAACCAAAGGTAAACAGCTAGCTGGCTTCAATAACTCACCTTTGACTCAACTCCTCTTGTCACCACTACTCTGGGTAGATCCAAATGGCGCCCGCTTTACCAATGAAGATGTGGTCTATGACACTGTTCAATGGTCAAATGCAGCCTACGGTATCGGATCAAAATACTTCTATATTGTTGACAAGACTACTCTTGACAGTTACAGCCAAGGTGCCAAACTAGTCATTTCAAAATCTGGACCAGGTGCCTCAGATGCCAAGGGTGATTTTGTCGCTCTAGCTGACGAAGCTGTTCAACAAGGCATCTGCTTCAAAGGCGATAGCATCGAAGAACTAGCTCAAAATGCTGGATTTGATGTATCTGCTTTTCAGGAAACTATTTCTGAATACAACCAAGCTATTGCTAATCAAGATGATACACGTTTCAGCAAGTCACAAGCTTCACTTCAATATAGTGTCCAAGAAGGTCCTTACTATGCCTTCATTGGCCAAGTTGTCTATCTTGGAACAGTCGGTGGTGTTCGAGTTGACAAGGACTTACGTGTCCTAGATGTCCACATGAAAGCTATCCCAGGTCTCTATACTGGTGGTGCCAATGCTGGTGGTTATTATGCACCTCGTAACTACCCAGCCTATGAAGGACTAGCTTCTGGATTCTCTTGGACATCTGGACGACTTGCTGGTCTAGCTGCCGTTTCTGATATTATGAAAAATGCTTAAATAGACTTAGGAGATTTATATGTCACAAAAAACTGTCAATGCCTCTTCATGGCTCTTTAAAGCTTCACTGCTGTCGCTATCATTGTTAGCTCAGACTGCACCATCAATCTCAATTGCAAATACACAGTTGGCTCAGCAATTTCCAAATGTCTCACAATCAAGTATCGAATTAATCTCTACCTTACCAAACTTCAGTGTCTTGATTTTGATTCTTTTTGCAGAGGCAATCGGAAATAAATTTGGTATCAAGCGTACTATCCTTTTTGGACTAGGTCTTTATACTATCGGTGGTGTTCTTCCTGCTCTTGTTTCAAGTTTTCCTGTTATCATCGCAGCACGTCTCTTGATGGGCCTAGGTATCGGTCTCTTCAATCCCTACTCAGTTAGCCTCATGTATCGTTTTTATGAAGGACAACAACTAAAAGGAATGCTAGGTTTTCAAAATACAGCTCAAAACCTAGGTAATGCTGCCTTTGGTTTCCTACTATCAGCCTTGATTATTAGCGGTTGGCGGACAGCCTTCACTGGATTCTTTGTTGGACTGATTCCACTGATTCTTATCTGGCTCTTTGTTACTATACCTGATGATAAGGGTGAAATGGCGGAGCAGGCACCTGCGAAAGCAAGCTTTAAAGAAGCTGTCAATGGACATATTTTACTACTAGCTCTGCTTTTTCTCATTACCTTTGCCATGTTCCTCATGATGACCATTAAAATGGCAGTTCTTGGTCAAGAGACAGGACTCTTCTCACCATCAGCTGCCTCTTCTATCCTAGCTCTCCTAGGTCTAGCCTCTATGGTTGCTGCCCTTCTCTATGCTCCTGTATCAAAACTTATCGGTAACTTTATCTTGCCAGTATCATTTACTGGTATCGCAGCTGGATTCTTTATCGTTGCCAATGCCAATTCAGTCGCAACTGTGACGACTGGTGTGGTTATTGCAGGAATTTTCTTTGGATGGGTCTTCCCACAAGCCTTCCTAAGAGTTGCGCAAGTTGGTCCTAAAAATGGTGGTACCTTGACAACTTCTGTCATCCTAATGGGAATCAACCTAGGTGCTGCCTTTGCCGCTCCTATGGTCAATGCTGTCGCAGGTCTCTTCGGTATGTCAAGTGTAACAGGTGTCCTCAGCCTTGTCGGTATCGGATTTACAGTCCTTGCTATTATCGAATACATCTACAACTTCTTTGATCGTAAACCTAAGAACTAAGCATTGAGTTACCAGCACTGAGTCACTTTGATTCAGTGTTTTTCTCAAATAAATTACTTAACCAGTTAATTTCTTCTTGACCTTTCACTCAAAAGTGGTATGATAGATATAGTTAACTGGTTAATTATTTTACAAACATAGATTAAAGGAGATGGCAATGGCAAAAAAATCAAAGATTGCTCGCTATGAAAGACAGTTAAAATTAATTGAACAATATGCAGACCTACGCCGTGAACTTAAGGCAAAAGGAGATTACGAAGCACTCCGCAAACTTCCTAGAGATTCTAATCCCAATCGTCTCAAAAATCGCGACCGCATCGACGGAAGACCTCATGCCTACATGAGAAAATTCGGCGTCAGCCGTATCAATTTCAGAGACCTAGCCCACAAAGGACAGCTCCCTGGCGTCAAAAAAGCCAGCTGGTAATAGTAATAGAGAAAGAAGTTTTTATCACACAAAAGAGGTTGGAATCTTCCAACCTCTTTTAGTCTAAACGGTAAAGATAGTTCCTATTATCAACTTCCAAAAATGGAAAATCTTCAGGCAAATCCTCTTTTTCAACAAGTTTAAAACCTATTGTTTGGTAAAATCGCTGAGCAGCCTGAAAACGGTCTACCGTCCCAAGATAGACAGACTCGATACCTGTTTGTCGACAATAATCTAATAATTTATCTATTAGAGCTCTACCAACTCCTAGCTGACGATAGTCGGCTGCAACAAACATCTTCTTTAAGGCTGCCGAAGAATTCTTCAGACTCAGCAAGCCAATACAACCTATGATCTGATTAACATCATTTTTAGCAACCCAGAATTGACCACCAGTCTTTTGATAAGTAGCTTCCAAATCTTGTAAATCAGTCTGCTCACCATCAGCAATCACGATACCAAACTCTTGGCGCTGAATGTGTAACACCAAATCAGCCACTTCCTGATTATCAGATTTATCAAAAATTTCAATTCTCATAGGCTTACAAAATTTGTTTCAAGTCAGCAATATCCTGATCAGTCGTTGACCATGAGGTCGCTAGGCGAACAATTGTGTGCTGGTCATCGTATTTTTCCCAAAAGCTGTAAGCTAACTTCTGACCAAGCTCTTCAAGCTGGCTATTTTCCACAATGATAAACTGCTGATTGGTTGGTGATTCGTAGTAGAAACGGTAACCCTTCTCTTTCAAAATCGCCTTGAGTTCCTCAGCTTGAGCAACAGCCTTACGACCGATTTCAACATAGAGATTATCTGTGAAGAAACGACTGAACTGAAGACCAAAAATTCTTCCCTTAGCCACAAGTGCACCATGCTGTTTCACGATTGGTGTGAAGTGCTTAGGCATATTATTCTTGGTGAAGACGATAGCCTCACCGATAAGAGCACCTAGCTTAGTTCCACCGATATAAAAGACATGGCAGAGCTCTGCAATTGTCTCCAAAGTAAGATCAGTCTCCTTAGAGCCCAAGGCATAACCGAGGCGTGCGCCATCCATAAAGAGGGGAATCTGATACTGGTCACAAATCTGAGAAATAGCCTCTAGCTCAGCCTTGGTGTAAAGGGCACCATACTCGGTAGGATGTGAGATGTAGACCATGCCAGGAAAGACCATGTGCTCGTGGTTACCATCATTATAAAAATCAGTCAGATAAGCCGCAATCTGGTCTGCTGAAATCTTACCATTCTCATGAGGAAGCGTCAGTACCTTATGCCCTGAAAACTCAATAGCACCAGCTTCATGAGTGGAGATATGCCCAGTCTCCGCAGCAATAACTCCCTCATAAGACGCCAACATACTGTTGATAACGACCTGATTGGTCTGAGTTCCACCTGTCAAAAATTGAACCTGAGCCTGTGGACAATTAGTAGCTTGACGAATCTTATCAACAGCTTCCTGTGTATAAGTGTCCATGCCATAGCCAGCAAGATTTTCTTCATTAGTCTCAACCAAGACCTTCAAAAGCTCTGGATGAACACCTTCGTTATAATCATTTTCAAAATGTAACATGACCTTACCTCGTTTCTTAACTTGTATCTAGTATAACTCATTTTAATTGCAAATGCAATAAAAATATGCTAGAATTTTGATTAAGAAAGATAAAGGAGTCAGTTATGTTCACCATCATTCGCACCATCGGAGGCATCACGCGCACTATCCAAGCCGATTCCAACAAGAATTTCAAGGAGCTTGGGCTTAACAACAACCTCTTCATCTACATCATCCGCGTCTGTGAACAGCCTGGTATGTTTTTGGGACAATTAGCTGACGCTATCCAGATTGATCGTAGCACTAGCTTTCGCACCGTCAAAAAACTGGTCCAGCAGGGCTATTTACAAGTGGAAAATGATAAAGACAATCAAAAAATCAAGCGTGTCTATCCCACACAAAAAGCCAGAGACATCTATCCCCAGCTTCACCAATACGAAAAAGACCAGTCAGACAAGCTCCTAGACAAGCTAAGCTCAGAAGAAAAAGAAGCCCTAGCAGAGCTTCTCCTTAAAATCGCACCATACTAAATCCCCCACAGCTTGGCTGGAGGAAGTCCACAGACTATTCTATCTAGAATGGAGACTTTATGTTAGCAATTTACTTTATTATATTCGGATTCCTGCTTCTTCTAATAAATTTTGGGAACTATATACTAGTTTACACCAACCACAATATATAGTATTTGCGTGAATATCAAAAAAGGCGACTTCCAAGAGGAAATCAGCTTTTTTACTCGTTGATAATATTTTGAGTCGCAGTTATAATTTTATCCTTATATCTTACAACATCTTCAATAGACACTTTTTTGATAGCTTGTATATATTGGCTCATATATTCAAAATCAATATTCCCATGGACATCAACAGGTAATTCTACTAGTATTTCTGAAATAACATCCAAAGCGAATGATTGCTGCCCCCAAACAAAATTCGCAAATGATTTTTTCATTGAACTGATAATGTATAGAGCTATATTTTCAGTCAAAGTACCGTAAGCTTTATTTAATTTGAATACTTGTATTTTATCTCCTGTAAAATAGGCATTTGGCTGATAATACATGGTAGCAGTATCTTGTCCAAAAGAGATGGTATCTTTAGGGTTGAGATATTGTTCATCAAAGTTTATATAACCTCGAATACCATTCTTACTTTCCCCTCTTGCTACATAGGGAAATCGACCATCAAAAGTGATACTATTGGCATTTATCTTCTTTTTGGTTGGAACAATGTCAAACAATCCTTTTTCGTTCACTTCAATCAATTTACCACGCATAACATAAGTCGAAGCTAATTTGAAGGACTTAAATTTTGGCTTGTAATCTAATAAAGTGTGTTCTTCATCTGTCAAATGGTAGTCATTTAAGCTAGTTGCTATCAAATAGGCTTCCAGCTCTTGGACGCATTCAGCTTCCAGCTCTTTTATAAAATTTTCCATAAACTGCCAGTCAATCTCAGATTGTAAATAATTGTTTTTGTCCGTATGTGATATTAAAGGTAGCTTTATTATTCCTTGCTTAATCACTGATTGTTTAGGAGTTGTATAACCGTTAAATCCAGATTTGGAAAGCCAATTGTTTAATAATGCAACAATAAACAATCCTGTTCTTCTAGTTAATTTTCGGTTGCTCAATCTTACGATGTTTTGACTGGTATAATACTGGCTATCTCGATATTGAGCAACTATTGTTCCAACTTGTGAGATAGTAATAGTATTGCTTGGATTCGGTGGAAAATTAAAGTCTGAGGACTTCACTAGCCCTTGAACACCGTAATTAATTTCGGTACGACCAATAAATTCAGAATCTCCAAGTGGAGTAAAGTTCACATTTTTAGCATCTGTTGAAGTTGTTCCTATCAAAGTAAATATGCTTCCAATGGTAAAATCTCCATATTTCCTATCTTTTAACATTTTTCAGCCACCCTTCTTACTTCATAAGTTGAGTAACTTGCCAAGATAAAAAATCGCCAACAGACTTCTTAAAATCCTCTAACTGTGGAATACGTTCAATTTTTGCATGCTGATTAAACGTCCAATCATTTCCATTTAAAGTAATCCTATCTCTGATAACTTTCCCATTTTCTACCGTATAGTAAGATGTATCAGGTAGATTTCCTAAAACGATGTCCACAACTTCTTGATACCTTGCTTTAGCATTATCAGTATCACGTAGATTGACGGCTTGGCTAGATTTTTTGCGATTTTGACGAGTATAGCCATCTTCAGAAAAATCAATAAAAGTTACTGCCTGTTTTTCATTATGTGGTTCATTTACCTTGAATACATAAATAGCTGTTTGTACACTTGCTTTTCCACCAAATAAATCGTTTGGCATGTGAATTGATGCAATTAAGGAACTTTTCTCTAAGATACGTTTTGTATATGGTAGTCCTTGGCTTGAGCCAGCATTTTCTTGTATTAAAACTGCTCCATAACCCCTCTCCATTTTTGAAAAGGCTTCTTCAACAAAATTAAATCCTTTACCAGATGCAGAGTATGGCGGATTCAACAAGAAGACATTAGCTGGGAAACTCTCTCTATGGTATAACTCATGAGAGTTTCCGTTTTTCATATTACTAGAGCCATCTCCCATCAAAATCATATTAAGAATAGCTAAAATATAGATATTCCCGAGAAGTTCAATTCCTAGTAACTGTTGTTCTTTGATGTGCGAAATCTTATTAGATAATTTTTCCTTATCTTGAATTTTGGAACGTGCATCTTTTAGCATGGCATCCATTGCCGATACTAAGAATCCACCTGAACCCATCGCAGTATCCCAAACATAGGAATCCATGTCAGTACGTGTCAACTTGACCATCAATTCTGTAACATACCGTGGTGTTAAGACAACATCATTTGACACATCATTTTCAATAGACACCCAGTCGTTGAGGGAATTTAGGATTTTTCCTGTGAAATCAAGTTGTAAATCTGATTCTAGTAATGGAATGATAGTATTATAAACATCAGTGAAAATTTGTTTAATTAAGGATTCTCCATTATGAGGTTTCCAAAGAACTTGTTTTGTAAAGATTGGTCTCAGCAAATCTTCAATCATTGTTATTTTATGAGAATCTGCTTTACGTTTTTTCAAAAATGTTTTGATTCTACGTATAATTGTCTGACCGTCATTCTCTACTTTATCGTCATTTCCTTCAAGGGCTTTTGGGGTTAATCGGCTAACTCCACTTGTCTGTAAACCTGCCATGATAAGACCAGAAAAGACATATAATTTCTCATTGGTGGTTAGAGCATTTTTTAAAGATGCGTTTTCATAAATCTCTTGGTGTATTTTCTTGACTGCTTTTTCAAGTTCATCTTCCGTCCTATGAGTTAGAACTTCTAATTCCTCTTCGGATAGAGTTAGTCTATCTAAAATATCAAAGAATTTTTCTAAATTGGAATCTTTCAACAAATCCCATGATTTATCCAAATCAGCAATATGCTTAGGTTGGAGTTTGTTCAACTTTGATAGATAGTAGGCTTTTTGTTCAGGATTTTTTACTTTGTTATCTTCATCAAGTTCAGTTCCGTTAATCCCTATAAAAATAATCTCATCATGAATTGAAAACTCACTCTCTAATATATTTTTTGCATAATGGTAGGCTCCATTTACTGCGAACTGGACAATAGCAGTTGTGTTAGGGTCGCCTTTTTTATGTGGATTTCTAACACCTTCTTTTGAATCAGATGCCCATGGTACAATTTGAACTATGTTCCCATCTTTATCAAGTTTTTCCAGCTTATTCTTAGAACCCTTTGCTTCAATAATAACTGGAATTTGCCGATTTAATGTCTTAGAATTAAGCATTATCATAATATCAGGGTAATTACTGCCTGTTCCACCAGATTTGGAAGGAGCTGAGGTCAAAGCATCAGAAATGCTTTTACTCATCAAATTTGCTTGAGTTTTACCATAGTATGTAATACCTAAGTTATCAAGATTTGTTTTATAAAATTCTTCTACTTTTTCTTCGATAGACTTAGGCATTGTACACCTCTATTCTACCAAAACAAAAAACTTCTCCACAAAAACGTGAAAAAGTCTGTTTTAGGGGTTGACAAAAAACACGTCCGATTACATAATCAGCGTGAGCTGTGAGCTGTGAGCTGTGAGCTGTGAGCTGTGAGCTGTGAGCTGTGAGCTGTGAGCTGTGAGCTGTGAGCTGTGAGCTGTGAGCTGTGA
>NZ_JAFBEH010000014.1 GCF_016908645.1 Streptococcus loxodontisalivarius
TTTTCATTATAAGTCATGTGGGACTTTTTTTCTACATTCAAAAAGCCCTACAATCTCCTTGGTGGATTTACCCACTACAGAAATTATAGAGCCGAACAAAATATAATCTCATAAATACCCCGAATTTTATAGTCTCACTTTATTTTATGAAAAAATGCAAACGCTGTCAATATACAATTATTCAATCAAGTCAGCAAAATTTGCATGAACAAAATCAGCTAATTCTTGACTATCAATTCGGATAGAGCGACCTAGTTCACCAGCTGAAACAATCATTCGTCCGTACTCCAAAGCCTTCTGATCAATGTAGATTGGGAAGTTGTGTTTTTGACGGATCCCCACTGGATTATTAGCACCGTGGACGTAGCCAGTCGTTTTTTGAAGATCCTTCTGAGGAATCATGCTGACTTTTTTATTACCTGAAACCTTGGCAAGTTTTTTCTCTGAAAGATGCTCAGTAATGGGTACGATTCCAATTAGTGGACCTGTCTTATCACCGGTTAGGGCAAGGGTTTTGAAGATATGGCTGCGCTCAATATCGTCTGGAAGTTGTCCTTCAAGACCATTAAAATTGAGACTATCGTGTTCAATTTTTGCCTTATCAAGAATTTGATCGACCAATGTTTTTTTGACTTTTGTTTTTTTAGCCATATAGGCCTCCTTTATTTTTATGTGAATAGTGCTCTTATTATAGCATAAAATGATTGGCCAAGCTCCGCCATTTTCCTAAAGAAAGGGAGTAGTAGTGCAAAGAAAAAGCCTGAGGCAAGCTCAGACTTCTTACTTAGATGATTTTTTATCGACACTACCAAAGAGTTTCTCGTAGGTTTCCTTGGTATCCTTTGTGACAGCAATCTGGTTGAGGTCAAGGGCGCCATCAAAACCGTTGATGTAGCCTTGTGAGGTGTACTGATGGAGGTCATAATCCATGGTTGTTTCAGGGGCAGACTCATAGTAACCCGAGTCACTACCGTAAGTTGGAATCCAAACTGCATCAAAATTGTCGGTTGAGATTCCATGCTCCTCCATGAAATAGGTCCCGATGTAGATTCCTACTTTTTCGGCACCCAGGCGTTTGAGTTCTTTCAAGAAAGCCTGAACACCAGCATCCATGTCATCCATTGTTTTTTCTTCAACGTCTATCCAATAGTAAGTTGGGTTATAAGGTGAGGCGTTTTTATAGAAAATCTGAGCCTCTTCTTTCATCTCCTCGACAGAAGTTCCCATGGTATAGGCGTAAACAGCGACAGGTACATCACGTTTTTGGAATTCTTTGATATGGGTCTTAAACGATTTATCAACTCCGTTATTGCTTGCTGCGTTATTGTCTTCAGTAATTCCAGAACCACCGAAGACACGGACAATAGCGCCAGAAATATTCTGGGACAGAGTATCGTAATCGATTTCAGAAGGTAACTGCCATCCTGATAAATCGATAATCGGATTAAGAACAAAAGTTTCAGTCTCTGTTGAGGAGGACTCTTCAGTACTTGTCGATGTGGATGTCGCAACTGGGATTTCTTTCTTAGCGCTAGCCAGCTGTGCACTTGTAACACTATTGCCATAAATGTTAGCAATAATCAACAATAATCCAATCAAACTGAAAAAGACCAAAACAACAGGGGGTTTAATTCTTTTTCTCATTATCCTCCATTTTATCTTAAAAATGCAAAAAAATCAAAGGCTCTTGCTTAAAAAAGATGATATATAGTTTAAAACTATAACTTTTAATAAAAAATATATATTTTACAGCTATATCTTGTGGTGGTAGAATGATAGGCATATTAATTGATTGTTAAGGGAGTATAACATTATGACTAAAGTACAAGAACATTTTGATCACGTTGGGTCTTATCTTCGTCCAGCAGCTTTGAAAGAAGCGCGAGAAAAATTTGCAAACGGTGAATTGACGCAGGAAGAACTTTTGAAAGTTCAAGATGAATTGGTTAAAGACCTGGTTCACCATGAAGTTGAAAATGGCTTGAAGGTTGTTTCTGATGGTGAATTTGGACGTTCATGGTGGCATCTTGATTTCCTTTGGAACTTGATTGGTTTTGAGACATACTTGCAGGAAGACTCTTATAAATTCCACGGTGCAAAAACACGTACAACAAATATCCGTCTTAATGGTCAAGTGGCTGAAAATCCAGAACATCCATTCTACCGTGATTTTGAGTACCTCAAATCAATCACTCCAGAAGGCGTGACTCCTAAGGTAACGATTCCAAGCCCATCATTGGTTATTGACCGTGACCACCGTAGTGACCTTTATGCTGACTACTATGAAGATTGGACTGCCTTTCTTGATGGTCTTGCTCAGGCTTACCATGATACGATCCAGCACTTTTATGATTTGGGTGCTCGCTATGTTCAATTGGACGACACAACTTGGGCTTTCCTTCTTCACCAATTGGAAACGTTCAAAGATGAGCCTGAAAAACGTGCTAAATTTGAAAAATTGGCTGAGGATGATGTTTACGTTATCAACAAGGCCTTGGCAGGACTTCCAGAAGATTTGACTTTGGCAACACACATCTGTCGTGGTAACTTCAAATCGACTTACCTCTTTGAAGGTGGCTACCACACTATCGCTAAATACCTTGGACAGCTTAACTACGATATCTTCTTCCTTGAGTATGACGATAGCCGTTCAGGTGACTTCTCACCATTGACTGATATTTGGAATGGTCGTGATAATGTTGAGCTCGTGCTTGGTGTTATTACTTCTAAAGACCCTGCTCTTGAAGATGTCGATGCCGTTGTGGCACGTATCCAAGAAGCAGCAGAGCTTGTTCCTCTTAAAAACTTGGGTATTTCAACACAATGTGGCTTCGCTTCAACTGAAGAAGGTAATATCTTGACAGAAGAAGACGAATGGAAAAAACTTCAACTTATCAAAACAATCACTGATAAAGTTTGGGGATAATAGATAAAAAATCCGAGATTTCTCTCGGATTTTTGATTTCTAGTTATAAGTAAAAACTATAACTAACCATAGAAAATATATATTTTACAGCTATAGTAGTCGGTGTTAAAATGGAATCAATAAAAATCCTTAAGGAGACATTGAGATGACTAAAAAATATTTTGAACACGTTGGTTCTTTCCTTCGTCCACAAGAACTTCAAGATGCGCGTGCTGGATTTGAAGCTGGTAGTGTAACTGCTGAAGAACTTGCAAAAGTAGAAGATGCAGCAATCAAAGACTTGGTTGACAAACAAATCGCAGCTGGTCTTGAAAAAGTTACCGATGGTGAATTCCGTCGTGCTTACTGGCACCTTGATTTCTTCTGGGGATTCAATGGAATTGACCACGTTCAGGCAGCTGAAGGTTACCGTTTCCACGATGAAACAACCAAAGCTGACTCAGCTCTTATCGCAGGAAAAATCACTGGTGACAATCACCCATTTGTTGAAGCTTACAAATTCTTGAAAGCTACTGTTGATGCGACAGGTGCTGATGTTGAAGCAAAATACACAATTCCAGCACCATCACAATTCTATTTTGAATTGATTCGTGATGCTGAACACGTTGAAAAATTGAATGACATCTATCCAGATTTTGAAGAACTTCGTGCAGATATCAAAGCTGCCTACTTGAAAGTCATTGATGACTTGATTGCAGCTGGTCTTAAAACACTTCAAGTAGACGATTGTACTTGGGGAACACTTGTTGACAATAACTTCCTAGCAGGTTGGGGAGCTGCGACAGGCCGTACAGCACAAGAAGTCTTCGATGACTTGTCATCTGTTTTCTTGACACTCAACAACGATGTCTATGAAAATGTTCCAGAAGGTCTCTTGGTTAATACCCACGTTTGTCGCGGTAACTACCACTCAACATGGGCTTCATCAGGAGGCTACGATCCAGTAGCGAAAGATCTCTTTGGAAAAGAAGATGTTAAAGAATATTTCCTTGAGTTTGATAACGACCGTTCAGGTGGTTTTGAGCCATTGAAAGAAGTAACAGATGGTAAGGTTGCTGTTCTTGGTTTGATTACTTCAAAAGAAGCAACCTTGGAAGACAAGGATGCTGTCATCGCTCGTATCAAGGAAGCTCAAGAATTCTTGCCACTTGACCAACTTTGGATTTCGACACAATGTGGCTTCGCTTCAACTGAAGAAGGTAATATTTTGACAGAAGAAGACCAATGGAAGAAATTGGCCTTGGTTAAAGAAATCATTGACCAAGTTTGGGCAGACTAAGTCATTCATAAGCCATCCAATAAAATAAGATAGATAAGACACTAGAGGGCTTGCGCTCTCTAGTTTTTTTGCTTATAAGAGCTTGCTTTTGCTAGGCGATTACAGTAGACTAGAAAGTGTGAAAAAATAGGAGGAGATATGTCGCTAAAGATTATGACGCGCTGCGCTATTCTTGCAGCTCTCTGTATTGTCCTTAGACAAGCATTTGCCTTTTTACCTAATATTCAACCCATTACATCTATCTTTCTACTGATCAGTATTTTCTGGAGTTTGGAAGAAGGTATCCTAGTTGTGTCCTTGACCATGTTGATTTCATCATTTCTCTTGGGATTTGGACCTTGGGTATTTTATCAAATTATTAGCTTCAGTTTAGTATTGATGCTATGGTCTCAGGTGCTCGTTCCCTTGGCTAAAAGTTTTAGACTGAAAGATATAGGATTGGAGATAGTTCTAGCTATACTCGCTGCCAGTATGGGTATTATTTATGGCATACTTATTGATAGCATCTCTGCCTGGTTTTATCAGATGCCTTGGTGGACCTATGTTTTAGCGGGAATGCCTTATAATCTTGCACACGCCTTTTCGACTGCTATTTTTTTCCCAATCATAAAGACTATATTTAGGAGACTATATCATGAAAAAGATTTTTAGTTTAGCCCTTCTTTTTGTAACATCACTTGTTTTGGTCGCCTGCGGCAATGGCACAGCTACTGAGACAAGTAGTTCATCATCAAGCTCATCTAGTCAAGTTGCCAAAGAGAGCTTTACCTTAACCATCGAAGTAGACGGTAAGCAGACTGCTGAGGAAACGCTGGAATTTACAGAAGGACAAACCTTGATGGAAGTTCTTAAAGCAAACCATGAAGTTGAAGAAAAAGATGGTTTCATTACATCAATTGATGGTCAGGCACAGGATATAGCTGCAGGTAAATATTGGATGTTTGAAATCAATGGACAGATGGCTGACAAAGGAGCTAATGACATTGAAGTTCAAAAAGGCGACAAAGTCCGTTTCTATCTTGAAGCTTATCAACAATAAACCAAAAAACGCTTGGAATCCAAGCGTTTTTTGGTTGAAGAAAAAGTCTTTTTTCGATACTTTCCTTAAGTGATGTCGGACGTCAGCGACTTCCTACGGAATTCCATGACTAATATTTGAGCCTAGTGTCTCAAATATTCCGAGTGTCAGAAATGCTTTAAAATAGGCATTTCTGACACTTTCATCACGGCGGAAGCATCGGGTAAATGCCTAAGACAGTCTCCCAGACTGTCTTGATGAAAGCTGTGCTTTCTCTATCCCATACCTAAAACAGTCTCCCAGACTGTTTTAGCACTCCCGCTCACATGAAATCGGTTATTTATTTCAAATAAGCAGAGCTTTTGTATCCAATTCTGTTGAAAGTTATGTTTGTCTACATTCTGAACGCTTGGATTCCAAGCGTTTTTCTTATGCCATTTCTTCTGTGTAGGCGATGATTTGATCGACTGTGTCACTGAGGAAGGTGATGGTATCAAGGAGTGGTTTTTCTGTTGAAATATCTGCACCGATAATTTTAGCAGTTTCAAGTGGTGTTTTGCTGCCACCTGATTTGAGGAAGGTCAACCATTCTTCTGCACCATTTGGATTGTTTTTGAGGTTAAGGTAGCCCGCAGTTGAGATAACCAAACCTGCAGAGTAGGTATATGAATAAAGCCCCATATAGTAGTGTGCTTGACGCATCCAAGTGAGGGCGGCATCGTCATCAATTTCGACAGCGTCGCCCCAGAATTCTGTCAGGACTTCTTTCATAAAGCTGTTGAGCTGTTCAGCACCGAATGTTCCACCATTTTCAATAAGGTCATATACTTTGCGTTGGAAGGCAGCTTCCAGCAGGTGAGTGATGAAGTTGTGGAAGTAGGTGTCCGTTAGGCGGTGGGCTAGGGCAAAGCGTTTTTGACGAGGATCGTCAAACTGATTTTCCAAGTAATCGCTGAGCAGAAGCTCGTTAAAGGTAGATGGAGCTTCTACATAATAGGTTGACATGCCACGGTTGTAGATAGACTGATTGTTGTCTGAGAAGATAAACTGACCAGAGTGTCCGATCTCATGAATGAGGGTATAGACATCTGACATACGCCCAGTCCAACTCATGAGGACATAAGGGTGCACCTTGTAAGGGTCAGCAGCGTAGCCACCTGAATCCTTATTTTCATTGGCAGCAAAGTCAACCCAACGTTCAGTCTGATAGCGAGAAACTTCTTGACTGTATTCTTGACCAAGTGGTGCTACTGATTTCATAACCAAGTCATAGGCATCATCGATACTGACCTGTGGATTGAGTTCCTTGTCAATATCTAATTTCCAGTCTGCGAAGGTCATTTTTTCAAGGCCATTAACTTTGGCTACGTGTTTAAGATAGCATTGAGCAACTGGTCCAAATTCCTTCATAATCAAGTCAATTTGACGGTCAAACATGGAACGGTCAACTTCTTGTCCAGCAAGAAGATAGTCGTAAACACTATCAAAACCACGCATATCTGCGATCAGTTTTTCTTGTTTCACTTGAGCTAGATAGGCAGCGGCAGCGGCATTTTGATGCTTACGAAGCCCAGCTGAGAAAGAACGGAAAGATTTTTCACGAACTGCAGCGTCATCGTGATTTTGGTAGAAGTTTTCATAGCTGACAAAACTGTTTTTGTAGGCCTTGCCCTCTACCTCAAAATCATCCATGGCAAAGTCGCCAGCACGCATCTTTGTGTAGATATCATAAGGTGTCCCCATGACTTCACGAAGATTGGTTAGTGCCTTTTCAACATCAGCTGAGAGGAAGTATTTCTTTTGGATTTTAGCCTGACGAATGGCAGAGCTAAAGTCAGGGTTGCTTTCTAAAGCATCTAAAATCTCTTGAGGAGCATTTGTCAGAGCTGTGTCGAAAAAGCTGAGTGCAACAGCAGCCTTGGTAGCGAAGTCATCGCCAGCATTGGCAAGCTCTGCGAATTCTTCATTTGAGAAATCAGTTGTTTGGGGCATGAAAGCATAAGAATCAATATGGCTCTCTTGAATATAAATCTGCTCCAATTCATAAAGCGCAGCGGTGAAATCCTCTACTGTTTCTAAATGACCTTCATAAGTTTTTTGAAAGGCATAGACATCAGCCAGAGCTTTTTCAATGGCTAAGAGAAAGTCTTCGCGATCTTTATAAAGTGCGGTCAAATCCCAAAGTTCATTTTCAGGGAAGGAAGCACGTGGTTTTAGTTCCATAATAATCTCCTTTTTTGTCTTAGTTAGGTCTATTATATCAAATGGGGCTTGAAAAAATCAGAAAATTACTAAAATACTAGACAATTTCTTGGATAAAGGTTTATTTTTAAGGGAAAAAGAGTATAATGGAGGGTATAACATACAAAGACAGGAGTGGCTTTTGTGACTATCAAAAAACTAGAGAGTAACAGTAATAAAGATGTCATCGAAGAAGAAGTGTCAATTCTGACGACTCTTCTCGAAGAGACAACCCGCAACATGATCGGTGATGAGGCATTTAGTATTATCACTGACCTTACTGAGCTATCAGCTAAGCAGAATTATCAAGTTCTAGAAGAAAAAATTTCTCAATTGAGCAATGAAGAAATGGTTGTGATTTCACGTTATTTCTCCATCCTGCCGCTTTTGATTAATATTTCAGAAGACGTTGACCTTGCTTATGAAGTTAACTACCAAAATAATGTTGGTAAGGACTATCTTGGTAAATTGTCAACAACTATTGATGTGGTAGCAGGAAACGAAAATGCTGCTGAGATTCTTGAAAATATCAATGTTGTTCCCGTCTTGACTGCCCACCCAACGCAGGTGCAACGTAAGACCATGCTTGGCTTGACGAACGAGATTCATGTATTGCTTCGTAAATATCGAGACGTTAAACAAGGACTTGTTAATAAGGACAAGTGGCATGCAGATCTTCGTCGTCAGGTTGAGCTTATCATGCAAACTGACATTATTCGTGAGAAAAAACTCAAGGTTAAAAACGAGATTACCAATGTCACTGAGTATTACCACACATCGCTTATAAAAGCCATTACAAGTCTTGTGACTGAGTATAAAAAATTGGCTAGTGCCAAAGGTATTGAATTGACTAATCCAAAACCAATTACAATGGGAATGTGGATTGGTGGTGACCGTGATGGTAATCCATTTGTTACAGCGGAAACTCTTCGTCTATCATCAACAACTCAAGGTGAAGTTATTCTAAGTTACTATCTTGAGAAAATTGATAGTCTTTACGGCTCATTCTCAATGTCAAGTACTCTTGTTGATGCGACAGATGAGCTTAAAGCCTTGGCTAACTTGTCAACGGATACTTCTGAATTCCGTGAGAAAGAGCTTTACCGTAAGGCTCTCAACTACATTGAAACAAAGCTTGGTAACACTTTGACTTACATCACAGAAGATAAAAAAGTGGAACCTCGTTATGTTCGCGCCAACGATTTTAAGGCTGATCTTGAAGTCATCAAGGCATCACTTCTTGCAAACCGTGGTGATTCACTGCTTAATGGTGATTTTGCGGAGCTCTTGCAGGCGGTAGAAATCTTTGGTTTCTACTTGGCAAGTATCGATATGCGTCAGGATTCAAGCGTTCAAGAAGCCTGCGTCGCAGAATTGCTCAAAGCAGCTAATATTGAGTCAGATTATTCAAATCTATCTGAAGAAGATAAATGTCAAGTTCTCTTGAAACAGCTCTTGGAAGATCCTCGTATCCTTTCAGCAACTCATGTTGAAAAATCAGAAGAACTTCAAAAAGAATTGGCTATCTATCAAGCAGCTCGTGAGATGAAAGATAAGATGGGTGAGGAAATCATCAAACAACACATCATCTCTCACACAGAGACTGTTTCGGATATGCTTGAACTTGCCATCATGCTCAAAGAAGTTGGCTTGGTTGATAATGAAAAAGCGCGTGTTCAGATTGTTCCACTTTTTGAAACTATCGAAGACTTGGACAATGCTGCTGAAATCATGACAGCCTACCTTCAATTGCCAATCGTTCAAAAATGGATTGCAGCTAACAAAGGCTATCAAGAGATCATGTTGGGTTACTCAGACTCTAACAAGGACGGTGGTTACCTCTCATCAGGTTGGACCCTCTATAAAGCTCAAAATGAGTTGACTAAGATTGGTGAAGACCACGGTGTTAAGATTACCTTCTTCCACGGTCGTGGTGGTACTGTCGGTCGTGGTGGTGGCCCATCTTATGACGCTATTACTTCTCAACCATTCGGTTCAATCAAAGATCGCATCCGCTTGACAGAACAAGGGGAAGTTATCGGAAATAAATTTGGTAACAAAGATGCAGCCTATTACAATCTTGAAATGTTGATTTCGGCTACACTTGACCGTATGGTAACACGCATGATTGTTGATCCTAACAAGATTGATGGCTACCGAGCAATTATGGACGGTATCGTAGCAGATTCAAATGTTATCTACCGTGATTTAGTCTTTGGAAACCCTCATTTCTATGATTATTTCTTTGAAGCAAGTCCAATCAAAGAGGTTTCAAGTCTTAATATCGGTTCACGACCAGCTGCTCGTAAGACCATCACTGAAATTTCAGGACTTCGTGCCATTCCTTGGGTATTCTCATGGTCACAAAACCGTGTCATGTTCCCAGGTTGGTATGGTGTTGGCTCATCCTTCAAGAACTTTATTGATCAAGATGTGTCAAACCTTGCCAAACTTCAAAATATGTACCAAACATGGCCATTCTTCCGTTCACTCTTGTCAAACGTGGACATGGTCTTGTCTAAGTCAAATATGAACATCGCCTTCCAGTATGCTCAGATGGCTGAGTCAGAAGAAGTACGTGATGTCTTCTATACCATCCTTGATGAATGGCAATTGACTAAGAATGTCATCCTTTCAATTGAACAAAATGAAGAATTGCTAGAAGAACTTCCAACTTTGAAAGCAAGTTTGGATTATCGTTTACCATACTTCAACGTTTTGAACTATATCCAGATTGAATTGATTAAACGTCTGCGTCGAGGTGAAGTGACAGAGGATTACGAAAAACTCATCCACATCACCATCAACGGTATTGCAACTGGATTGCGTAACTCAGGCTAATCATATTGAGTAAGAACCCATAAATTGGGTTCTTGCTTTTTTTTAGCTAATAAAGATGGTATAATAGGGCGATTAGTCAAAATTTAAGGAAGTTTATCTCCTTAAATCACTTTTAAGACAAAGAAGATTATCATGAATTTAGAAAAAAAACACCTACTTAATTATTCCATCTTGATACCCTATCTGATTATGTCAGTGCTGGGTTTGATTGTGATCTACTCAACGACTAGCGCAAGTTTGATTCAATATGGTATGAACCCCTTTCGTTCTGTTATCAACCAAGGTCTCTTCTGGATAGTCAGTCTTGTAGCGATTGCTTTTATTTATAAGCTTCGCTTGGACTTTCTAAAGAAAGAAAAGTTACTAACTCTGGTGATATTCATAGAGATTATCCTTCTGATAATCGCCAAGTTCTTCACCCAGGAAGTCAATGGTGCCAATGGTTGGATTGTTCTGGGGCCTCTTAGTTTCCAGCCTGCTGAGTACCTCAAGGTTATCATCGTCTGGATGATGGCTCTGACCTTTTCTAAGTGGCAGGAAGATATCAAAACCTATGACTACCAAGCCATTTTAAGGGGGCATCTGTTCCCGAGAAAATTCAACGATTGGCGTGTTTATGCCATTATCTTGATTCTTCTGGTTGCAGCTCAGCCCGATTTGGGAAATGCCTCAATCATCGTATTGACTGCTATTACCATGTTCTTGGTTAGTGGAGTTGGTTACCGTTGGTTTTCAGCTGTGCTGACATTGATTGTTGGTGTGTCAGGAGCCTTTATTGGATTGACAGCATTAGTAGGGGTTGATAATATGGCCAAGGTGCCCGTCTTTGGTTATGTTGCCAAACGTTTCAGTGCCTACTTTAATCCATTTAAGGATTTGACGGACTCAGGTCACCAGCTAGCCAACTCTTACTATGCTATGAGTAATGGAGGTTGGTTTGGTCGAGGACTTGGAAATTCGATTGAAAAACTCGGCTACCTACCAGAATCAACAACAGACTTCGTTTTCTCAATTGTCATTGAAGAGTTAGGTTTGATCGGTGCGGTCTTTATATTAGCGCTTGTATTCTTCCTTATTCTACGAATCATGTTGGTTGGAATCAAGGCAAAAGATCCCTTTAATTCAATGATGGCGCTGGGTGTCGGAAGCATGATGCTCATGCAGGTTTTTGTTAATATCGGAGGAATTTCTGGTGTTATCCCTTCAACAGGGGTTACCTTCCCCTTCCTGTCACAAGGGGGAAATTCTCTCCTAGTTCTCTCAATCGCTATCGCATTTGTACTCAATATTGATGCCAATGAAAAACGAGAGGAAATTCTCAGAGAAGCACAAGTCTTAATGGATACAGATCAGGTCTAGGCAAAATGCCTAGCCTTTTCTTTTGTCAAAAAGTGTAACCAAATAAGGAGTAAATTCGTTATACTAGTGAAAAAGGGAGGTGATCAGGATAGAACTGGATTTATATGAAAAAGAATTAGTTGCCTATGCCGAGGAGATTAGCTTTTATCTGAAAAAATCAGGTGCTCAAAAAGAGATAGCACAGGATGTGAGTCAGGATATCTTGCTGCGCCTGCTAGAAAGCGATATCCTATGGAAATCTCTATAAATCCCCTCTTTTTTACAATATCAACCACGACTATTCAAAAGAAGGTCAATATCAGATTAGCCAGGACATCGACCTCCTCCCCCAGATGACAGATCAAGCAGTAGAAGTGGCAGTCACTTTTGATAAAGCTTACACGATTAAAGAAATAGCAGAGCTGGTACCAGATAATCTTATGATTAATTGGTATTGGATTGGAAGTAGCAGTAATTATGATACCGCAGAGCTAACAGCAGATGCTCAACTTGGTTTAACAGCCTATGATGGGACTGAACCAAGTCAGTCTGACCTCGAAACTTTCAAAGAAAATCTAAATTCAGCCCTTTCAAAAGGCTATCTTGACCGAACTTACGATAGAGATAGTGATATCTCACTGAACCTTGTTGATGATGCGAGAACCTACCTTGAAACCAGTGATAGTCAGGAAAAGATGACCTTCTCTGGCCTTATCTTGACTGGGCGAGCAGAAAACTTTAAATCGCTTCAAAATGCCAGTTGGATTTTCGGATCTAATCTCGGACAAAGCGTGATAATTCAACCATATCACACCTTAAGCAAATAAAGAAATCTTGAAAATCTGTGTAAAATGCTTGCAATTCTATGACAATTTGATAGAATAGTAGAGTAAAGTTAGACTGTATTGCCTACCGTCTATCTATAAAATATATTTTATTGGAGGCTTTTCCTAAAATGGCAAAAGAAAAATACGATCGTAGTAAACCACACGTTAACATTGGTACAATCGGACACGTTGACCACGGTAAAACTACCCTAACTGCAGCTATCACAACTGTACTTGCACGTCGTCTTCCATCAGCTGTTAACCAGCCAAAAGACTACGCTTCAATCGATGCTGCTCCAGAAGAACGCGAACGCGGTATCACAATCAACACTGCACACGTTGAGTACGAAACTGAAGCTCGCCACTATGCTCACATCGACGCCCCAGGACACGCGGACTACGTTAAAAACATGATCACTGGTGCCGCTCAAATGGACGGTGCTATCCTTGTAGTAGCTTCAACTGACGGACCAATGCCACAAACTCGTGAGCACATCCTTCTTTCACGTCAGGTTGGTGTTAAACACCTTATCGTCTTCATGAACAAAATCGACCTTGTTGACGATGAAGAATTGCTTGAATTGGTTGAAATGGAAATCCGTGACCTTCTTTCAGAATACGATTTCCCGGGTGATGACCTTCCAGTTATCCAAGGTTCAGCTCTTAAAGCTCTTGAAGGTGACACTCAATTTGAAGACATCATCATGGAATTGATGTCAACAGTTGACTCATACATTCCAGAACCAGAACGTGATACTGACAAACCTCTTCTTCTTCCAGTCGAAGACGTATTCTCAATCACAGGTCGTGGTACTGTTGCTTCAGGACGTATCGACCGTGGTACTGTTCGTGTCAACGACGAAATCGAAATCGTTGGTATCAAAGAAGAAATCACTAAAGCAGTTGTTACTGGTGTTGAAATGTTCCGTAAACAACTTGACGAAGGTCTTGCTGGTGATAACGTTGGTGTGCTTCTCCGTGGTGTACAACGTGATGAAATCGAACGTGGTCAAGTTATTGCTAAACCAGGTTCAATCAACCCACACACTAAATTCAAAGGTGAAGTTTACATCCTTTCTAAAGAAGAAGGTGGACGTCACACTCCATTCTTCAACAACTACCGTCCACAATTCTACTTCCGTACTACTGACGTAACAGGTTCTATCGAACTTCCAGCAGGTACAGAAATGGTTATGCCTGGTGATAACGTGACAATCGACGTTGAGTTGATCCACCCAATCGCCGTAGAACAAGGTACTACATTCTCAATCCGTGAGGGTGGACGTACTGTTGGTTCAGGTATCGTTTCAGAAATCGAAGCTTAAGAAATTAAGTTCCCAATAGCAATTATTCGTCAGACAATAATTGTAAAGAGTCTCGTAAGAGGCTCTTTTTGTTTGTGAAAATGATACTTTGTCTTTAAAAGCTAGTCAAAATATGATAGAATAAGATGTAAAATAAATTAAAGAAGAGGTATGTGAAATGTCACGTAAACCATTTATCGCTGGTAACTGGAAAATGAACAAAAATCCAGAAGAAGCAAAAGCATTCATCGAAGCAGTAGCTTCTAAATTACCATCATCAGAACTTGTTGAAGCAGGTATCGCTGCACCAGCACTTACTTTGTCAACAGTTCTTGAAGCAGCTAAAGGTTCAGAACTTAAAGTTGCTGCACAAAACAGCTACTTCGAAAACGAAGGTGCCTTCACTGGTGAAAACAGCCCTAAAGTTTTGGCTGAAATGGGTACAGACTACGTTGTTATCGGTCACTCAGAACGTCGTGACTACTTCCACGAAACTGACGAAGATATCAACAAAAAAGCAAAAGCAATCTTTGCTAACGGTTTGACTCCAATCATCTGTTGTGGTGAATCTCTTGAAACTTACGAAGCTGGTAAAGCAGTTGAATTCGTAGGTGCTCAAGTTTCAGCAGCTCTTGCAGGTTTGTCAGAAGAGCAAGTATCATCACTTGTTATCGCTTACGAACCAATCTGGGCTATCGGTACTGGTAAATCAGCTACTCAAGATGACGCACAAAACATGTGTAAAGCAGTTCGTGACGTTGTTGCAGCAGACTTCGGTCAAGCAGTTGCTGACAAAGTTCGTGTTCAATACGGTGGTTCAGTTAAACCTGAAAACGTTGCAGAATACATGGCTTGCCCAGACGTTGACGGTGCTCTTGTAGGTGGTGCTTCACTTGAAGCAGAAAGCTTCCTTGCATTGTTGGACTTCGTTAAATAATAAGAGACTAAGTCATTAAAGGATCGAGTTTTACTCGGTCTTTTTTGCTTTCAATTTTCTAACTTAATCATGGAATTTGAAAAAGAAGATACGAAAAAAAGTCTGGAGATTAATCCAGACTTTTTTCGTATCTTGCAAAAGCGTTGTTCTCTTTTAGTGGTTGCTTCGCAATTTTTTGCGCATATCATAGGCCCATGTTGAGAGTTTGTAGAGGACTTTGTTAACTGGGATGTTAAATTCTCCGATATACTCTTCAATCATTGGGTTGAAGTTTGATTTGAATTTTGTCAAGCCGTCATCAAGTGTTCCTTCAACACCACCCATATTTGCCCAGATGATGTCATCGTTAAAGGCATCTTCAAAGACTTTTGGATAGAGTGAGTATTGTGGATAGAATTTTTTAAATTCGTCATTCATACCAGCGTAGAGCATTTCCATAACATTTCCGAAACGAACTGACAGGATACCTGCGATAATAAGCTCGTCAGGGTATTTTTCAACAAATTCTTCAAATTCTGTAATGTACTTGCTGACAGAATTTTTTTGTTGAGTTAGTTTTGTTAGACGTTTCTTTTGATGTTCTTCAGTTTCAGAAAGGTCTTTTTCAATCTGAGCGAGTTGCTCTTTATATTCTTCCAAACGTTTTGACAAGTTAACTTTTGCCAAATGAAGGTAGGCATCATCACCATAGATTTCCATCATTTTTTTGAAGTAGTCATGGTTACGAAGGGCAACACCTTTACGACTTTCAGTCAAGGCAACGACATCAGCGAATGCTTGGACATCAGATAAATTACCACGGCTGGTTACAACGCCACGAGTATTGGCATCCTTCATCAGACGTTTGGTATGCTTAGGGAAGGTCGCAGTCATATCAGCTTGTGTGTAAACATTAGCCTGGAAACGTGGCTGGATACTTTGGGCGATTTCCATAGTACGACCAGTCCACTCAGCGCCATTTTCTTCGAGATTTTTGAGCTTAGCTAGTGTTTCAGTGATTTCTTCAGTCTCTTCACCGATGTGATACTGTTTCAATAGCAGAGCAGGGTCAAATTTAATGAAGAGGGCACGCTTAGTCTTACCAAACTTTTTGAGAGAAGAAATGACGAAAGCAACATCTTCAGCTTTGCTATAATCCATAATGGGACCACGTGGGATATAGAGCATGGTCATTCCGAGTGGCAGAGCTTTGATAAGGACAGAAGCAGAAGCGATGAGTTGACCATCCTTGTAAAATCCAAGACGTTCATTGCCCCAGTTATCTTTGACTTGTGCCCAGTCAGAGCTTTGCAAAAGGTTAGTTTGGTCGCTGGCCTTGGCAAAGTTATCGTGTTCTTCTTTAGAAATACCGACCTTGTAAGTGTATGTCATTAGTCTAATACCCACTCTCTAATGGCGTGTGCAACGCCGCTGTCATTGTTTGATTTTGTGATGTGTTTGGCAAGTGCTTTGACAGAAGGGACACCATTTTCCATAACGACTGGAGTTCCAACAACTTCAAGCATAGCACGGTCATTTTCCTCATCACCGATTGCCATAGTTTCATCCATAGTGATTCCTAGCTTATCTGCTAAGTGGATGATAGCATTGCCCTTGCTGACTTTCTTATCCATGATTTCAAGATAGAAAGGTTTTGATTTGACGATTGTGTACTTGTCGTAGAATTCTTGAGGAATGTTAGCGATAGCTTGGTCAAGAATCTCAGGCTCATCAATCATCATGATTTTGACGATTTCCTTATCGGCCATCTCTTCTGGTGTACGGTAGTAGATTGGCATATCAACCAGAGTTGCCTCGTGAACAGTGTATTTACCGATGTTACGGTTAGCCGTGTAGATACCTTCTTTTGTGATGGCGTGCATGTGAACATCTAGTTTACGGCTAAGAAATTCAATATCAAGGTAGTCAACATAGGTCAAGGTTTCTTTGACAATGTCCTGACCAGTTGCAGCGTCCTGTACAAGTCCACCATTGAAGGTGATAACATAGTCACCCTCTTGATTAAGATTGAGCTGGCTAAGTAGGCTCTGGACACCTGGGATGGGACGACCTGTGGCGATAACCACCTTGACACCAGCAGCTTTAGCGTCTTGAATGGCTTCAAAGACTTCTGAGGTAATCTGACGATCATCTGTAATCAGTGTGCCGTCAATATCAACGGCAACAAGTTTAATAGACATGAAATACTCCTTTAAATTCTTTCAGAGTTCCTAGTGATTTAGAAATCAGAACTGTCAAAATAAGGACAAGCTAGATTTTTTCATCACTCAAATAATCACTTTCTATTTTACTAAAAATAAGGCAACTTGTCATGATTGCCTTGTTAGTTTCTTAGATTAGCTGGTCATTTCGAATATGACTTTTGAAATTTCCTTTAGCTTCTTGGAATAAATCATCTTCAAGCAGCATATCCTTGGGAAAATAGAAGCGATGATCACCGTAGTTGCCACCTGATAGCGATTGGATGAGCGGTGAAAGGCTAGACAGTTCAGCCAGGCTGCCGTCTTTTTGCAGAATATCAATCTGAGTTTGCGGGTGACTGGTTTCGGGGCGGTAGCGATCATAAGGGAGATTAAAGTTAGAATGACAGCCTGTGTAGTAATTCGTATCGTAGCCGATGGCTTCAATATCTTTACTCAACTCTTGAATGAGCCCCTCCTGTCCTTCCTGGTAGGTAAAGGATTTGAAGAGTCGGCGGTTGATAAAAGCGTCAGCCAAATCGCTTAAAATATCATCATCCGAGAAAATCCAACTCTGGAAATAAGTATTTAAAACACCGTCATCCAGTTTGAGATAGTCAGTTAGATTGACCTTTTCTTCGAAAAAGGGGATAAGAGCAGGGCTATTGCTTGCAAAAAAGTTTTTCTGTTGCGGGTAGAGATATTTGGCGCGCTTGAGGAGATTTTGGAGAATGACCTCCATGGAGCGGCTGGCGGGGTGGAAATAAACCTGCATATACATCTGATAACGGCTGAGCAGGTAATCTTCAACGGCGTGCATACCTTGATAGGAGAAGCAGATGCCGTTTGCTTTTGGCTGCATGACACGTAAAATATGGCTGAGCTCAAAATTACCATAGTTGGTCCCAGTATAATAGGAATCTCTGAGGAGGTAGTCCATACGATCAACGTCAATTTGACTGGAAATAAGCTGGATGACCTGCTGGTTAGGATGGCTATGGTCAATCACACTAGCAACTTGACTAGGAAAATCAGGGGAAACCCGACTTAGAATGCTATTGATTTCAGTATTTTGGCTTGTTATAATAGATTGTGTAAGCGCTTCATGGTCTGTATCGAAAAGTAGCTCAAAGGTATGAGAATAAGCTCCGTGTCCAATATCGTGGAGCAGGGCACTAACCATGGTTAAGAGAGAATTTTTGCTATCCCAAATGTCTGCATAGGATTTTTCAAAACGCTCGATAATTGAGCGAGCAATATGATAGGCACCGAGTGAATGAGAGAAGCGGGTATGTTCAGCACCTGGGAAGACACAGTTGCTAGTTCCCAGTTGTTTAATACGGCGTAGTCTCTGAAATTCTCGACTATTGATTAGATCATAGATAATGTCATGGTCAACTTGAATGTAGCCATGAATGGGATCTCTGAAATATTTTGCTTCCATAAAGACCTCCTTTGGTATTTGAACCTATTATATCAAAAAGGCTTAGGACATTCTTAAGAGAGATAGAATTTTAAAAAATGGAGATTTTTTGGATACTTTGAGGACTTTTTACGAATAGATAAGTGAAGGAATATTACACATTGTTTTAGGATGTAAAGGAAGATGATGAAAAAGAATTATATTACGGCTTTTGATGGTCTGCGAGCAGTAGGAGTACTCGCAGTAATTGCTTACCACCTCTATCCTCAGACAGTTCAGGGCGGCTATCTAGGTGTGGTTTTGTTTTTTGTTCTATCTGGCTATCTGATTACAGATCTCTTATCACGTGAGTATAGAAAGAATCAGACTATTGATTTAAAAGGGTTTTATCTAAGACGTTTCAAGCGTTTGATGCCACTCTTAGTTACTGTATTTTTAGTGACAAGTCTTTATCTGACAGCATTTCAACCTAATATGCTCAATCAGATGAGAATGTCTTTTGTATCAGCCTTGCTTTCCTTTTATAATTGGTGGCAGATTGCTAAGGGCGGCAGCTATTTTGCAAATCTTATGGCAGAAGCACCATTTAAGCATGTCTATAGCCTAGCTATTGAGGCTCAATTTTATATGATTTGGCCTGTTATTCTTTTGCTAGCTTTTAAGTTGATTAAGCGACGCAGTCTTTTGATTTTCAGTCTTTTGCTGATAAGTATCCTTTCGGGTCTAGAAATGGCTCTGCTTTATCAACCTGGTCAGGATCCAACTCGAGTTTATTATGGGACAGATACACGCTTGTTCAGTCTACTAATTGGAGCTAGTGCTGCACTAGCTTTTCCAAGTCAAGATCAGAGGCTGGCTAAGTTAGTTAGGGCTAGACAAAAGGGCTTGAACAGACTTTTTCTGCTTGCTATGCTTTTAATGCTAGCTTCGCTCATTTATTTATCAGGTCAGTCAGATGTGATTTATCGTGGTGGTATGTTTAGCTTTAGTCTGCTTTCCGCACTCTTGATTGTACTCTCAACTCAGGCTAATCTCTACCTGACACGCTTTTTATCTAATCCCTTGTTTAGGTATCTAGGAGAGCGATCTTATGGACTCTACCTTTGGCAAATGCCAGTTTTTACTCTTTTTGAACTTAAATTTCCAGGAGCTACTGGGAGTTGGCTAGTCTTGCTAGAGTTGATTTTACTCTTAGGGTTAACAGAAATCTTTTATCGTTTGGTTGAAAAACCAGCTCGTTCTGTAAAATGGCAGAGCTTTAAAGAGAAAGGACGAGTATTTTTTGCAACGCCAGCAACGATTGGAAAAGCAGTTGGAATTTCAAGTTTTTACACTTTAGCTTTCATTGGAATTTTTGCCATGATAGGCATCTTCCAGGCACCAGACCTAAGCTACGCTCAAGAAACAATTGCAGCGCAGCTTAGTCAAAATCAGACTAAGGAAAAATTAGGGCAAGCTAGCATGTCTCAAGAGACGATTGAGACGCTTTCGCAACAATATGAGGTTTCTAGTCAGGTCTTCGTGCAGGAGGAGCCCATTGCGATTGTTGGTGATTCAATGATTGCGATGACTTATGATCATCTTCGTCAGGCATTTCCGACAGCTTATATCGATGGTATTATTGGTCGTTCTGGTGAGCACGGGGTTCCCATGTTAGAAGAAACTTTGGCACAGATTCCAGATGCTAAGAAGGTTGTCATTTCCTTGGGAATTAATACGGATGGTCCTGTCATTCTTAATCGTAATACTATTGATCAAATGATGTCAGTCTTGGCTGATAAAGAAGTTTATTGGATGACCATCAATTTAAGCCAGTCACAATATACTTGGACGGACCAGGTCAATGCAGAATTACAAGCTGCCAGTCAAACTTATGATAATTTCCATTTGATTGACTGGTATCAAGCAACGATTGGTCAGGAAAGTGCCTATTTAGCAGAGGATATGACCCATCCAAACCAAGCAGGACAAGTACTCTATACCAAGATGATTTTAGAAGCACTAGCGCAATAAGAAAGTAAGGAGGCTATTTGATAGCCTCTTTTTTAAATCTGATTTGCTTTTAATGATTGAAATTGCTACAATAATAGCAATGCTTTTCAAAGAGGTATATTATGAAAATTGACATTAATAATAAGATTCTGATGGATCAAGATACGGAACTCATTCGAGAAGTTCACGATTGTGAATGTGTTGAAAAGGGTGACTATACCTATCTGATTTATCAGAATGAAGAAAAAGAGAAGGTGGTTATCAAGTTCAATCAAGAGGAATTTGTGATGACACGTTTCTCTAAGCCCAAGTCTCAGATGCGTTTTTTACCTTTTGAGCAGGCTCTAGTTGCGATTCCGACACCGATGGGACTTCAGCATCTTGTGACGGATACAAGTCATTATTTGATTGATGTGGAAAATCAAGTCGTGGAATTGCATTATGCTTTAAAACAACCAGAATCTCAGCAAGTTTTTGCAAATTATCAGTTGAAAGTGAAGTGGTATTAAAATGGAAGAAACGAAACATGGTGGTATGGCTAGTGTTATTGCAGCACTTTTTGCAAATATTCTAGTCGCCATTTCAAAATTTATCGGTTATGCTCTCTCAGGCTCAACAGCCATGCTTAACGAATCTATTCACAGTATCGTTGACTGTGGTAACCAAATCTTACTCCTTGTTGGTGATAAACAGGCCAAGCAGGCCTCTAGTAAGCAGCACCCCTTTGGTCAGGCGCGTGCTAAGTATTTCTACTCAACTATTGTTGCAATGATGCTCTTCTTCGCTGGGGGTGCACTTGGTATCATGGAAGCAGTAGAAAAACTTTCCGAGGAAGGTCACGGCGTTGAGAATGCAGGAATCGTTATTGGAATCTTGATTTTTGGTATGATTGTTGAGAGCTTTAGTCTGCGTGTTGCCTTTAAGGAAATTGCAGAGCTAAACAGACAAAAACTCCCTCTCTTCAAATTCTTAAGAGAGAGTCGCCACAGTGAAATCTTGATTATCTTTGCTGAGGATACCTGTGCGGTTGTCGGTCTTGTTCTTGCACTTTTAGGTACTGTCCTGTCATTGGTGACTGGAAATGCCTTCTACGATGCTTTCTCAGGTCTGTTAATCGGTATCATGCTTTGTTTGGCAGCCCTTTTCCTTGCAAGAGAATTTTACAGTCTCTTGATTGGTGAAAGTGTAACTGAGGAAGATTTGACAATCATCAGCTCAGCCTTTGACCGTGAAGAAGTTAAACATTTGATTGATATTAAAACAATTCACTTGAGTGCAACGGATATCCTAGTTACTGCTAAGATTGAAATCAACTCACCTTATGTGGTTGATGGCTCTGCTATTATCAATAGTATCGAAAAAGATATTCGTTCAAAAATTCCAGACTACACCATCTATATCTATATTGAAACGGATACTTATATGGAGAATTATGAGCGCTAGAGCTTGAAAATTCTGTAAATTTCTTGTATGATAGTAAGTACATCAAGGGAGTAGCAGACGGTTTTTAACCGTGATATGGTCGTCAATACGAAATCTAGTGATTTCCGGCTTTATCTTAAACAGCGAGACTTGTTTTTAATTAAACAGGTCTCTTTTTCTATGCAAAAAGGGGCCAAAGAAAGGAAAAAAGGATGAAATCTTTTTATCAAAAGGAAACTGATGACGTCATCAAGGAATTAGGCTCGTCAGTTGATGGTTTGACCTCTAGCGAGGTGACTAAGCGTCAAGAGCAGTATGGTCTCAATGAGCTGCTAGAAGGGGAGCGTGCTAGCGCCTTCCAAATCTTCTTGGATCAGTTCAAGGATTTGATCGTTATCATCTTGATTATCGCAGCCCTTATCTCAGGGGCAACTGGAGATTTTGAATCTTCTATTGTTATCATTGTGGTCTTGATTATCAATGCCATCTTGGGAACAAGTCAAACGCTTAATGCACAGCGTTCTGTCGATAGTCTTAAACAGCTGTCTGTTCCAAAGGTTAAGGTTGTTCGTGATGGCGTTAAGCAAGAAATCGACTCAACTCATGTGACAGTCGGTGATATTGTTGACTTTGAAGCTGGTGATATGATTGCTGCTGACGCTCGTATCCTCGAAGCTAGCTCCCTCCAAGTTAATGAATCAGCCCTTACTGGTGAAAGCCATGCGGTTGACAAATTTGTAGATGTTGTCGCAGACGAAGTTGTGGTCGGTGACCAGACCAACATGGTCTTTACCTCATCTCAAGTAACGTACGGTAAAGGTCGTGCAGTTGTTACAAGTATTGGTCAGGAGACAGAAATCGGTAAAATTTCTGCCCTTCTCCAAGGTGCTTCAAGCGGTAAATCACCATTACAACGCTCTATCGATGACTTTTCTAAAAATCTTTCAATCGGAATCATCATTCTCTGTATCGTAGTCTTCGGTCTTAACTTTGCCGTTTCACATAATTTTGCTAGCGCAGCTATGTTTGCCATCGCCCTTGCCGTGGCAGCTGTACCAGAAGCCCTAGCCTCAATCATCACTATCGTTGAGTCTCTTGGGTCACAAAAGCTGGCGCAGGAAAATGCTATCATGAAAGACATCAACTCTGTTGAGACACTTGGTTCTGTTTCTATCATTGCATCTGATAAAACAGGTACCCTCACACAGAACAAGATGACTGTTAATGATGTTTACCTCAACGAAACGCTTATCAATCCTGATAAGATCGATCTTTCAGACCGTGCAGGGCAATTGCTCATGCACACCATGGTACTTGCTAACGATTCTTTCATCAATGAAGATCAAAAAGTTGGTGACCCAACTGAGATTGCCTTGATTGAACTTGGTCGCAAGTACGGTATTATCGAGCAAGAAGCGCGTGCTAACTACACTCGTATCTCTGAATTGCCATTTGACTCTGTCCGTAAGTTTATGTCAACACTTCAAGTCATTGAAGGTGAAAAACTCATGTTGACTAAAGGGGCGACTGATGAGCTTCTTAAACAGACCAGTCATATCTTGATCAATGGTCAAGTTCGTGAATTGACTCAAGAAGATACGGTTAATATTCTTGAGCAAAATAATGCCTTCGCAGAAGAAGGACTTCGTGTTCTTGGTTATGCCTACCGTACATTTGAAGGTGATGAGCTCAGCCTTGAAGACGAAAAAGGATTGACCTTTGTTGGTTTGACATCAATGATTGACCCACCTCGTGAGGAATCTAAAGACGCCGTTCATAAAGCGATTAAGGCTGGTATCAAGCCAATCATGATTACAGGTGACCACGTTGTTACTGCTCGCTCAATCGCTCGTAAGATTGGTATCTTTAGTGAAGGTGACATGGTTATCGACGGATTGACTTTGGAAGCCATGTCAGATGAAGAATTGGCGCGTGATCTTGAGAAAATTTCAGTCTATGCCCGTGTTGCACCAGAGCATAAGATTCGTATCGTGAATGCTTGGCAGGCTAAAGGTAAAATCGTTGGGATGTCAGGTGACGGTGTCAACGACGCGCCAGCCCTTAAACAAGCTGATATCGGTATTGCCATGGGTATTACAGGTTCTGAGGTTTCAAAAGACGCTTCTGATATGATCTTGACAGATGATAACTTTGCAACAATCGTTAAGGCTGTTACTATCGGACGTAACCTCTTTGCCAATATCAAGAATGCTATCAAGTACCTCTTGACTGGTAACTCATCAGCGATTATCGTGGTTATTTTGACAACTCTTATGGCTTTCTTTGATAGCAAGTTTGTCGTGCCATTCTTGGCTATTCAGTTGCTCTTTATCAACTTGGTGACAGACTCTCTTCCAGCCATTGCCATCGGTACTGAGGCTGGTACAGACGCTGTTCTTGATGAAGCTCCACGTGATCCTAAAGAACCAATCTTGACTAAAGCAACCTTCACATCAGTTGTGATTGAGGCTATTATCATTGCAGTTGCTGTTATGGCTGGTTATCTTCTTGGTATCCAAGCTGACCATGGTATTGAGGTTGTCGGTAAAGCAAGTTATGCAACAACTTACGCTTTCCTTATTCTCTGTCTTGGACGTCTCTTCCACGGATTTAGCTGTCGTAGCGAATTGCCGCTTTCAAAAATTGGTGTCTTTTCAAATAAAAACACGGTTTATGCTTTCCTAGTGGGAGTTGCCCTAATCGCCCTTATCATCTTTGTACCAGCAGTTAGCGGTATGTTTGGTGTTATGCCTCTTGATTTTGGTCAAATCTTGACTATTCTTGTTTTGGCATTCCTACCAACACTCCTTATTCAGTCAATTAAAATGATCCGTTATAGCGGTAAATAAAAAAGAAATCAGCAGAAAATTTTCTGCTGATTTTTTGTTTGCAATTTCATAATTCAAAAATAGTCATGCTATTTTTAAATTCTTCTTTTAGATGTTGTTTTTGATAGTCTTGGTAGTCTGGGAGTTTTTTGACCAGATTATAGCGTTTGCTGAGGTTCCAAGTGCCTGTGGGGTTGAGCTCAGGATGGTCAGAAACATAATTGATGGTCAAATCCCACTCTCTGACATAGCCTAGAGGTCTTGAGTGATAGCGGACAACATCTATTTCTCTTGTACCGTAGGAGCGATGCGCGTGACCGAAGACCACATCGGCAATCTTATGTTTGACGAAGACATCATGGAAGGCTTGGCTGCCCAAGAAAGCATTGAAAGGCTTAAAGGTCTTGTGGGTCATGGTAAAATCGCTGTGCGGCACAAAGTGCATGGCAACGATAGCTGGCTTATCTAGTTGAGCTAGGACTTTGTCCAGTTTCTTCAAGACTTTTTTCGTCATATCTGGGTCTGACAGACCACGGTTTAAACGTCGGTCAAACCAAAAACGATTTTTAAAGGCTAGATTCTCGGCTTCAGTCTTTTCAGTGCTAAAGGAATAGTCATACCAGCCTTGAAAGCTAACTAAATAACGATTACCTAGGTCAATGACTTGAAAATCCATATTTTGTATAGTTGTTTCATCTAAATCCAACATATCATGGTTGCCCAAGTTGTAAGTAACCTTGACCTGCTCTGCTATTTTTTCAATAAAAGGAAGCGAGGTTTGGTAGTGGTGGTTGGAGATGTCGCCTGCCAAGTGCAGGTGAGTGATGCCCTCTTCTTTGAGGAGATTTTTCAGGGTCTCCAGTTCAAAGTCGCCAAAGTGATTGAGGTCGATATGGAGATCGCTCATAATTGCCAATTTTGTCATAGTCCTATTTTAGCAAAAAGGTCTGGCTCTGTCTTGACTTTGTCATCTAGGCTTAACCCTTTAGACTTGCTCTCTTTACATTTTTCCATTAAGATAGAGGTTATGGATATCAAGGAAGAAATTAAGAGAATCGCAGCTGAGATTGGGATTTCCAAGATTGGATTTACGACGGCTGATGATTTTGATTATTTGGAGAAATCGCTGCGCGCCTCAGTTGAGGAAGGGCGTAGTACGGGTTTTGAGCATAAGGTTATCGAGGAGCGTATCAAGCCAAAGCTGAGCTTGGCATCCGCAAAGACTATCATTTCGATTGCCGTTGCCTACCCTAATAAATTGCCAGTGCAGCCACCTAAGACTGAGTTCAAGCGTGGTAAAATCACGCCAAACTCATGGGGTCTAGACTACCACTATGTCCTTCAAGATAAGCTCAAGCGTCTAGCCGAGGCTATTGAAGACTTGACTGATGATTTTGAGTACAAGGGCATGGTGGACACAGGCGCCTTGGTGGATACGGCAGTTGCTAGGCGAGCTGGTATTGGTTTTATTGGAAAGAATGGTCTGGTTATCTCAAAAGAGTTTGGTTCCTACATGTTCTTGGGCGAACTCATTACCAATCTGGAAATTGAACCTGACCAGCCTGTGGATTATGGCTGCGGTGATTGCAATCGTTGTGTTGAGGCTTGTCCGACATCCTGTCTTATCGGAGATGGAACCATGAATGCCAGACGTTGTCTGTCTTTCCAGACACAGGATAAGGGCATGATGGATATGGAGTTCCGTAAGAAAATCAAGACGGTCATCTATGGCTGTGACATCTGTCAGATTTGTTGTCCTTACAATAAAGGTATTGAAAATCCGTTGGCAACAGATATTGACCCTGAACTTGCTTGGCCTGAATTGATTCCCTTCCTTGAATTGTCTAACAGCAATTTCAAAGAGAAGTTTGGTATGATTGCAGGTTCTTGGCGTGGTAAAAATATCCTGCAACGCAATGCTATTATCGCGCTAGCTAATGCCCACGATAGAAGTGCCGTTGTCAAACTCATCGAAATCATCGATAAGAATAACAACCCTATTCATACAGCGACAGCCATCTGGGCGCTGGGTGAGATTGTCAAAAAACCCGATGAGGCCATGCTTGATTTTATGCGCAGCCTTTCTCCCAAAGACGAAGCTAGTCTGGAAGAGTTGGAATTGGTCCGTCAGAAATGGCAATTTTAAGGCATTTGTGATAAGATAATAGAGATAAATTTTGGAGGTAGTAACTCATGGAAGTGGCTGAAATTCGCCAAAAAATTGCTGAAAATCAAGAGAAACTAATCAGTTTCGGGAGGTCTCTTTGACTTAGATCGTTTGGAGGAGGAGATTGCTCTTCTTGAAAACCAAATGACTGAGCCAGATTTCTGGAACGATAACCTTGCGGCGCAGAAAGTATCGCAGGAGCTTAACGAACTCAAGTTGAAATATGAAACTTTCCACAACATGCAGGAGTTGTCTGATGAGACAGAGCTCTACTTGGAGATGTTGGAGGAAGATGACTCGGTTCAGGAGGAGTTGGAAGAATCGCTTGAAAAGTTGGACAAAATCATGTCTAGCTACGAGATGACCCTTCTTTTGTCTGAGCCTTATGACCATAACAATGCCATTTTGGAAATCCACCCAGGTTCTGGGGGTACTGAGGCCCAGGACTGGGCTGACATGCTTTACCGCATGTACACACGTTTTGGAAATGCCAAGGGCTACAAGGTTGAGACCTTGGACTATCAAGCAGGGGATGAGGCTGGTATCAAGTCTGTGACCCTCTCATTTGAAGGACCAAATGCCTACGGTTTCCTCAAGTCTGAAATGGGTGTTCACCGCTTGGTGCGTATCTCACCGTTTGACTCTGCTAAACGCCGTCACACATCTTTCACATCAGTTGAAGTCATGCCTGAATTGGATGATACCATTGAAGTGGAAATCCGTGATGACGACATCAAGATGGATACCTTCCGTTCAGGTGGTGCTGGTGGTCAGAACGTCAACAAGGTGTCAACTGGTGTTCGTTTGACTCACATTCCAACAGGAATCGTTGTTGCTTCGACAGTTGACCGTACTCAGTATGGTAACCGTGATCGTGCCATGAAGATGCTTCAAGCCAAACTCTATCAAATGGAGCAAGAGAAGAAGGCTGAAGAGGTTAATGCCCTCAAAGGTGACAAGAAAGAAATCACTTGGGGAAGTCAAATCCGTTCCTACGTCTTCACACCATACACTATGGTAAAAGACCACCGAACAGGCTTTGAAGTTGCCCAAGTTGATAAGATTATGGATGGTGACATCGAAGGTTTCATCGATGCCTACCTCAAATGGCGTATGGACTAGAATCATTCCTGTTGTTATTCAACCCAAGTCTGACAAGGGATTGCCGAACTGCAAAAAATTAAATCGCCACGAGAAATTAAGAATCTCATCATATGGGATGGGAGGTTAATTTTAGAAGCGGAGCTGTAGGCGTACGAAGTACGCCATCTCCGATAGTCTCCGCCGTGGTACTAAGAGCGACAAAGTCGCTTGGGAGTGAAACAATCCATTGGATTGTTTCGATGAAAGCTACGCTTTCTCTATTTCCCACCTCCAACAGTCTCCCAGACTTACGGCAAGTCTTCATTTTCAGTTGCCGACCTCAAATAGTCCACTGGACTATTTGAGCCCCCCACCTAAGGAGACTATCAAAAAACAATAATGGGAATAATTTAAAATTACAAGCAAAGGAAAATTATTTTATGGCTTTAATTGAAATGAGTGGTGTTTCTAAGAAATTTCACCGTTCGACAACTGCCTTGAGAGATATTTCGGTATCTGTTGATCAAGGTGAGTTTGTCTATATTGTCGGTCCTTCAGGGGCTGGTAAGTCAAGCTTCATCAAGCTTCTCTACTGTGAAGAAAAGATTTCTTCTGGTAGTCTTCATGTTGGAGAGTTTAACTTGGCTAAGATGAAAAAACGTCAGGTGCCAATGCTGCGCCGTTCTATCGGAGTTGTCTTCCAAGACTATAAATTGCTTCCTAAGAAGACTGTTTTTGAAAATGTAGCTTTCGCTATGGAAGTTATTGGTGAAAAACGTCGTAACATTAAGAAACGTGTTGAAGAAGTTCTCGACTTGGTTGGTCTTAAACATAAGGCACGTTCTTTCCCAAATCAATTGTCTGGTGGTGAGCAACAACGTGTGGCAATCGCGCGAGCTATTGTTAACAATCCAAAACTTTTGATTGCTGACGAACCAACTGGTAACTTGGACCCTGAGATTTCTATGGAAATCATGCAGGTGCTTGAGCGCATCAATCTGCAAGGGACGACAGTTCTGATGGCGACCCACAACAGTCAGATTGTTAATACGCTGCGCCACCGAGTGATTGCCATTGAAGATGGTCGCTTGGTGCGTGATGAAGAGGAAGGAGAATACGGTTACAATGATTAGAAATTTTTTCCGTCATTTGGCGAATTCCTTTAAAAATCTTTTCCGAAATGGATGGATGACGATTGCTGCCATTTCAATGGTGACAGTGACGCTTACCTTGGTTGGTATCTTCGCTGCTGGGCTTCTCAATATCGAACGAATCGCTTCAGGTGTTGAAAATAATATTCAGATCAATGTCTACTTGGATCCAAGTTCTCAGGATAATTCTGAGACAACGACTGATCCAGCTGGTCAGACCATTGCAAATACTTCCTACCACAGCATCTACAATCAAATTCAAGCCCTTGATGGCGTTGATTCCATTACTTTCTCAAGTAAGGATGATCAATTGGCTCAACTTCAGGAGACAATGGGTGAAGATTGGAAGCTCTTTGATGGTGATTCAAACCCACTTTCAGATGCCTACATTGTTAAGACAAAAACTCCTGACGATGTGAAGTCAGTTGCTGAAGCTATTCAATCAATTCAAGGTGTTGATTCAGTTGAATACGGTGGAACAAGCAGTGAAAACATCATGGCTCTCGCTTCGAAAATTCGTCTCTGGGGTCTTGTTGGAACAGGTATTCTGGTATTAGTTGCGATCTTCTTGATCTCAAATACAATTCGTATGACAATCTTCTCACGTAGCCGTGATATCGAAATCATGCGTCTTGTTGGTGCTAAGAATTCTTACATCCGTGGACCATTCTTCTATGAAGGTGCCTGGGTTGGTTTGATTGGAGCAATTGTTCCTGCGGTAATCATCTATTTCGGTTATCACTGGGTTTACGATAACTACAATCCATCACTTCTGACAGAAGGCTTGTCACTCTATGACATCAATGTCTTCTTGCCAGCTATGATTGGTGCTATGGCACTTGTTGGTATTGTGATCGGTTCATTGGGTTCAATTCTTTCAATGCGCCGCTTCTTAAAAATCTAAAATAAAGCAAAACCAGAAGTTCGACTCGAACTTCTGGTTTTTTAGTTATTAGGATCTACTGCTTTTTGATAGCTAAGATAGAAGAGGTAGAGGGTTAGGCAGGTCAGGATAGGACTGACTAGTGGAGGTGTTGTTTGGATATCTGTAAGCGGTGAATCCCAGAGGAAGTGCAGAAGAACTGGACTAAGTCCAAGGGCTAGGTCAGCAAGTTTCTTTTGCTTTTTAAAGAGATAAAGATTACTTGTAAGGATAGCAGTATAGGTCCAGTGGGATGCAAATGCACCAGAGATACGAATGAGAGCCTGTTGAATAATGGGATCTTTTCCTTCTAAGGCAGTATTGGTGATGTAAGAGATATCTTCACTGACCTGAAAACCAAGACCAACAAAGGCACCGATAAAGAGAACTTGTAGGATTGATTTAGGTTTCAAGAGGTAGATGAGACTAAAGCTGGCTAGGGCTTTGAGAGTCTCTTCGATAAAGGGTGCCGTCAGGGCAGCCTCCCAGCTAGCGTGAGTTTTTTTAGAAAGAATAAGTGCCCAAAATTCGCTGAAAATACTGTTGCCATAGGCTGCCATACAACCGATTAGACAGCTCCCGAAAATCAAACTGAGCGCTAGCGTTTTTC
The DNA here is from genome assembly GCF_016908645.1 of Streptococcus loxodontisalivarius. GTDB lineage: Bacteria > Bacillota > Bacilli > Lactobacillales > Streptococcaceae > Streptococcus > Streptococcus loxodontisalivarius. The sequence continues at coordinate 30,490 of NZ_JAFBEH010000014.1, forward strand.
TAGACTGCTTCGGTCCATAAGTTTTGGTAAGGTAGTAGGCTGGAATGAGATAGAGGGCCAGTAGACCTACTGCAAGAAGACTGTAGAGACCAATTTGCTCAGAAGTGACTGCTGAATAGAAATCACTGCTGTCATTTTCGAGACCAATACAAACGCCCAAAAGTAGGAGCAGAATGAGTAGTTTTTGTTTCATAAATCTGATTAGGAATCCTTTTCTGTATTATTTGTGATAAAGCTAATGATGGCTGCAACAATTTGTTCTTCTTGCTCACTTTGACTGATTGTTGCCTTTCCGTCACCATCTTGTTGACCATAGGTGCCAAAGCCGCTATGATTGCCACCTTGAATGGTGACATAAGTACTTAAATTGGAATTGATACGACTTTTGGCTGCTTCAAAATTTTTCCAGTTGAGCACCTTGTCCTGACTGGCTGTGATGGAAAGAACTGGAAGATCCAATTTTGAAAGGTCGGTTTTTTGATCAGGGTAGGAGGCAAGTAAAATCAGCCCCTTTATCTGGCTTGAATCCTCAACTTGCCAAGAAGCAACAACGCCACCTAGGGAATGCCCAGCCAGAAAGACTGTACTTAGCTTTTCCTTTTCGATGAGTTTTTGAGCGGACTTGCTTTGCAAAAGAGGGAGGTTGGCTGGAGACGTGATGAGGTAGACGTTGATTCCAGACTGACTCAACTGCTCTACCATTGGCGCATAAGCCGCCTCTTCCACCAAGGCACCTTGATAAAAAATGACACTGGCCTTGGGGTTTTCGGCCTCAAACAAGAGGTAGTTGTCCTTTGAAATAGCTGTCTTGACTAGACTTTCTGCCTGTGAGCTAGCCTGGTAGGTTTTGGAAAATAGCAGAGCTGTGAAGCCCAGAAAAATCAGTCCTAGCAGGCTAAGACTGATCAGTAGATACTTGTATCTCTTTTTCATCTGAAGAAGGGGTTAACGTTTTTTTCGTGGGAGATGGTTGTGTCAGTTCCATGTCCAGGGTAGACCTTGTAGTGATTTGGAAGGGTGAAGAGCTTTTCCTTGATGGAAGTAATCAGCTGATCGTAGTTTCCTGTCGGCAAATCCCAACGACCGATTGCTTCTCTAAAGAGGGCATCTCCAGTTATGACAAACTCTTCTTGATCAAAGATAATGGAAACTCCACCGATAGAGTGACCCGGAGTCTCGACAACTCTGAATTGGAATCCAGCTAGATCATATTGCTCGTCGAATTGGAAATGATGTTCGGCAGGTGACGCGATGACATCCTCCATATCACTGTGACGGTCAAGCCCAGAAAGATTGTCGATAGGAGATCCCAACCAATCTGCCTCCTTGGCAGAGACATAGACTGGTGGCTGATTGAAGTGCTGACGAACTGCCTCAAGGCTCATAATGTGGTCATAGTGAGTATGAGTTAGGAGAATAGCAGCGACTGGCTTTTGGAAACTTGTCAGCTGATCCAAGATTTCTTGAGTGTTGCTACCAGGATCAATGACGATTACCGCCTGATCGTTGATAAGATAGTATGTATTTTCGCGCGCAGCGCTATTGAGTGTTTTTTGAATATCCATGTCAATAGTTTATCAAAAAAAGTGACATTTATCACTTATTTTTAAAATAACCTCTAAATCGTTGACAGCGTTTTCTCTGGGAGTATAATGGAGGCATAAGAAAGAAGGACCTCGTGCCCTTTGTCGTACAAAAGGAGGATTTCTTATGTCTACAACTAAAGTTGCTATTGTTACAGGTGCTGGTCAAGGGATTGGCTTTGCTATTGCAAAACGTCTTCACGCTGACGGTTTCAAAATCGGTATCCTAGACTATAATAAAGAAACTGCGGAAAAAGCGGTGCAGGCTCTGTCAGCAGAGGATGCCTTTGCAGTCGTAGCTGATGTTTCCAAACAAGATCAGGTTAAGGCTGCCTTTGAAGCTGTTGTGGAGCACTTCGGTGATTTGACTGTCGTTGTTAATAATGCAGGTGTGGCACCAACAACGCCACTAGATACTATCACTGAGGAACAGTTCCAACGAACATTTGCCATCAATGTTGGTGGTGTTATCTGGGGTGCCCAAGCAGCGCAAGCTATTTTCAAAAAACTAGGTCATGGCGGAAAAATTATCAATGCGACTTCACAAGCAGGTGTGGTCGGAAATCCTAATCTGACAGTTTATGGTGGTACGAAATTTGCTGTTCGTGGGATTACGCAGACTTTGGCGCGTGATTTGGCTGACCAAGGTATCACAGTCAATGCTTACGCACCTGGTATCGTTAAAACACCAATGATGTATGATATCGCTCATGAGGTTGGGAAAAATGCTGGTAAGGATGATGAATGGGGTATGCAAACTTTTGCTAAAGACATCACTTTGAAACGTCTTTCAGAACCTGAAGATGTGGCCAATGCCGTTGCCTTCCTTGCCGGTCCAGATTCAAATTACATCACTGGTCAAACCATTATCGTCGATGGTGGTATGCAGTTCCACTAAGACTATTGAAATCGAGCTGGAGTCAAATCTAGCTCTTTTTTATGGAATTGATAGAATTGGTTTTATTTTCTGAAAATTCTGTAGAAATTTCAGCGGAAATGTGCTAGAATAAAGAAAAAAGCTTGATTTGAGGTGTTGGTATGACTAGACCACTTAATTTTGTAATGATTTCACCGCATTTCCCTGCCAACTTTGAGACCTTTGCTCATCGTTTGCATGAAAATGGGATTCATACCTTGGGGATCGCTGATGCGCCCTATGACCAGTTGTCAGAAGGGCTGCGCAGCCATTTGACAGAGTACTATCGTGTCGATAATATGGAGGACTATGATCAGGTTTATCGTGCTGTGGCTTATTTTGCCCACAAGTACGGGCGCATTGATCGTATCGAGTCTCACAATGAATACTGGCTGGAGTTGGATGCTAAGCTGCGCACGGATTTTAATGTCTTTGGTTACAAAAATGAGGACATGCTAGCTATCAAGACCAAGCGCCAAATGAAGGAAATTTTCCGTCAAACTGGTCTTAAGGTTGCTGCTGGTGAGGTATTCCACACAGATGAAGAAGCCTGCAAGTTGGCACAGGAACTCAAGTTCCCTGTTATCATCAAGCCAAATTCAGGTGTAGGCGCCTCAGATACTTATAAAATCAAGTCGTCAGACGAACTTGAAGACTTCTTTACTTATAAAACTGAGGGTGTTGAGTACATCATGGAAGAGTTTATCGATGGTGACATCGTGACCTTCGATGGTTTGACTGACCATGAAGGCAATATCGTCTTCTACTCAAGTTTGGAATACTCAGAGGCTGTTCTTGATACAGTGGAAAAAGATGGCGATATGTTCTACTATGTGCCACGTGAGATTTCTCCTAAGTTGGTTGAACTAGGGAAAAAATGTGTCCAAGCCTTCAATGTTAAAGAACGTTTCTTCCATTTTGAATTTTTCCGTGTTAAAGCGACTAAAGAGCTTATGGCCTTGGAAGTTAACTGTCGTCCGCCAGGTGGTCTAACTATCGATATGTGGGACTACGCTAACGATTTTGATGTCTTCAATGAGTATGCGCATATCGTTAAGGACAACGAATTCCATGCGGAAATCACTCATCCTTACAATGTGGTCTACATTTCTCGTAAGGCTAATCAGAATTATGCCAATAGTCTCGACAGTGTTCAGGAGAGATTTGGAGACAAGATTATCTCTATTCAGTCTGTTCCAGGTGTCTTTGCCAAAATCATGGGTGAACACGGTGTCTTGGCACGTACCGAAACCATGGAAGAGCTTCGTGAACTTGTTCAATTCACACAGGCTAAGCAATAAAATTGTAAAAGTTAAGGAAAATTAGGTAGGTAATCATGTTTTTTGAAAGAAGAAGTCACTGGTCGGGAGAACTCAGCCGTGAGATGCACTTTAATGTTTATGGACATGCTGGAAAGCCTGTTGTCGTCTTTCCGTCATCAGGCGGTAGCCAGAACGAATATGGTGATTTTGGTATGGTGGAAGCCTGTCAAGATTTTGTAGATAGGGGACTTGTTCGCTTCTATACACCTGATTCTTTTGATAAGGAATCTTGGCTAGCTGAAGGCAAGTCAGGTCACGACATGGCTTTGGCTCACGAAGCTTATGATCGTTATATCATCAATGAGTTTGTGCCTTTGATTCGTTACGAGGCAAACTGGCAGGGTGGGCTTATGGCAACTGGTTGTTCTATGGGAGCCTTCCATACGGTCAATTTTGCCCTGCGTCATCCAGATGTCTTTGATGTGGCAGTAGCTCTTTCAGGTGTCTACGATGCCCGTTTCTTTACAGGTGATTTCTATAATGACGATGTCATCTATTACAATTCACCGATTGATAGCCTCTGGAATCAAGACGATCCTTGGTTCTTGGATCACTATCGTCGCAATCGCTTTATCGTTGCGGTTGGTCAGGGTGCTTGGGAAGGTCCGCATATTGCTGATACTAAGCGTCTTGAGGAAGCTTTTGCTGCCAAGTCAATCTCAGGCTGGTTTGATTACTGGGGTGGCGATGTGGCTCACGACTGGGAATGGTGGCGTGTTCAAATGCCATACTTCCTAGGTGAGCTCGAGGCAGAAGGCCGACTTAAATAAAGTTACCATCAGTGTCAGTGGGGTTAGCTTAATCTTCATACCCTTTTATAAGTTAGCTTCTACTGATTTTATTGATATTTTTGTTTTTATAGCTGAAAAGGCTGGGAGTTTCCCAGCCTTTAGCTTATTCTTTTAAGGTCATTTGTAAAAATTCGAGGAAGTGGTCTGCCCAGTATTTTTCATGGTGGATTTCATTAGCCATGATACGCAAGCGGATCTTGTCCATGTCGTGACCAGTGCGCAGCAGTGATTGGTAGTAGTGGAGGCTGCAATCAATGTAGGCTTGGTTCATATTGGGTGCGAACTGTTCATCAACTTCATCGCCTTCTTTTGTCCCAACTTGAATGTAGACCAAACTATCTGGGTTGATAGGATGATTGTCGCAAAAACGTAGGAAGTCACGTTCACTGAACCAAGAAGCTAGTGAGAAGACGCCGAGATTGCCGAAAACTTGAGGATAGGCAGCTCCCATATAGGCAGTGATAATGCCTCCCATAGAAGAACCAGCTAGGAGTGTGTGCTCACGATCGGGTTTGGTGCGATAGGTTTTATCGATGAAGGGTTTGACAACATTGACAACCCAGTCTCCGTAGGCCATGCCATCTCCACCGACGCTAGCGGTTTCAGGTGTTGACCCCACATCAGTCATCCAAGGGGCATATTCATTGAGGCGATTGTCTTCAGCATTGTCAATACCGACAACGATGACTTTAGGTAGGTCTTTGTTGTTTTTGATCGTTGGAATGATTTTCCAAGAGTAGCCAGAGAAAGATTCCTTGCTGTAAAAGACATTCTGGCCATCATGCATGTAAAGGACAGGATAGCTAGCCCATTCTTCTTTTTGGTAGTCTTTAGGAAGCAGGACACGAATGCGGCGTTCTTCATTATAGTAGGGCACGGTCAAATAGTGCTCATCCATCTCTAGATAGTAGTTGTTGAGTTTGGTAGCTTTCATAGTCTCCTCGCTTGGTCTTTTTGCTTATTATAGCATAGTTTTGGACAATAGCAGAGCTTGATAGACAAAGTTTTTGAGACTTTTTGCTATCATAGTAAGGTGACCAGTTGGAAAGGAGAAAATCATGACAAATTATCCAGAAAAAGTTACCCAAGGTGCGCTTTTAATTGATGTCAGAAGTGCTGACGAATACGCTCAGGGACACTTTGAAGGAAGTATCAATATCCCACACTTGGAAATGTTTGAAGCAGAGCTTCCTCAAGATAAAAATCAAACCATTCTACTTCATTGTAAGATGGGACCGAGAGCAGACCTGGCTAAGGAAATTCTAGCTCATCGAGGCTACCATCAGGTGGAGAATCTAGGTGGCTTGGAAGATATGGAAGCACTTGGTTTTCAATATCAAGAATGAATATATAAATCCTAAAATTGTGTAAGCTTTTACATCTTGATGTGATCAGGATGTAAGGGCTTTTTAATTTTGTTTTAGCAAATACGGGAAAAAGATATATTTAACTAAAGGTTGATATTTTTATTTGAATGAATAATCAGAAAATTTTAAATTTTAGATTGACTTATTGTGAAATATTGATATAAAAGGGTTTGTTTGAAGTTTCTAAGGTTTCTTAAATGCAATTTTTTTGATTATTTTGATTGTACAAAGTATAATTTCATGTTAAAATAGGAGAATGAAGATTCTAGAATAAGAAAATTCAAAATTCTAATGATAAGGACGGATTGCATATGGGTAGAAAAAGATTTGACCAAAATTTCGTTGAATCTTCTCGAAAAACTCGAGTAAAAATGCATAAATCTGGTAAGCATTGGGTGAGAACCCTCATGTCCCAGGTTGGTTTAATTCGTTTCATCAAAGGTGCGTCTGTGGAGCGTAGCCTTAAGGTGAACGACGTGACAGCAATGACAGATCGTCATTCGTCAACAATTACCCTCTTGAAGGGTGCGATAGCAGCGGGTGCAGTAGTAGGTGCCGGAGCTGTAACAAATCACGAAGTCTTTGCGGAGGAAGATACAGCGGTAACGACTGAGTTGCCAAGTACGACAACTGCCCTTGCTCAGACTGATACTGTTACAATGACCACTGAGTCTTCTACGACAAGTGCGCAGCCTTCTGCCGAGGCAGTGACGACTGAAGAGGTTGTAGATACGGCTTCTATTGAGGCAAGTAGCAGTTTGTCAACATCAGAGTCTGAGTCTACTTCGTTTTCAGCTAGCCAGTCACTCTCGACATCTGAATCAATCTCTAGTTCAGAGTCTATCAGTAACTCAGAATCTGTAAGCCAGTCAGAGTCAGTCAGTGAGTCAGTTTCTGAATCAATCTCTGAGTCTGTGTCAGAATCAGTTTCAGAATCTGAGTCAACATCAGCTGCAAGTACGGCTTCAAGCAGTCAAGCAACTTCTGCGACAACTAGTAGTGTTGCCAGCACAGACTCAGCAACAAGTGCAGCTGATGCATCGAGTTCAGCGGATAGTCAGTCAGCCCGTGAGGAATTGACTGATGCTGTTTCTGTTTTGGAAGATGCGATTGCGGATGCAGAGGCGCGTGGTGTTGATACCAGTGCAGAAGTTCAAGTTTTGGCTAACGCCCAAGCACTCCTTGCAGATGACTCAGCAACTGCCCTCAGCTTGTCAGCTATGGCGGTAACTGTTGTGGATAAGGCTTCTGAACTTGATGAGAAGCAGGCAAGTAAAGTCAGTGCGGTAACTACTTTATCAGCAAGTGGTACCAATGGTCGTGCAGCTTCATTGAGCTCAAGCGTTACTTCAATGACTACTCGTCAATTTGTTCAAAATTATGGTAATGGAACAAATACGGCTGAGGGGCTTTTGACTGTTGAAGACGGTTATACTGCACAGTTGAATTATATTAAGTTTGGATCAAAATATTTTCAAACGATTTCTGATGCTGTAACCTATTTTTCAAGTAACTTATCATCATCAGGAAATGTTGAATTTAACTTCACTATTATTGATAATTCAACAGGTGAAGGTAATGTTCTTACAGATGGTCAGGTTGAGATTGTTACTGCTCGCCAACCGATTACTGCTTCGAGTGCTATTACAGTAACAGCAACTGATATTACTGTAACAAGCGCAGAGCATAATAATGCATCAAGTGTTTCTAACTTCACAGGAAATGATTCCTTAACAGCAACTGGTACTGGTACAGCAGGGGAAACTTATACTATAACCCGTACAACAATTGGTAGCAACTATAAGGCGAATCAACAGATTACTACTGGTGGAACACAAACTATTCGTAGTACTGGTAGTTTGTCAACGACAGTAACAGCTGATTCAAACGGTACTTGGACTTGGACAACTACCGGTATGAATATCGGTGATGTTTTCACTGTTACCTCAAATACAGATAGTTCTGTAACAACAACCTTTACAGTTATTGATAAGCTCGCTCCAGGTATCTATCACTACAATACTTCGACAGGTTCTTACTTTGATACTAGTCAGAAGGACTATGTTTTCGATTTGAATCAATCTGTCAGCGAGGACACTGTTCACTCTGGTGGTAAATCTTATGAGAACTGGTCTATCTATGCTAAGGATAATGATATTGTTGGTTCGTCAACTCTTACTCTTACTTCTGGTAAATCAGCTGGCGCTACGGTGACTGATTCAACAGATAGTAATGGATTGACTGTTTCAACGGTTACCTTGGCAGGTGGTGGAACGCTGACAACTCAGAACCAGCCTCGTGTTACAGAAGCCTCACGTATTGCCCTCTCAGGAACAGCAACCAAACCAGGTTACTGGGAAGGAACTTACACAGTTACAGATGTTTCAGGAAATACATCATCTCAAACTTGGACAGTGACGGTTAATCCAACCAACGGAAGCAACTCAACAAATGTTGCCAACTGGTCATCTCTAACAAGTACTGAGAAAGAGTCTCTTGAAAAAGAAGTTCGTCGTGCAAATAATATTACGGGCGACAGCGATTATACTGTAACCTATGTAAGTAATACATCAACAACAGCGACTTACACGATTACTCATAACGGTAAAACGTGGACAGTAACGACTCCGATTACGCAGTCAACTTATACTATCAGTGGTAAAGCTTGGAATGATATCAATAAGGACGGTCTGCAGAATTCTGGTGAATCAAACTTGTCTGCTGTTACGGTCTATTTGACAGGTACGACAGAGGATGGGATTGATATTGGAACTCGTATGACAACAACAGGAGCAGATGGTTCTTACAGCTTTGCTGATGTTGTTCCAGGGCACTACACTGTCTCTGTGCAATCGTCCAATTACAGAGTTGTTGATGCAACAAATATCGGAACAGATGATACGATTGATAACGATTTTTCAGCAACAAATCAATCTGTATCTATCCATGTTGACAATGCCAACTTAACTCATGTTGATGCTGGTATGTATGACAGTGTTTCTGAAAGCCAGTCACAGTCTCAATCAGAGTCAGAATCAATCAGTCAATCAGAATCAACAAGCAAATCTGAGTCACTTAGCCAATCAGAGTCAGAATCAGTAAGCCAATCTGAATCTATATCAAATTCTGAATCGATCTCTAACTCAATTTCAGAATCTATCAGTGAGTCTGTTTACGAATCAGTGTCTGAGTCAATCTCAGAATCAACATCTGAGTCAGTAAGTGAGTCAATCTCAGAATCAACATCAGAGTCAGTGAGTGAATCAATTTCTGAGTCAGTCTCAGAGTCAGTAAGCGAATCAATTTCTGAATCAACATCAGAATCAGTGAGTGAATCAATTTCTGAATCAGTCTCAGAATCAGTGAGCGAATCAATTTCTGAATCAGTCTCAGAATCAGTAAGCGAATCAATTTCAGAATCGGTATCAGAATCAGTAAGTGAATCAATTTCAGAATCAGTATCAGAGTCATTAAGCGAATCAATCTCTGAGTCAGTCTCAGAATCAGTGAGCGAGTCAATCTCTGAGTCAGTATCAGAATCAGTGAGCGAATCAATTTCTGAATCAACATCAGAATCAGTGAGCGAATCAATCTCTGAGTCAGTATCAGAATCAGTGAGCGAATCAATTTCTGAATCAACATCAGAGTCAGTAAGCGAGTCAATTTCTGAATCAGTCTCAGAGTCAGTGAGCGAGTCAATTTCTGAATCAGTATCAGAGTCAGTAAGTGAATCAATTTCTGAGTCAGTATCAGAGTCAGTAAGTGAATCAATTTCAGAATCAGTATCTGAATCATTAAGCGAATCAATCTCTGAGTCAGTATCCGAGTCAGTTTCAGAATCCATCTCTGAATCAGTATCAGAGTCAGTATCAGAATCAGTAAGTGAATCAATTTCAGAGTCAGTTTCTGAATCAATCTCTGAATCAGTCTCAGAATCAGTAAGTGAGTCAATTTCTGAGTCAGTATCAGAATCAGTGAGCGAATCAATTTCTGAGTCATTAAGCGAATCAGTCTCAGAATCAGTTTCTGAATCCATCTCTGAATCAGTATCCGAGTCAGTGAGCGAGTCAGTGTCTGAATCAGTATCAGAATCAGTAAGCGAATCAGTATCTGAATCAGTCTCAGAATCAATTTCTGAGTCAGTATCAGAATCAGTGTCTGAGTCAGTATCTGAATCAACATCAGAATCAGTAAGCGAATCAATTTCTGAATCAATTTCTGAGTCAGTATCAGAGTCATTAAGCGAATCAGTCTCAGAGTCATTAAGCGAATCAGTCTCAGAGTCAGTTTCTGAATCAGTCTCAGAATCAGTAAGCGAGTCAATTTCAGAGTCAGTTTCTGAGTCAATCTCTGAATCATTAAGCGAATCGGTATCAGAGTCAGTGTCTGAATCTATCTCTGAATCATTAAGCGAATCGGTATCAGAGTCAGTCTCAGAATCAATTTCTGAGTCAGTATCAGAGTCAGTGAGCGAATCAATCTCTGAGTCAGTATCAGAATCAGTGAGCGAATCAATTTCAGAATCAACATCAGAATCAGTGTCTGAGTCAGTATCCGAGTCAGTAAGTGAATCAATTTCTGAATCAACATCAGAATCAGTAAGCGAATCAATCTCTGAATCAACATCAGAATCAGTGTCTGAGTCAATCTCTGAGTCAGTATCAGAATCAGTGAGCGAGTCAATTTCTGAATCAGTATCAGAGTCAGTAAGTGAATCAATTTCAGAATCAGTATCAGAGTCAGTAAGCGAATCAATCTCTGAATCAGTATCTGAGTCAGTAAGTGAATCAATTTCAGAGTCAATCTCTGAGTCAACATCAGAATCAGTGAGCGAATCAATTTCTGAATCAGTAAGTGAATCAATTTCTGAATCAACATCAGAATCAGTAAGCGAATCAATTTCTGAATCAATCTCTGAGTCATTAAGCGAATCAATCTCTGAATCAACATCAGAATCAGTGTCTGAGTCAATCTCTGAATCAGTATCAGAATCATTAAGCGAATCAATTTCTGAGTCAGTATCAGAATCAGTGTCTGAATCAACATCAGAATCAGTGTCTGAGTCAATCTCTGAGTCAGTTTCAGAATCAGTAAGCGAATCAGTGTCTGAGTCAGTTTCAGAATCGGTAAGCGAATCAGTCTCTGAATCAATCTCTGAATCAATCTCTGAATCACTCTCTGAGTCAGTATCCGAGTCAGTATCAGAATCACTCTCTGAGTCAATTTCTGAATCAACATCAGAATCAGTGTCTGAGTCAATCTCTGAATCAGTATCAGAATCATTAAGCGAATCAATTTCAGAGTCAGTATCAGAATCAGTGTCTGAATCAACATCAGAATCAGTGTCTGAGTCAATCTCTGAGTCAGTTTCAGAATCAGTAAGCGAATCAGTGTCTGAGTCAGTTTCAGAATCGGTAAGCGAATCAGTCTCTGAATCAATCTCTGAATCAATCTCTGAATCACTCTCTGAGTCAGTATCCGAGTCAGTATCAGAATCACTCTCTGAGTCAATTTCTGAATCAACATCAGAGTCAGTAAGCGAGTCAATTTCTGAATCAGTATCAGAATCAGTAAGCGAATCAATTTCAGAATCAGTGAGCGAATCAATTTCAGAATCAACATCAGAATCAGTGTCTGAGTCAATTTCTGAATCAACATCAGAGTCAGTCTCAGAATCAATTTCAGAATCAGTATCCGAGTCAGTTTCAGAATCAATTTCAGAATCAGTAAGTGAATCAATCTCAGAGTCAGTATCCGAGTCAGTATCTGAATCATTAAGCGAATCAATTTCTGAATCAACATCAGAATCAGTAAGTGAATCAATTTCTGAATCAACATCAGAATCAGTAAGTGAATCAATTTCTGAGTCAGTATCCGAGTCAGTGAGCGAATCAATCTCTGAGTCAATTTCTGAATCAGTAAGTGAATCAATTTCAGAATCAGTATCAGAATCGGTAAGTGAGTCAATCTCTGAATCAGTCTCAGAATCAGTGAGCGAATCAATTTCAGAATCAACATCAGAATCAGTGTCTGAATCAATCTCTGAGTCAGTATCAGAATCCATCTCTGAATCAGTAAGTGAATCAATTTCTGAATCAGTCTCAGAATCAGTAAGTGAGTCAATTTCTGAATCAGTCTCAGAGTCAGTAAGCGAGTCAATTTCTGAATCAGTATCAGAGTCAGCGAGCGAGTCAATTTCTGAATCAGTATCAGAGTCAGTCTCAGAATCAATTTCAGAATCAGTATCCGAGTCAGTTTCAGAATCAATTTCAGAATCAGTAAGTGAATCAATCTCAGAGTCAGTATCCGAGTCAGTATCAGAGTCAGTATCTGAATCATTAAGCGAATCAGTTTCAGAATCAGTATCAGAATCAATCTCTGAATCAACATCAGAATCAGTGAGCGAATCAATTTCTGAATCAACATCAGAATCAGTAAGTGAATCAATTTCTGAGTCAGTATCCGAGTCAGTGAGCGAATCAATTTCTGAATCAACATCAGAATCAGTGTCTGAGTCAATTTCTGAATCAACATCAGAATCAGTGAGCGAATCAATCTCTGAATCAGTATCAGAATCAGTAAGCGAATCAATTTCAGAGTCAGTAAGTGAATCAATTTCTGAGTCAACATCAGAATCAGTAAGTGAATCAATCTCAGAGTCAGTCTCAGAATCATTAAGTGAGTCAATTTCAGAATCATTAAGCGAATCCATCTCTGAGTCAGTATCCGAGTCATTAAGCGAATCAATTTCTGAGTCAATATCAGAATCAGTGAGCGAATCAATTTCTGAATCAACATCAGAGTCAGTAAGTGAATCCATCTCTGAATCAACATCAGAATCAGTGAGTGAATCGATTTCTGAGTCAATTTCTGAATCAGTGTCAGAATCAATCTCTGAATCAGTATCAGAGTCATTGAGCGAATCAATTTCCGAGTCAGTATCAGAGTCAGTATCAGAGTCAGTTTCTGAATCCATCTCTGAGTCAGTGTCTGAATCAGTGTCAGAATCAATTTCTGAGTCAGTGTCAGAATCAGTGAGCGAGTCAATTTCTGAATCAGTATCAGAATCAGTGAGCGAGTCAATCTCTGAATCAGTATCCGAGTCAGTGAGCGAGTCAATTTCTGAATCAGTCTCAGAGTCAGTAAGTGAATCAATTTCTGAGTCAGTATCAGAGTCAGTAAGCGAGTCAATTTCTGAATCAGTATCAGAGTCAGCGAGCGAGTCAATTTCTGAATCAGTATCAGAGTCAGTAAGTGAATCAATTTCAGAGTCAGTATCAGAGTCAGTGAGCGAATCAATCTCTGAGTCAGTATCAGAATCATTGAGCGAATCAATTTCAGAATCAGTATCTGAATCAACATCAGAATCATTGAGCGAATCAATTTCTGAGTCAGTATCAGAATCAGTAAGCGAATCAATCTCTGAGTCAGTGAGCGAATCAATCTCTGAATCAACATCAGAATCAGTGTCTGAGTCAATCTCTGAATCAGTTTCTGAATCATTAAGCGAATCAGTTTCTGAATCATTAAGCGAATCAATTTCAGAATCAGTATCTGAATCAATCAGCGAATCAATTTCAGAATCAATCTCTGAGTCAGTAAGCGAATCAGTGTCTGAGTCAATCTCTGAATCAGTATCAGAATCAGTAAGCGAATCAATTTCTGAGTCAGTATCAGAATCAGTAAGCGAATCAATCTCTGAATCAGTATCAGAGTCAGTGAGCGAATCAATTTCTGAATCAACATCAGAATCAGTGTCTGAGTCAATTTCTGAATCAACATCAGAATCAGTGAGCGAATCAATCTCTGAATCAACATCAGAGTCAGTGAGTGAATCAATTTCTGAGTCAGTATCAGAATCAGTAAGCGAGTCAATCTCTGAATCAACATCAGAATCAGTGAGCGAGTCAATCTCTGAGTCAGTATCAGAATCAGTATCAGAGTCAATCTCAGAATCAGTATCAGAGTCAGTAAGTGAATCAATTTCTGAGTCAGTATCAGAGTCAGTGAGCGAATCAGTCTCAGAATCAGTAAGCGAATCAGTGAGCGAATCAATTTCTGAATCAGTATCAGAGTCCTTAAGCGAATCAATCTCAGAATCCTTAAGCGAATCCATTTCTGAGTCAATATCAGAGTCCTTAAGCGAATCACTCTCTGAGTCAACATCAGAGTCATTGAGCGAATCAATTTCTGAATCAGTATCTGAGTCAACATCAGAATCAGTGAGCGAGTCAATTTCTGAGTCAACATCAGAATCAGTGAGCGAGTCAATTTCTGAGTCAGTATCAGAGTCCTTAAGCGAATCAATCTCAGAATCCTTAAGCGAATCCATTTCTGAGTCAATATCAGAGTCCTTAAGCGAATCACTCTCTGAGTCAACATCAGAGTCATTGAGCGAATCAATTTCTGAATCAGTATCTGAGTCAACATCAGAATCAGTGAGCGAGTCAATTTCTGAGTCAACATCAGAATCAGTGAGCGAGTCAATTTCTGAGTCAGTATCTGAATCAATCTCTGAATCAGTGAGCGAGTCAATTTCTGAATCAATTTCTGAGTCAGTAAGTGAATCAGTGTCTGAGTCAATCTCAGAGTCAATTTCTGAATCAACATCAGAATCAGTGTCCGAGTCAGTTTCAGAATCAGTCTCAGAATCAGTCTCTGAGTCAGTCTCTGAGTCAGTCTCAGAGTCAGTGTCTGAATCAATCTCAGAATCAGTAAGCGAATCACTCTCTGAGTCAACATCTGAATCAGTAAGCGAGTCAATCTCTGAGTCAACATCAGAATCAGTGAGCGAATCAATCTCTGAGTCATTATCAGAATCATTAAGCGAATCAATCTCTGAATCAGTATCAGAATCAGTGAGCGAATCAATTTCTGAGTCAGTCTCAGAGTCATTAAGCGAATCAATCTCTGAGTCAGTCTCAGAATCAGTGAGCGAATCAATCTCTGAATCAACATCAGAATCATTAAGCGAATCAATTTCTGAATCAATCTCTGAATCAACATCAGAATCAGTGTCTGAGTCAACATCAGAATCAGTGAGCGAATCAATCTCTGAGTCAGTATCAGAATCAGTGAGCGAATCAATTTCTGAATCAACATCAGAGTCAGTGAGCGAGTCAATTTCTGAATCAGTATCAGAATCAGTGAGCGAGTCAATCTCTGAATCAGTATCAGAATCGGTGAGCGAGTCAATCTCTGAATCAGTATTAGAATCATTAAGCGAGTCAATCTCTGAGTCAGTGTCTGAATCAGTAAGTGAATCAATTTCTGAATCAACATCAGAGTCAGTAAGCGAATCAATCTCTGAGTCATTATCAGAATCATTAAGCGAGTCAATCTCTGAGTCAACATCAGAATCAGTGAGCGAATCAGTGTCTGAATCAATCTCAGAGTCAGTGTCTGAGTCAACCTCAGAGTCGGTAAGTGAATCAATTTCAGAGTCATTAAGCGAGTCAATTTCAGAATCAGTCTCAGAATCATTGAGCGAGTCAATTTCTGAATCAGTATCAGAGTCAGTAAGCGAGTCAATTTCTGAGTCAGTCTCAGAATCAGTGAGCGAATCAATTTCAGAGTCAGTAAGTGAATCAATCTCAGGTTCACATACTCAATCTGAATCACACAGCGATTCAAGCTATCATGTGTCAACATCTGCATCAGCAAACGGTAAGAGCCAAGCTAAACTTCCAAGCACAGGTGAGGAAGATTCAAGCATAGCAGGTTACCTTGGAGCAGGATTGCTCTTTGCCAGCCTCTTTGCTCGTAAACGTAAAAAAGATGATGGTGAAGAAGATTCCCTTTAATTAATAGAAGGAAATCAGCCAATCTAAAAACCTGACCATGCTGCAGGTCAAATGATAAAAGAAAGAAGGGCTCTTTGTCAACTGTAGTGGGTTGACTAAATAATTAAGCACGAGAGAGAATCAAATTGGTTCTCTCTTTTGTTGCGTTCAAAGCGAGAAGAAT